>DAIMCQ010000084.1:0-14458 GCA_036726285.1 Azonexus sp.
TGTTCGACGCGGCGCAGGAAAACGTAGGCCTCGCGCAGTTCCTGCTCGGTTTCCGGCGGGATCAGCTTGCGTTCGACCAGCAGCTTGAGCACCGAGAGCGTCGGGCGAATCTGCAACGCCGGGTCGCGGCCGCCGCGGATCAGCTGGAAGACCTGGGCGATGAATTCGACTTCGCGGATGCCGCCGGGGCCGAGCTTGACGTGATCGGCCATGTCCTTGCGGGCGACTTCGCGGCGAATCTGCGCATGCAGGTCGCGCATGGCGTTGATCGCACCGAAATCGAGATACTTGCGGAAGACGAAGGGGCGCGAGATCCGGCGCAGGGCTTCCATCCAGCCGCCGAGCGCGGCACCCTCGGCATTGGCGCCGGTGTTCATGACCCGCGACTTGATCCAGGCGTAGCGTTCCCACTCGCGACCCTGGGTGATGAAGTAATTTTCCAGCGCATCGAGCGAACAGACCAGCGGGCCGGAATCGCCATTTGGCCGCAGGCGCATATCGACGCGGAAGACCTGGCCGTCGGCGGTGAGGTCGCCGAGGGCGCCGATGACGCGTTTGCCGAGGCGGGTGAAGAAGTCGTAGTTTTCGATGCTCTTCTTGCCGTTGGTGTCGCCTTCTTCAGGGTAAACAAAGATGTAGTCGACATCGGACGAGACGTTGAGCTCGCGGCCGCCCAGCTTGCCCATGCCGATCACCAGCAGGCGTTGCGGCTGGCCGGATTTGTCGAGCGGCTCGCCATAGGTGGCGGCGAGCTGGCGGTGGTAGTGGTCGAGGGCGAAATTGGTCGTCACGTCGGCGAGCAGGGTCATGCTCTCGACCACCTCGGCGAGCGGCGCCAGGCCGCACAGATCGCGCAGTGCGATGTGGGCCATGGCGCGCTGGCGCAGGCAGCGCAGTGCCGATTTGACGGCGTCATCGTCGGCGAACTGGCGATTGAGCGGCGCCAGCAGCAGGTCTTCGGAAAGCGGCTGCAGCCAGGTCGCGGCCAGCTCCGGAACCAGCGCCGGGCGGGCCTGCAGCAGGTTGGCGAGATAGCGGCTGAGGGCGAGGGCCGGCTGCCAGCGTGGGTCGAGCGTATGTTCCATGGGATTCCCCGGGCGGCAACTTTGCCGAAAAGGATAGAATTAGCGTTTTGGCGAATTTTCGATTGTAGTGATCTATGACTCTTTCTGGCAAAGCGGTTTGACGCGTGATTGAGCCGGCTTGCCGACAGGAAGTCCGTTCGGCCGTCTATCACCGTCTGCATTGGTTGTGGCCTGTACTGGCCCGGCCGGCGGTGGCGCGCGCCTTGCGCCTCCTCGGCTGGGGGCTGTTTGCCGCCTGGCTGCTCTTCGTCGGCCTGGTGCTGGCCTTGCGTTACGCGGTTTTGCCGCGGGTGGGGGACTACCAGGCGCAGATCGAGCAGATGGCCTCGAATGCCGCCGGCCAGCCGGTCAAGATCGGCAAGATCACGGCCCGCTGGCAAGGTCTCAATCCCGACCTGGTGCTCGACGCGGTGCAGGTTTTTGATCGCCAGGGACAATTGGCTTTCTCGCTGCAGCGGGTGGAGAGCGTGCTTTCCTGGCAGACCTTGTGGCGTTTGCGACCGACCTTGTCGCTGCTCGCTTTCGACGGCACGGTGCTGCATGTGCGGCGCGATGTCGATGGCAAGATTACCGTGGCCGGCATGGAGGCCGAGGGGGAGAGCGATCCGACCTTTGCCCAGTGGGTGCTCGAACAGAAACATATCCGTATCCGCGATGCGACCATCGTCTGGGATGACCGGCTGCGCAAGGCGCCGCAATTGGTGCTCGAAGACCTGCAGTTCGGCCTCGACAACAGCGGCCGGCGTCATCGCTTCGGCCTGTCGGCGGCACCGCCGGCCGAACTGGCGGCGCGCATCGACATTCGCGGCGAGGTCAAGGGCGATATCGGCGAGGCGCTCGATAGTCTGGCCGGAAAAGTCTTCATCGAACTCGATTATGCCGACCTCGCCGGCTGGCGGAATTGGGTCGATTACCCGGTTTACCTGCCGCAGGGACGGGGGGCCTTGCGCATCTGGGGCGATCTGCAGGACGGCGGCGGCAAGCTGACGGCCGATGTGGCGCTGGAGGAGTTGCGTTTGCGTCTTGGCCGCAAGTTGCCGGAACTCGATCTGGCCAGCATGCGGGGCCGCCTCGAAGGCAGCTATAAAACCGATGCCTGGCGCGTGTCCGGACACAAGGTCGAGTTGCTGACGCGGGATGGCATGCGGGTGGCGCCGACCGATTTCCAGGTGGACTGGCGGCAGGACCCGCGTACTGCGGCGGTGGTCGGCACGGCCAGTGCCAGTTTCCTCGATCTGGGCATACTGGGGCGCCTGGCGGCTTACATGCCGCTCGATCCGCGTAGCAGGGAACTGCTGGATTTGCACAAGCCACAGGGGCGGATCGCCGAGTTGCGGGCCAGTTGGGGCGTCGAAGAGGATGCTCTGAAGCGTTATTCGCTGAAGGCTTCGTTCGACCAGTTGGGGATTCTCGCCGGTGGCTATTTCCCCGGTGCCAGCGGCCTGACCGGCCTGATCGACCTGAGCGAGAAGGGCGGGGAGCTGACCCTGGCTTCGGCAGCCTCCGGCTTGTCGTTGCCGGCGGTGTTTCCCGAGCCGGATATCGCGCTCGATATGCTCAAGGCGCGGGCGACCTGGAAAAACGGTAGCAGCGGGCTGGACGTCAGGCTGGAGAAGCTGGAGTTCGCCGGCCCGGATGCGGCGGGCTCGGCACGCGGCACTTATCTCTATACCGGCGATGGTCCGGGCGTCATCGATCTGACCGCCAATGTCGATCGCGGCGATGGCCGGGCCGTCTGGCGCTACATGCCGCACGCGGTCAATGCCGAGGCACGGGCCTGGTTGCGCCGCGGCATTGTCGGCGGCCTCGGTTACGACGGCCGACTGACCCTGAAGGGCAATCTCAAGGATTTCCCCTTCCGCGACGGCAGCACCGGCAAGTTCCTGGTCACCGCCAAAGCCAAGGATGCGCGGATCGACTATGCGGAGGGCTGGCCGACCATCGAAGGCATCGAGGGCGACATGAGTTTCGGCATCGGCATGAAGGTCGAGGCGAGCAAGGGCAGTATTCTCGGCGCCAGGCTTTCCGGCGTTACCGTGTCGATTCCCGATTTCGAGTCGCACGAGGAAATGCTCTTCGTACGCGGTGCGGCGCAAGGGCCGACCAGCGAGTTTTTCCGCTTCATCGACCGCAGCCCGGTCGGTGACAAGATCGATCGCTTCACCGAGGGCATGAAGGCGGTCGGCAACGGCCGGCTCGATCTCGAACTCGATATCCCGCTGCGCCATCCGCTTGATACCCGGATGCGCGGCAACTATCACATCCAGAACAATCAGTTGCAGGTGGTGCCCGGTTTGCCGCCGATCCATCAGGTCAATGGCCGTCTGGCCCTGACCGAAAACACGATTGCCGCGCAGGATGTCAGCGGCCGGGTCTTTGGCGGGCCGCTCAAGGTGCAGGTCAAGAGTGTTGGCGAGAAGGTCGGTGTGGTGGCAACCGGCACGGCCCAGGTGGGCGAAGTCAGCAGCCACTTTGGCTGGCCGCTGCTCAACCATTTGAGCGGCAATGCCGGTTGGAAGGCGGAGATCAACATCCGCCGGCGCAATGCCGAAGTGGTGGTGACCTCCGATCTGCTGGGCGTCAGCTCGCCGCTACCCGAACCGTTGAACAAGAGTGCGTTGATCGCTTTGCCGCTGCGCATCGAACGCACGACGCCGGATGCCAGTCGCGAACAGTACCGGATCAGCCTGGGCAAGTTGGCCCAGGGCATCATCGTGCGCCGCCAGGATAATCTTGAGCGCGGCGTGCTGGCGGTCGGCGATGCCGACGCCCGCCTGCCGGAAAAGGGCCTGGCCATCCGGGTTGCCGCACCGCAGATCAATGCCGATGTCTGGCGCAATTTCCTGTCCGATGCCGCATCGGGCGGCGAAGCGGGGGCGGGCGAGGCGATGCCGCTCAGCGTCGTGACCCTGAAAACTGGTGTGCTGCATCTGTTCGGCCGGGATTACAGCCAGGTCGAAACCAGCCTGCGGCCACGCGACGGCGGCTGGCAGATCGGCCTCAATACTCGCGAAGCGGCGGGCGATATTTTCTGGCGCAGCGCCGGTGAAGGTTGGGTCGAAGGCAATTTCAAGCGCCTGTACATTCGCCAGGCGACAGAGGCCGGCGATGCCAACTCGACGCTGCTCAACTCGCTGCCCGGCATGAGCCTGTCGGTCGACGACTTCCGGGTCGGCGAACGCTCGCTCGGCAAGCTCGAACTGCGGGCGCGCAACGACAAGGGGGCCTGGAACCTCGATACGCTGAATCTGCAGAATCCGGACGGCAGCTTGAAGGGCAAGGGGAGCTGGCTGAATGCCGGCCGCCACCAGACTCGCCTCGATTTCGAACTGCATGCCCGCGATATCGGCAAACTGCTTGACCGGCTGGGCTATGCCGACGCCGTCCGGCGCGGTACGGCGACGTTGAGCGGCGATCTGCAATGGGCCGGACCGCTGACCAGCATCCATTACCCGTCGTTGACCGGCCAGCTGGCGGTGAGCGCCGAAAAGGGCCAGTTCAACAAGCTGGAGCCGGGGGTGGGTAAGCTGCTTGGCCTGATTTCACTGCAATCCCTACCGCGCCGCCTGACCCTCGATTTCCGGGATATCTTCAGCGATGGCCTGGCCTTCGACAGCATCGAGGGCAAGCTGTCGGTCCGCAAAGGCATCATGCGCACCGTCGATGCCTTGCGCATCAACGGGCCGGCGGTGCAGGTCGAGATGAATGGCGAGACCGACCTGAAGAACGAAACCCAGGATCTGACCGTGCTGGTCCGGCCCGAAGTGGGCAGCCTGGCGGCGGTCGGTACCGCAGCGCTGATCAACCCGGTAGTCGGGGCAGCGGCGCTGGTGGCCAACACGGTGCTGCAAAAACCGCTGAATCGCTTGTTCAGCTATCGTTATCATGTCACCGGTAGCTGGGGCGACCCCAAGGTTGACAAGGCCGGCGAGTTCCTGCCGGATGTGAGATTGAAGCCTGACGAGGAAAGCAAACCTTGAACAAACAGAATTGCCGCATTGCCGCCCTGCAGATGATTTCCGGGCCGCGCGTCGCCGATAACCTGGAAACCGCCGGCCGGCTGGTTGCCGAGGCGGTCGATCAGGGCGCTCAGTTGGTGGTCCTGCCGGAATATTTCCCCGTGATCGGCGCCGTCGATGCGGACCGGGTGCGGGCCCGCGAGGCCTATGGCAATGGCCCGATCCAGGACTGGCTGGCGGCGACAGCGGCCCGCCACGAGGTGTGGCTCGTCGCCGGTTCGATCCCCTTGTCCACCACCCAGCCGCACCTGATGCGCAACAGCACGCTGGTCTTCAACGACGGTGGCGATTGCGTGGCGCGCTACGACAAAATTCATCTTTTCGGCTTCAAGAAGGGCGACGAGTCCTACAACGAGTCGGCCTTCATCGAACCAGGCAACGAGCCGGTCGCCATCGACACGCCCTTCGGCCGCATCGCGCTGTCGATCTGCTACGACCTGCGCTTTCCCGAGCTTTATCGGGCCTTGTCGCCGGTCGACCTGATCCTCGTCCCGGCGGCCTTCACCGACACCACCGGCCGTGCACACTGGGACGTGCTGCTGCGCGCCCGTGCCATCGAGAACCAATGTTATGTCCTGGCGGTCGGACAGGGAGGGCGACATGAAAGCGGCCGCCAGACGCACGGCAACAGCATGATCATCGATCCTTGGGGCGAGATTCTCGACCGCAAGATGAAAGGGCCGGGTATCGCCATCGCCGATCTCAACCATGCCCGCATTGCCGAAATTCGCGAGAGCCTGCCGGCACTCGCCCACCGAATTCTTTGATGGAGTTTCAATGAGCAAACACAGCGCACTGGCGCAAGCCGAATCCCTGCTGCTGGCGCCTTTCGCCCTGAGCGAAAGCGACCTGTCGCGCACTTTCGGTCAGATCATGACGCATCAGGTCGATTATGCCGACCTCTACTTCCAGTATTCCCGTTCCGAGGCCTGGAGCCTCGACGAGGGCATCGTCAAGTCGGGCAGTTTCAATATCGACCAGGGCGTCGGCGTGCGCGCCATTTCCGGCGAAAAGACCTCGTTTGCCTACTCCGACGACATCAGTTCGCGCGCGCTGGGCGATGCCGCTTCGGCGGTACGGGCGATTGCCGCGGCCGGGCAGAACGGCAGCGTGCCGGCCTTGAAGCATGTGGCGGCGGCGCGCAACCTGTATGTGCCGAACGATCCGATCGCTTCGCTGCCGGCTGCGGCCAAGGTCAAGCTGCTGGAGCGCCTGGAAGGTTTCGCCAAGGCGCTCGATCCGCGCGTCGTGCAGGTCATGGCTTCGCTAGCCGGCGAGTATGAAGTGATCCTGGTTGCCGGTTCGGATGGCCGGCTGGCCGCCGATATCCGACCGCTGGTGCGCTGCTCGATCTCGGTGATCATCGAGGAAAACGGCAAGCGCGAGCAAGGCGCCTCGGGCGGCGGCGGTCGTTTCGATTTCGGTTATTTCGATGACGAAGTGTTGATGCGCTATGCCAAGGAGGCGGTGCATCAGGCTTCGGTCAACCTCAAGGCGGAAGCGGCGCCGGCCGGCCAGATGACGGTAGTGCTCGGTTCCGGCTGGCCTGGCATCCTCTTGCACGAAGCCGTTGGCCATGGCCTGGAAGGCGATTTCAACCGCAAGGGCAGTTCCGCCTTCAGCGGCCGCATCGGCCAGCGCGTTGCCGCCAAGGGGGTGACGGTGATCGACGACGGCACCATTGCCGACCGGCGCGGTTCGCTCAATATCGACGACGAGGGCAACACCACCCAGCGCAATGTGCTGATCGAGGACGGCATTCTCAAGGGTTACATTCAGGACAGCCTGAATGCCCGCCTGATGGGCGTTGCCCCGACCGGCAACGGTCGGCGCGAATCCTTCGCCCACCTGCCCCTGCCGCGCATGACCAATACCATGATGCTGGCCGGCGAGCACGATCCGCAGGAGATCATCCAGTCGGTCAAGAAGGGCATCTACGCCGCCAATTTCGGTGGCGGTCAGGTCGATATCACCAGCGGCAAGTTCGTGTTCTCGATGAGCGAGGCCTACCTGATCGAGGATGGCAAGGTGACGCGGCCGATCAAGGGCGCCACCCTGATCGGCAACGGGCCGGATGCGCTGACCCGGGTTTCGATGATCGGCAACGATCTTCGACTCGATCCCGGGGTCGGTACTTGCGGCAAGGATGGGCAGAGCGTCCCGGTCGGCGTAGGACAACCGACTTTGCGTATCGATGGACTGACGGTGGGCGGAACGGCATAATTATCCCCTTAACATGGGAGGGTGATTTGATGCGAGGATTGATTTGGGCGGCTGCTCTGGTCATGGCGTGCGGTACGGCGGTGGCTGAACAGACGTCGCAGGAGCGTCTCAGAACGCTGCAGTCCGATTCGGTTGCTTTGCGAGGAGCCGTCGATGCCGGCAAGAAAGTCACCTTCTTTTGTGCCAATTGCCATGGCGAGGAAGGGATCAGCAAGCTGCCGGATGTACCGAATCTGGCTGCCCAGAATCCTGCCTACCTGCTGGAGCAAATCCGTAAATTTGGTTCCGGCGAGCGCAAGGATCAGTTCATGCAGGGCTTGATCAAGGTGCTCAAGGACGAGGAGCGTCTTCAGGCGGCTTCCTTTTATGCCAGCATGCCGGTTGCTCCCTCGCGAGGCGATTCCAGCCAGATTGGCCGAGGCAAGGAGCTGTTCGAAAAACTGTGCGCCCGTTGCCACGGCGAGCAGGCGCGCGGCAACGAGACGATCCCGCGCCTGGCCGGGCAAAAGGTGTCCTATCTGCAGACCTCGGTGACGCGCTATCGCGATAAGACCGGCGTGCGTAACAATCAGCTGATGTCGATTGCTACCGCCAGCCTCAAGAACGACGAGATTGTCGCGATTGCCAATTATCTGACCCAGATGCCGTAATCCCGGTTGCGGCCCTTGCGGCGGAGCCGGGTTCCAGTGGTCTATCCCTTGCTGGCGGAAGGCCTGTATGCCGGTCTTCGGGGGGCGCACGGAGTTATTCGCCCTATCCCGATTCTATTGTCCTTGGAGCGGTTTCTGGCGGGTAATTGGTCGGGCGTGCATTCCTGGCGATCTCTCCCCTGAGGGCGTATTTGTCATCGGGTTGCATCGGTTTTGTCACAGTGTTGATGCAAGTCATGGTCTGGCCGGTCGATTCGCGTATATTTTGGCGTCTTCCGCATAGTCGTGGTGGTCGCCCCATGAAGAAATTGTTGCACTGTCTCCTGGTCGTGGCATTTTGCCTGACAGGTAGCTGGGCTGAGGCCCAGGTTGCTGATCTCAATTCAGCCATCAACAAGGCCGGGCGAGAGCGAATGTTGTCGCAGCGCATGGCCAAGGCGTATTTCCAGATCGGTCAAGCGGTCGATGTCGAGCGCTCGAAGAAGATTCTCGATACCTCGATCGCCCAGTTTGACCGCCAATTGGTTGAGTTGAAGAATTTCGCGCCATCGCCCGAGATTCGCGAAACCTATTTGAAACTCGAAAAAAGCTGGCTGGCCTACAAGGACCTGCTGATCGGTTCGGCTCCCTCGATGGCGAGTGGCCGCAAGGTGCTTGAGCTATCGGAGCAGGTTTTGACCCTGGCGCATCAAGGTACGGCGCAGTTGGAAAAACTGTCGCCGGGCAGCGCCGGGCGCCTGGTGGCCCTTTCCGGGCGGCAACGCATGTTGTCGCAGCGCATGGCCAAGCTTTACCAAGCGCAGGCTTGGGGAGTCGGCGATGCGACGAGCGCCAGCGAGTTGAGTAAAGCGCGTCAGGAGTTCACTGTCGCGCAGCAGGAGTTGGCCAGTGCGGCTGGCAATACCCCCGCGGTCATTAGTAGCCTCGATCTGGTCAAGCAGCAGTGGTTCTTCTTCGAAAATGCCCTAGAGCAGCGCAGCAATGGCGACAAGCGGCCGCAGCAGGCGGTGGCGACCAGCAGCGAACGTATCCTGGAAGAAATGGAAGGGGTCGTGGCGTTGTACGAAAAGCAGGTCAAATAGCCGGGGGGATCGAGCCGCCTATCCTGCTTCGGCCGGTCGCTGATCGGGCGACTGGCGCGCGGTGGGGGCGGTACCCATAAGCCGGTCAAGCCGGCGCTGCATGCTTGCTTGGGCCGTGAGATGGTTCGGGCCATGGCTCGACATCGAAATCTTCCTGGCGCATCCGGTAGAATGGCGCTTTTAAAGCACTTTCTGAATGGGGCTGGCCATGACGCCGCAAAGCAAACCGAATACCGACGACATCCGTATCAAGGAAATCAAGGAACTGGTGCCGCCGGCACACGTTTTTCGCGAGTATCCGGTATCCAATCGCGCTGCCCAGACCACCTATGTCGCCCGTCAGGCAATCCACCGCATTCTGCATGGTGCGGATGATCGTCTGCTGGTGGTCATCGGTCCCTGCTCGATCCATGATTACGATGCCGCCATGGAGTACGCCCGGAAACTGTGCAAGGAAGCCGAGAAGTACAAGGACGATCTGGTCGTCCTGATGCGCGTCTACTTCGAAAAGCCGCGGACCACCGTGGGGTGGAAGGGGCTGATCAACGACCCGCGTCTCGACAATACTTTCCGCATCAATGAAGGTATCCGCCTGGCGCGCAAGATCCTGCTCGAAATCAATGAGATGGATCTGCCGTGTGCGACCGAGTTCCTCGATACCATCACGCCGCAATACACCGCCGACCTGATCGCCTGGGGCGCCATCGGCGCCCGGACCACGGAGTCGCAGGTGCATCGCGAACTGGCTTCCGGCCTCTCTTGTCCGGTCGGCTTCAAGAACGGTACTGATGGCAATATGCGCATCGCCGTCGATGCGATCCGCTCGGCCAATTCGCCGCACCATTTCCTGTCGGTCACCAAGTCCGGCCACACCGCGATCGTCTCGACGGTGGGCAACGAGGACTGCCACGTCATCCTGCGCGGTGGCAAGGAACCGAACTACGATGCGGCGAGTGTCGACGCGGCCTGCAACGAAATCGCCAAGGCCGGCTTGGCGGCCCGCCTGATGGTCGATTTCTCGCATGGCAACAGCCGCAAGCAGTACAAATTGCAGATGGAAGTCAGCGACAGCGTTGCCGCCCAGCTGACGGCCGGCGAAGAACGTATCGTCGGGGTCATGGTCGAGTCGCACCTGGTCGAAGGGCGTCAGGACCTGTCGCCGGAGAAGCCGCTGACCTACGGCCAGAGCATCACCGATGCCTGCATCAATTGGGACGACAGCCTGAAGGTGCTCGATCAGCTGGCCGCTGCCGTGCGTGCCCGTCGGGTGGCTGAGGCGGCAGCCTGATTTTTTGGCTCCGCCAATTCAAGGGCCTGGCAGTGACGCTGTCAGGCCCTTTGTCTTGATGGTTGCCGCTCCGGAAAATTGGTAGCAGTATGTGCTGATCGGCAGCCGAACCGGCGCTGCCGGCCTCATCCTATGATGAGCTTTCACACAAGGACAGCATGAATCGATCGGGTCGCATTCTTCGATTGCAAATGACGCTGGGCATTCTTGCCTGTCTGCTTCTGGTCTGGGTCGTGGCGTATTACGAGTTGAGCCGCAGCCAGGAGACTTTTCTGCAGGAAGCGGAAATGCGGACCTTGGTGCGCGCCCAGGTGTTTGCCGAATACTCGAAATCGACGCTGCGCCGGATCGACGAATTGGTTCAGGATACCCGGGCGCAATGGGATGGCGACTGGGCACTCTTTGCCGAACTGGTGCGGCGTCGGCAGCAGACCATCGAGGATCTGACCTTCCAGGTGGCGGTGATCGATCGTGAGGGCTTCCTTGCCTTTTCCAATCTGGCAAAGCCGACCGATCGTACCGACCTGAGTCAGCGGGAACACTTCCGGGTTCACAAGGATGCCAACGGGGCGGATCGCCTTTTCATCAGCAAGCCGCTCAAGGGCAAGGTTTCCGGCAAGTGGTCGATCCAGTTTACGCGTCCGATTTTGCGTCAGGGCGCGTTTGACGGCGTATTGGTGGTTTCGGTCAGCCCGGAACTGTTCTCCCAGTTTGCCGAGAAACTGCAGATTCGCGACGGCGGCGTCATGTCGCTGGTGCGCAACTCGGGTGAGTTCGAGGCGCGTTACCCCGTGGATGAGGCGAGCTATGGTCGGGCGCTGACCGGGCGGCGTTATCTGGAGGCCGACTCGCCCGAAAGTGGCAATGTGCGCTATCAATCGCAGGCCGACGGGGTCGAACGGATCTACGGCTATTACAAGCTGCCCGAATATGGCTTGATCATTGTCGTCGGTGAAGCCGTCGATGCCGTGCTGGCACCGTATCAGGCGCACCGCCGGGCGGTTCTCTGGCTGGCGGCGGCGATCAGCATTTTTGCGGTGGCGCTGTTCGCCATGCTCTCCCGTTCCCTGGCCACCATCGAGGCCGTGCGTTTTCAGCTGGAGGCGGCCAAGGAGCAGGCTGAGTCGGCGAATGTGGCAAAGAGCCATTTTCTGGCCACGATGTCACATGAAATCCGCACGCCGATGAATGGCGTGATCGGCATGACCGAGTTGCTGCTCGATGGCGACCTGACGCCGCAGCAGCGACACAATGCCGAGGTGATCGCCAACAGTGCGCAATCGCTGCTGTCGATCATCAACGACATTCTCGATTTTTCGAAGATCGAGGCCGGCAAGCTGGAACTTGAACGGATCGACTACAACCTGCACGGTGTCTTGTCCGACCTGGCCTCCTTGTATGCCATTCGCGCCAGTGAAAAGAGCTTGATCTTTTTCAAGATGATCGACCCGGCGGTGCCGGTCTGGGTACGGGGCGACCCGACGCGATTGCGCCAGATTCTCAACAATTTCCTGGGCAATGCCCTCAAGTTTACCCAGCATGGCCAGATTCGCCTGGCTGTCAGTGTGGTCGAGTCCGAGGCCGGTTCTTCGCAGTTGCTGTTCGAGGTGTCGGACAGCGGCGTCGGTATTCCGGCCGAGACCCAGCGGCGTCTTTTCTCTGCCTTTTCCCAGGCAGATGCTTCGACCACGCGCAAATTTGGCGGCACCGGCCTCGGCCTGGCGATCAGCAAACAATTGACCGAGTTGATGGGCGGTCAGATCGGCGTTACATCCGATACCGCAAGCGGCTCCTGTTTCTGGGTCAGATTGCCGGTAGAACAAGGGGTGGCTCCCGACGAGGCGAGCGACAAGCCCGGGGCTGCACCGGTGACGACGGCGAGGAAGGAAGGCGCCCGGCTGCTGCTGGCCGAGGACAACCCGGTTAACCAGATGGTCGCTCTGCGCCTGTTGGCCAAGCTGGGCTACAAGGATGTCACCGTGGTCGGCAATGGCCTGGCGGTGCTTGCCAAGGTGAACGAAGCGTCCTTCGCGGCGATCCTGATGGATTGCCAGATGCCGGAAATGGACGGTTACGAGGCCACTGCGGCCTTGCGAAAACAGGGCTGCACTCTGCCAATCATCGCCATGACGGCAAATGCGGTCAAAGGTGATCGCGAACATTGCCTCGAGGTTGGCATGAACGACTACATTTCCAAGCCGATCTCCCAAGATGCGCTGGCGGCGACTTTGGGGCGCTGGGTTTCGATTGCCGAAGAAGTGCAGTCGGCGGCTGAGCCTGCCGTCGTCTAATGCCGTCTCGGTAGTCGGGCCTGGGCCTCAGTCACTGAACTGAATCAGGTCCACTTCGGCCGCCGCGCTGCGCAGCGGGATCAGGGCCTGGTAGGCGGCTGACTGGTACCAGCCGTCGACGGCGGCCCGATCGGGAAAGCGGATGACGACCGTGTCGCTGTGCCGGTGTTCGCCGCTCAACAGGCTGGCCTGGCCGCCCCGAAACAGCAGTTCGGCGCCCCAAGGGGCCAGCGTGGCCGGCACTTGCGCACGATATTCCGCCCACTTCGCCGCATCCTTGACGGTGATGTGGCCGATCACGCAGGCGCTCATTCGGCGTTTTTCCCTTTTTGCCACAGCACGTCGCCGCGTCCGCCGGCCCGGTTGAGCACGCGTCCGAGGATGAACATCAGGTCGGACAGGCGGTTGATGTAGCGGCGGGCGGCTTCCGACAGCGGCTCGCTATTGTGCAGATGCACCATGGCCCGTTCGGCGCGGCGGCAAATCGTGCGCGACAGGTGGGCCAGCGCGGCCGGGCGGGTGCCGCCGGGCAGGATGAATTCCTTGAGCATCGGCAAGTCGTGATTGAACTCGTCGGCCAGATCCTCAAGCCGGGCGACCTGGGCATCCTTCATGATGCTCATGCCGGGCAGGCAGAGTTCGCCGCCCAGGTCGAACAGATCGTGCTGGATGTCGAGCAATGCGGCGCGCACTCGGGCCGGCAGGTCTTCGCAGAGCAGCAGGCCGAGGCTGGAGTTCAGCTCATCGACTTCGCCGATGGCGTCGATGCGCAGGCTGTCCTTGGTCGTCCGGCTGCCGTCGCCGAGGCCGGTGGTGCCGGCATCGCCGGTCCGGGTGACGATCTTCGACAGGCGGTTGCCCTTGCGTTCTGTTTCACTGTTTTTCTGGGTCTCGCTCACGGTACTCTCTCCTTGGTATCGGCGGATTATACTTTTGTGCTCTTTCCCTGACTGTCATCGACATGCCAAAGTTCGCCGCCAATCTCAGTTTTCTGTTTACCGAAGAGCCGTTCCCCGAGCGTTTCGGGCGGGCGGCGGCGGCTGGCTTCAAGGGGGTCGAATATCTTTCGCCGTACGAGCATTCGCCCGCCGAGGTCGCTGGCTGGCTCAACGAACACGGCCTCGAGCAAGTGCTGTTCAACCTGCCGGCCGGTAACTGGGCGACGGGTGAGCGCGGCCTGGCTTGCCATCCCTGGCGTCGGGATGAGTTCGTGGACAGCGTCGAACTGGCGCTCGACTACGCCGTCAAGCTCGATTGCCGTCGCCTGCATTGTCTGGCCGGCTTGCGTCCGCCCGGGTTCGAAGAGGCCGAATTGGAGGCGACCTATATCGCCAACCTGCGCTTTGCTGCTGATCGCTTGGCGACGATTGGTGCCGAGCTGATGATCGAGCCGATCAACAGTCGCATCGACATGCCGGGGTACTGGCTGAACGATGTTGCCAAAGCCTTGGTGCTGCTTGAGGCGATTGGGCGCGACAACGTTCGCCTGCAGTACGACATCTACCACGCTCAGATCATCGCCGGCGATCTGGCGCGGACGCTGGAGAACAATATCGGGCGTATCGGGCACATCCAGATTGCCGACAATCCCGGACGTCACGAGCCGGGCAGCGGCGAAATCAACTATGCCTATTTGTTTGCCTTACTTGATCGGCTTGGTTACGGCGGCTGGGTCGGTTGCGAATATCGACCGGCGACAACCACCGCAGCCGGTTTGGCCTGGATGTCCCGGCTAACTACCTGATATTCCTTTGGAATTTTTGGCCGGGCGGGTGCGAAAAAATTGCCCCGGATTGGCGCCGAGTTCCCTGTCAGGAGCT
>DAIMCQ010000085.1:0-14164 GCA_036726285.1 Azonexus sp.
TGCGTAAATTCCAAGCAGGGGTCAAGGTTGATCTGCTGATCACCGATCTGAACATGCCGGGTATGAATGGAATCGAATTGATCAAGGAAGTCCGCAAACTGCCCTCCTACCGTTTCCTCCCCATCCTGTTCCTGACCACCGAGTCACAACAATCGCGCAAGCTTGAGGCAAAAGCAGCCGGTGCGTCTGGCTGGATCGTCAAACCAGCAACCGCAGACGAATTGCTCAACACGATCAAACTGGTCTTGCGCTAGGAGTATCGAATGCCAGTCAGCAATCTACTGAAACGAACCCTGCTGGTAGCAATCATTGTTGCCATCGGCGCCTTTGTCGCAGTGTATTTTCTCAATGACTGGTTTCATGCCACCTTCCTGCCCATACTGGGCTTGACCTCACCACTGGGCGACGCCATCGGTTCGGTACTTCTGGTCAGCTTCGCGCATCTTGCCAATCGTGCCGTTTCGATGGCTTTCTATCGCGACATGATGTTCGGCTTGAGCAGTCAGAGCGAAACCATCATGGACAAGGTGACCAACGTCGAAACGGTGGGCTCCGAAGTCGCCAAGGAGCTGGAAAGCATCAGCGGCTTCAACGAAGTCCTGCGCAAGCAGCTCGACGCCATTGTTCAGGAAACCGAAAAAGCCGCCTATGACATTGCCGAACGTCTGCAATCGACTGACACCGTAGTAAGCAGGCTCGATAGCTTCGTTGTCCAGACATCGAACGAATCTTCCGAAATAGCTGCAGATTCGCAATCCCATATCTCGGAAAACCAGATTCTGATCAGAAAGATGGAGACCTATATCCGCCGACGGATCGAGGAAGCCAACGCCGACCAGATCCGGATCGAACAAGTCGTCCAACAGGCCCAGGATCTAGGCAAACTCGTACAACTGATCAAGGATATTTCCGGGCAGACTAATCTCCTGGCGCTCAACGCGGCGATCGAAGCAGCCCGAGCCGGAGAAGCGGGGCGAGGATTTGCCGTGGTTGCCGATGAAGTACGGAAGCTCTCAACCGAAACCGATGCCGCCGTCAACAAGATCAACACCGGCATCAATGCCGTTGCGGACTCGATTCGACAACAATTCCAGGACAAATTGGCCAATAGCAACGTTGAAGCCGAGCGCGCTGCACTGACCGAGTTTTCGACTCAATTAGGCAACCTCGGAAACAGCTATCAACAACTGCTCGACCACGAACTGAACGTCTTGGCGACAGTCAAGGATTCCAGCTCTGAACTGGGCCGCATGTTCATGGACGTCCTCGCCAGCGTCCAGTTTCAGGACATCACCCGGCAGCAGATCGAGCAAGTCCAAAATGCATTGCTCAAACTCGATCAGCATGCCGCCATCCTGGCTCGTCGCCTCGCGGCATCCGACGACGAAAACTTCACGTACACGCCGTTGGCCGAACATCTCGACCAAATTTATGCATCCTATGTGATGAACACTCAACGAGTCAGCCACCACCAGGCGTTGAAGCAATCTCCCGGCAGCAGCGCGACCGCCGCATCGCAAAAAATCGAGTTGTTTTAGGAGACACCATGGCCATGAGCAAGCGTCTTGCAATACACGAAGACCTGACCATTTATCATGCGATGGAACAAAAACAGCAATTAATCTCGGCACTCGAGAGCGCCGACGCACTCGAACTGGACCTCTCCCAAGTTGCAGAAATCGACACCGCCGGCCTCCAGCTACTCCTGCTGGCCAAGCGCGAAGCAGCCCGTCGCAATATCGACTTGTCGATCGTCGCCCATAGCCCGGCGGTGCGCCAGACACTCGACTTCTGCAACCTGACCGCATTTTTTGGCGACCCGGTCATCATCGCGGCCCATGAACAGGTCTGAGGGCGACATGGACGAACTGACCAGCGTATTCATTCAGGAAGGCCGGGAGCAACTGCAGGCCATGGAAAGTGGCCTGCTCGAACTGGAACAGCACCCGGAGGACCGCGACAACATCAACGGCATATTCCGCGCCGCCCACACCATCAAAGGCGCCTCCGGCGTCATCGAATGCCACTTCATCGAGAATTTCATGCACAAGGTCGAGAATGTCCTCGACCGCCTGCGCAACAATGAAATCACGGTTTCTGCCGAACTGACCGGCCTGCTGCTGCGCTGTTGCGATCAGCTCGGGCGCTTGATGGATGTCCTCCAAGCCGGCGCCAGCGAGCCGGAGGCCGACACTCAAGGCCTCGGCGACGCCCTGCAATCCGAACTGGCCGCCTACACCAGCAATGCAGCCGCTCCCGGCGCGCAAATTATCGAAGCCGAATCCGAAGTACATGCCTCCGGTGGTGGCGTCGTCGACACCGACAGTTGGCATATCTCGGTCCGCTTCGGCCCTGACGTTTTGCGGGGCGGCATGGACCCCCTGTCATTTCTGCGCTTCCTCAGCTCGCTGGGCGAAATCGTCGCCCTCGAGACCCTCCCTGACGCCATGCCGGTAGCCGCAGAGATGGATCCGGAATCCTGCTACCTGGGTTTCGAAATCCGCCTGCAGACACGCTCATCCAAAGCCGATATCGAACGGGTTTTCGACTTCTGCCGCGACGACTGCGAACTGCATATCCTGCCGCCCAACAGCAAAGTGTCGGAATATCAGAAGCTGATCAAGGAACTGCCCGAAGACGACATGCGCCTGGGCGAAATCCTGGTGCGCTGCGGTGCATTGACGCAAGCCGAACTCGACGAAGGCCTGCTGTCGCAAAAACAAGGCGATCATCCGGCAGAAAGCGTACAAAGCAGCGCGCCGCCACAACAGCCGCTTGGTGAGATCCTGGTCGATCACAAGGTCGTCCGCAAGGAAGTGGTCGAAGCGGCGGTCAGCAAGCAGAATCAGATCAGCGAAAAAAAGGCGGTCGAAGCACGACTGATCCGCGTCCAGGCCGACAAGCTCGATCAATTGATCGACCTGGTGGGCGAACTGGTTATCGCCGGCGCCTCGACCAATCTGCTGGCGACCCGCAGCCGACAGAGCGACCTGATCGAATCGACCTCAATCCTTACCCGGCTGGTCGAGGACATTCGCGACTCGGCATTGCAATTGCGCATGGTCCAGATCGGCGAAACATTCAATCGTTTCAACCGTGTCGTACGCGACGTATCCCGCGAAATCGGCAAGGAAATCGATCTCGTCATTACCGGTGCCGAAACCGAACTCGACAAGACCGTGGTCGAGAAAATCGGCGACCCACTGATGCACCTGGTACGCAACTCCATGGACCACGGCATCGAAGCGGCCAATGTCCGAGAGGCCAAAGGCAAGTCACGACGCGGTCGTGTCGAACTCAATGCATATCATGACTCGGGCAGCATCGTTATCGAAGTCATCGACGATGGCGGCGGCCTGCCGCGCGACAAGATCCTCGCCAAAGCGATCGACCGCGAGCTGGTTCAAGCCGGTCAGGTGCTCAGCGACCAGGAAATCATCAACCTGATCTGGGAGCCCGGCTTCTCGACCGCCGAGCAGGTCACCAATCTATCCGGCCGCGGCGTCGGCATGGACGTGGTCCGGCGCAATATCCAGAGCCTGCGTGGCAGCTGCGACGTCAGCAGTGTCGAAGGCGAAGGCACCACTTTTACCATCCGCTTGCCACTGACACTCGCCATCATCGACGGGTTTCTGGTCGGGGTCGGCAAATCGGCCTATGTTATTCCGCTCGACATGGTCATCGAATGCATCGAGCTCAAGGAAAACACCGCCGACCGGGACTTTCTCAACCTGCGCGGCGAGGTGCTTCCCTTCGTCCGACTGCGCGAGATGTTCGAAATTGACGGCAACCGCCCGCTCCGGGAAAACATCGTCGTCGTGCAGTATGCCGGGCAAAAGGCCGGCATCGTCGTCGATCAACTGATGGGGGAGTTCCAGACAGTCATCAAACCCCTCTCCAGCATTTTCCGGCACCTGCGCGGCATTGGCGGTTCAACCATCCTGGGTTCGGGGGAGGTTGCCCTGATCCTTGACGTACATACCCTGATTCAACGCAATGCCCGCTCCGAAGAGGGGCGTTTACATCCCAGCCAGCCGTTGCTGAATACCGGCACCCCCTGAAATTCAAATACCAAAAGACATAGAGGAGTCTCCATGCTCAAGAATCTCAAAATCGGTACCAAGATCGGCTTAGGCTTCGTTATCGCAATCCTGTTCCTGATCATCATCTCGGTCATCAGTATCTCGCGGCTTAAACAATTGAACAGTGGCGTTGACGAGTTGGTTACCAACCGTTTTCCCAGTACGGTACAAGCCAATACGATTATCGATGGTCTCAACGTCGCAGCCCGTGCCACCAGAAACATGCTGCTTGACCCCAGCGAGGCCAATATCAAGAGCGAAACTGAACGCCTGTTCGGCGCTAGCGGTGCATCGGCGATGATCACCAAGAATATGGAAAGCCTGGAAAAAGGGCTGACCTCGGCGCGTGACCGCGAGCTTTTTGCGGTAATGGGCCAAAGCCGCACCGAGTACCGGACTCATTTGCTGCGCTTTATCGACTTGATCAAAACCAACAAGCGCGATGAAGCTACGCAATTGCTATTTGGTGACATGCGCCGGACTCAGTCAGCTTACATGGACGCAATTGCAAAACTGATCGACTACGAAACAGAACAAGTCAACGAACAGGGGAAAATCGCCCAGGAAATGGTCGCCAGCGCCCAGAACCAAATCATTGTGCTGGCCATCGTAGCAGCCCTGATTTCAGCCTTGGTCGGTTTCATCGTCGCACGGGCAATAACCCGCCCGGTCGGACTGGTGGTTGATGCCGCAGGCAAAATGGCGGTTGGTGACTTCAAGTTCGATCTGACTTCAGATGCCCGGGATGAAGTCGGCGAAGTCGTCCGTGCCGTTGCTGCGGTACAGGCCGCTGTTCAGGCAATGATTAACGATGCCAACCTACTTGCACAGGCCGCCATCGACGGCAAGTTAGCGACGCGTGCCGATGCCAGCAAGCACCAGGGCGATTTCCAGAAGATCGTTGCCGGGGTGAACAACACGCTCGACGCCGTGATCGGGCCGCTCAACGTTGCCGCCGGCTATGTTGACCGGATCTCGAAGGGCGACATTCCGGCCAAGATCACCGACTCGTACAACGGCGATTTCAATGCCATCAAGAACAACCTGAACACCTGCATCGATGCCGTCGGCAAGCTGGTTGCCGATGCCAACCTGCTGTCGGCCGCTGCCGTCGCCGGCAAGCTCGAAACCCGTGCCGATGCCAGCCAGCATCAGGGCGACTTCCGCAAGATCGTACAGGGCGTCAACGACACGCTCGACGCCGTCGTTTCGCCGATCCAGGACGTGCAGCGCGTCATGGGCGCCATGGAACAGGGTGACATGACGCAAACCATCAGCAAGGCCTATCAGGGTGATTTCGCCACACTGAAGGACGCCATCAACAACACCATTGCCAAGCTGTCGGAAACCATCGCCCAGATCATTACCGCAGCCGATGCCTTGTCCAATGCCTCGGGCCAGGTCTCGGCCACCGCCCAGTCGCTCAGCCAGTCGTCGTCGGAACAGGCCGCTTCGGTGGAAGAAACCACGGCCAGCCTCGAACAGATGACCGCCTCGGTCTCGCAGAACACCGAAAACGCCAAGGTCACCGACAACATGGCTTCGAAGGCGGCCAAGGAAGCCGGCGAAGGCGGCGAAGCCGTGGGCAAGACGGTGGAAGCGATGACCTCGATCGCCGCCAAGATCGGCATCATCGACGACATCGCCTACCAGACCAATCTGCTGGCCCTCAATGCCGCCATCGAAGCAGCCCGGGCCGGCGAGCACGGCAAGGGCTTCGCCGTGGTCGCGGCTGAAGTACGCAAACTGGCCGAGCGCAGCCAGGTGGCGGCGCAGGAAATCGGCGAACTGGCCGGCTCCAGCGTCAAGGCAGCCGAACGGGCGGGTCACCTGCTGCAGGAAATGGTTCCGTCGATCCAGAAGACCTCCGATCTGGTCCAGGAAATCGCCTCGGCCAGCCAGGAACAATCGACCGGGGTCGCCCAGATCAACAACGCCATGGGGCAGCTCAACAAGGCTACCCAGCAGAACGCCTCGGCCTCGGAAGAACTCGCTGCCACCGCCGAAGAACTGGGCGGCCAAGCCGGCCAACTGCAGCAATTGATGGGCTTCTTCTCGGTCAAGGAAGGACGCCTGCCGCGCAGCACCTACACCGCCCCCGTGCTGCGCAACACGGCTCGCAGCAACGCCCCCACGATCAGCAGCCGCTCGGGGACTTCAGTGCTCGACGAAGCCGACTTCGAGAAGTTCTAAGCCAGGGAGATCGTGACCATGGGAGAAGTTGTCCGCAGTCCAGCCAAGTCGCATGCCGCGGCCGTCGTCGAGACGGCCGGCAATGCGCCGCAACAGTATCTGACCTTCACGCTGGGCGGCGAGATGTTTGCCGTCGCCATCCTCAACGTCAAGGAAATCCTTGAATATGGCGCCGTGACCGAGATTCCGATGATGCCGAACTTCATTCGCGGCGTCATCAACCTGCGCGGCGCCGTCGTGCCGGTCATCGACCTGTCCTGCCGCTTCGGCGGCAAACCGACGGTCGAGGGGCGACGGACCTGCATCGTCATCATCGAGATCAACGATGGTGACGTCGTACAGGACATCGGGGTCATCGTCGATGCCGTTTCCGAGGTACTGGAAATCGCCGCCAGCGAAATCGAACCGCCGCCCAGTTTCGGTACGCGCATCCGTACGGATTTCATTTCCGGCATGGGCAAGGTCAATGGCAAGTTCGTCATCATGCTCGATGTCACCAAAGTCCTTTCCGTCGAAGAAATCGCCACCTTGACCCAAGTAACCGATAGCGGCATTGCCGAAACCCCATGACCTGTGTGCGGCCAGATGATTGATTACACCCGACTCTCGAGTCGTGAAATCGAGCGCCTGGCCAGCAATATCAAACCCGGTGAATGGGCGATTGAAAACCAGCGCCCGATTTCCACATTGCTAGGCTCCTGCGTCGCTGTATGCCTGTTTGATGCAGCCTTGCCGCTGGGCGGGATGAATCATTTCATGCTGCCGCAAATGAGCCGTAGCACCCATGCCAATGAAGACATCCTGCTCGCCGGTGATGCCTGCATGGAGGCCCTGCTCAACGTGCTGCTGCAACATGGTGCCGCCAAGCATCGAATCAGGGCCAAGGCCTTTGGCGGCGGCACGGTGATTGATGCCAACCTGCCGAAATCGCTGTCGGTCGGCCAACGCAACGCCGACTTCGCACGTGAATGGCTGGACCGAGAAAAGATTCCGTTGATCGCTTCGGACTTTCTCGGCCCCTGGTCACGCAAGGTACTTTTTGTTCCGGCCAATGGCGACGCCTATTGTCGGCGCATGACGTCCAACCTGATCAATGCCGAATCCCTGAAGCGCGAAGAAGAGGCCTATGCCGCCAGCCTGCGGCCCAAAACGCCGGATGCCAACGAAAAGAAAATAGAGCTGTTCTGATGAACAATCCGCAAATCACCAATCAGGAATTCGCCCTCTTCCAGCGGCTGATCTACAAGATCGCCGGCATCAGCCTGTCGGACGCCAAAAAAGTCCTGCTGGTCGGCCGCTTGCAGAAGCGCCTGCGTTTCCATCAACTCGATACATTCACCCAGTATTACCGGATGCTGGCCGATGGCGAGCATCCGGAAGAGTTGCAGACCATGGTCGATCTGCTGACCACCAACGAAACCTATTTCTTTCGCGAGCCCAAGCATTTCGAGTTCCTGCGCGACGAAATCCTGCTCAAATGGCGCAACCCGAAGAGCTTTCGCATCTGGAGCGCCGCCAGCTCAACCGGCGAAGAACCTTATACGCTGGCCATGATGCTGGCCCATCACCTGCAGGAAGCCCCCTGGGAAGTCGTCGGATCCGATCTCAGCACACAGGTACTGGAAAAAGCGCGCCGCGGTCATTACCCGATCGAGCGCAACGAGGGCATTCCTCCGGAATTTCTGCGAAAGTACTGCCTGAAAGGAGTCCGGGCACAGGCAGGCACCTTCCTGATCGCCGAATCGCTGCGCAAGCGGGTCAACTTCCATCACGTCAACCTGACCCTGCCGATAAGCCAGGAACTCGGCAAATTCGAGGTTATTTTTCTGCGTAACGTCATGATTTACTTCGATACCGAAACCAAGCGCAAAGTCGTCAATAACCTGCTGCCGCATCTGGTATCGGGGGGTCATCTCATCATTGGCCATTCGGAGACTCTGAACGGCCTCGACACCGGTCTGAGTGCACTACGCCCGACCATTTACCGGAAAAATTGAGCATGGCAGCCAACATCAAGGTAATGATCATCGACGATTCGGCACTGGTTCGCCAGGTCGTTTCGCAAGCCCTCGGCCGGGAACCGGGAATCGAAGTCGTCGCCACCGCCTCCGACCCGGTCTTCGCCATCGACAAGCTACGCGCCCAGTGGCCGGATGTCATCGTGCTCGATATCGAAATGCCGCGCATGGATGGCATTTCCTTCCTCCGGAAAATCATGACCGAACGCCCGACGCCGGTCGTCATTTGTTCGTCGCTGGCCGAAAGTGGCGCCCAGGCTACGTTCGATGCGCTTGGTGCCGGCGCGGTCAGCATCATTACCAAACCCAAGGCAGGGCTGAAAGCCTTTCTCGAAGATGCGGCCAACGATATCGTACAGGCGGTCCGCACGGCCGCCCGGGCGAATCTGCGCGCCCTGCCTCGGGGAACGACTGCCAGCATGCCGGGCATTGCCCGCCCGAAAATTTCGGCCGATGTGCTGATCGCCCCCGGCGCCCCCACGGCGATGGCCCGGACAACCGATCAACTAATCGCCATCGGCACTTCGACGGGGGGCACCCAAGCACTGGAAGCCGTGCTCACCCGCCTGCCGGCCACCTGCCTGGGCATCGTCATCGTCCAGCACATGCCCGAAAAATTCACCGCGATGTTTTCGGAACGCCTGAACAATCTGTGCGAAATCGAAGTCCGTGAAGCCCAGAATGGCGATCGCGTCATGCCCGGCCGGGCCCTGATCGCTCCAGGAGGCCGCCATATGATGCTCAAGCGCAGTGGCGCCCAGTATCTGGTTGAAGTGGTCGATGGCCCACTGATCAATCGCCACAAACCATCGGTCGACGTCCTGTTCCGCTCTGTCGCCAAATTTGCCGGCGCCAACGCGCTGGGCATCATCATGACCGGTATGGGGGACGATGGCGCCCGTGGCCTCAAGGAAATGCGCGATGCCGGTGCCAAGACCATCGCCCAGGACGAAGCATCCTGCGTCGTCTTCGGCATGCCGCGCGAAGCGATCAAGCTCGATGCTGCGGATCAGGTGCTGCCGTTGAATCGGATTCCCGAAGCCATGAACGCATTCACCCGCAACGCCGGCTAGCCTGGGCTAGGCGGCAAATGGGCCGTACGATGAGGCGGCACTACACGATGAGTTGGTGCGTCCTGACGGATTCGAACCATCGACCTCCACGATGTCAACGTGGCGCTCTAACCAACTGAGCTAAGGACGCAATTTTTGGAGCGGCAGAAGAGTCTCGAACTCTCGACCTATACCTTGGCAAGGTATCGCTCTACCAACTGAGCTACTGCCGCTCGATCTGTACTGCCAACAACAAGCTGGCGTCCCCATGGGGATTCGAACCCCAGTTACCGCCGTGAAAGGGCGGTGTCCTAGGCCTCTAGACGATGGGGACCCGGACCAACTGCCGCCCTTCGCTTTTCGGTAACGACAAGAGAAAGGCATGGACAGCGGGCGCGCATTATAAATTCATCAGGCCGAATTTCAAGCGTTAGCGCAAATAAATTTTCAGACAATGCGGACCGCGTCGATTCCAGACCATTCGCGCCTCGCAACACCATCACTCACGACCGCAACAGAAGCCGACTTAATCCAGCAACGGCAAGAGGAGACCCAGCGCCTTTCCGAAATTCAGCAACAGAAAAACCTTGCCCCCAGAAAGCAAAAAGCCCCGGAATAAACCGAGGCTTAGTGTTTTTTGGTGCCGCTGACCGGAATCGAACTGGTGACCTTCGCATTACGAATGCGCTGCTCTACCGACTGAGCTACAGCGGCACACAAGGCCGCGCATTCTACAGCAGAGTCCGCCGTATGACAACACTCAATCTCCATCTTTATTAATCTGTCGTTTGACGCGCAATGCATTGAAAACGCGGTTCCGCCGAGCAGCGTAAAATGGCCTCCTTTTCAAATCAGCCAAGGGATCGTCCGCTCTCATGAATCTGCTGCGCGCACTGGCTACGGTCAGCGGAATGACCCTTCTTTCCCGCATTCTCGGTTTTGCCCGCGACTTCATCGTCGCTCGCGCCTTCGGCGCCGGACTGGCTACCGATGCATTTTTCACCGCCTTCAAACTGCCCAACCTGCTGCGCCGGATGTTTGCCGAGGGGGCGTTCTCCCAAGCCTTCGTACCGATTCTGGGCGAATACAAGAACAAGCGCGGCGATGCCGACACCCGGACGCTGGTCGACCACGTTGCCAGTCTGCTGTCGCTGATCCTGTTTGCCGTCACGCTAATCGGCATTCTCGGCGCCCCGGCGCTGGTCTGGATTTCAGCCCCGGGCTTCGCGGCAGATGCCGGCAAGTTCGAACTGACGGTGACGCTAACCCGGATCACCTTCCCCTACATCCTGTTCATGTCGCTGGTTGCCCTTTCCGGCGGCATCCTGAACACCTGGAGCCGCTTTGCGCTGCCCGCCTTCACGCCGGTACTGCTCAACATCACCTTTATTGTTCTGGCGCTGTTCGCCGCCCCCTATTTCGATCCACCGGTGCTGGTCCTCGCCTGGGCGGTTTTCATCGGCGGCTTCCTGCAAATGGCCATCCAGATCCCGGCGCTGAAAAAGATCGCCATGCTGCCCCGGCCGACGCTGAACTGGCGTGCCGCCTGGGCCGACCCCGGCGTACGCCGTATCCTCAAGCTGATGGGACCAGCCCTGATTGGTGTTTCGGTGTCGCAGATCAGCCTGCTGATCAATACCGTTTTTGCCTCCTTCCTCAAAGACGGCAGCGTCTCCTGGCTTTACTACGCCGACCGCCTGATGGAGTTCCCGTCCGGCATGCTGGGCGCCGCCCTCGGCACCATCCTGCTGCCTTCGCTGTCGCGCTATCACGCCAGCGAAAACCACGGCGAGTACTCCAAGCTGCTCGACTGGGGCCTGCGCCTGACCCTTTTGCTGGCTGCACCGGCATCCCTGGCGCTGGCCATCCTCGCCGTTCCGCTGATCGCCACGCTGTTTTTCCACGGCGCCTTCGGGGCTGACGATGTCTTCCGCACCCGCGAAGCACTGGTTGCCTACACCGTTGGGCTGACCGGCCTGATCCTGGTCAAGGTGTTGGCCCCCGGCTTTTACGCCCGCCAGAATGTCCAGACGCCCGTACGTATCGCAATCATTTCGCTGGTTTCGACCCAGGTCCTCAACCTGCTCTTCATCTTCGTCATTCCTCTTGACCATGCCGGCCTCGCGCTGTCTATCGGCCTTGCCGCCTGCCTCAACGCCGGCATGCTCTATCGCGGCCTGCGCCAGCAGGGCATTTTCCTGCCGCAAGCGGGCTGGCCGATCTTCATGTTCAAACTCATTCTGGCCATGGCCGCGATGGGTATTGCGCTATGGTTCGGCATGGGCAGCGAAAGCGAATGGTTGCAAGGCGGCCTGCTCCGCCGGACAATCCATCTCTCGATACTGGTCCCGCTCGGGGCCGGCACCTATTTCGTGACACTTTGGCTTCTTGGCTTCCGCCTGCGCGACTTCCGCCGCAGGGCCGCAGAATGAACAGGAGAGGTAACGATGCAACTGACCAGCAGCAGCTTTGCCGATGGTGAAAGAATCCCGGGGGATCACGCTTTCTGCTCCCCCGACCCGACCCACCATGTTTGCCTGGGCAAGAACCTGAATCCGCAGTTGGCGTGGCATGACGCGCCAGCCGGAAGCAAGTCCTTCGTGGTGATCTGCCATGACCCCGACGTCCCGAGCCAGGGTGATGACGTCAATCAGGAGGGACGACAGGTCCCGGCCTCCCTGCCGCGTGTCGACTTTTTCCATTGGGTACTGATCGACTTGCCCAACTCGATCAGCGAGATCAAGGCCGGCGAGTTCAGCAAGGCAGTGACCCCTCGCGGCAAGCCCGGCTCCCAGGCGCCCCACGGCGCCCGCCAGGGCATCAACAATTACACCGACTGGTTTGCCGGCGACAACGACATGCGTGGCGATTATTACGGCTATGACGGCCCTTGCCCGCCCTGGAACGACGAAATCATTCACCGCTACGTCTTTACCGTCTTTGCGCTGGATATCGAAACCTTGCCGCTGGAGGGACGTTTTGGCGGCCCCGAGGTTCGCGCAGCCATCGCCGGCCACATCCTCGCCCAGGCCAGCCTGACCGGAACCTACACGCTGAACCCGGCACTATTGGCCTGAACGTGTTGCCCCAATGAAAAAGCCGTGCAGCAAGCACGGCTTTTTTTGTTTCAATCCCGGATCTTCATTAATTGACCGGTTTGTCGTTGGGCCTCTGGATCGCCGCCTTCAGTAAGGGCGACATCGGCAGATTCAGTGCCGCATTGGCCGGCGGAATCGGACTGTTGAACCACTTGTCGTAGAGGCGGGCCAGTTCGCCGCCCTGCATCATCGTCACCAGCGTGTCGTCCACCAGCTTCTTCAGCGGCGCATCGTCCCTGGGCAACATCAAGGCATAAGGTTCGGCTGCCCAGCCCCCATCGAGCAGGACATACGCTTCCCGCTGGCTGGAACGCTGCACCGCCAGCATCGCATCCTCGCCGACAAACGCCTCGACCTCGCCCCGACTGAGCAGAGCCATGGCTTCAACCGGCGAGTTCGCGCTCTGCAATTGCACCGTAATGTTCCGGCCCAGCGCCGCCTGCTTGACGAAGCGTTCGGCGACACCACCGGCCAGCACCACGACGCGCTTGTCAGCCAGTTGTTCGAAGCGCTCGATACCCGCCGCCTGACGAACCAGCACGCGGTGCTCGCTAACATAGACGGTGTTGGACAAGCCCACCTGTTTCTGGCGCGCCACCGTATTGGCGGCACCGCCGCAATCGAGGTCGAGCATGCCGGTTTTCAGCATCATCACCCGAGAGTTATCGGTCACCGGCACGGCAACCAGTCGAATGCGCCTGCCAAGACGCACTTGTACGGCCTTGACCACTTCACCACAAATGTCCCAAGTGTAGCCAAGCGGTGCATCTTGACCGGCGAGCTGGAAGGAGAACGGTGCAGCAACCTCTCGATAACCGAGATAAATCGCATCTCGCGCCGCAATCCTGGCAAGGGTCGGCCCGAGCGCGTCCGTCCCCTGCTGTGCACCAGCAGCCGACATGAACAACAATCCAGCGCAGAGAAAACCGGCAAGGCGATTAGATATCATCTCAAGCCTACTTTTTGCATCCGCCGACTGCACTGCTCGAGCAAGGTATCGAGCTTTCACGATTGATCAGCCACTTGTTGCCAACCTTGATCATCTCGAGCGTTTTCTGCGTCGTGTCCTTGTAGAGGTTCGAGCTATAGAGCTGACGGAACTCGACAAAAGCGCGGTCTTTGCCATCCTGCTTGACCTTGATGTCCTGCAACTCGACCGCGATGCGGTCTCGTGTCGAAATCCGGCTACGTCGCAGCTGCGCCCAATCCTCACGGCTCAAACCACCATCCGGAGTAAAACTCGGGGCGTAGAAGGCACTGTACTCAGCATAGTTCTTGGCGCTCCAGGCACTGGCCCAAGCCTGAACCACAGTCAGCAGTTCACCTTCTGAACCGGCCGATTGCGCCGGAGCCGGCTGTGCAGCGGGCGCCGCTTTCACTTCAAGCAAAGCCATGGCACGGGCATTCAGGGCTTCACGATTAGGCGCCGCCAGGGTAATCGGGTCATTCGGGCAGAACTGACTGGCATCGCTCTGAGCCAGTTCGCTGACTGCGGGGTTACGGCTTTCCAGCTTTTGCAGGCCAAGGGTTTCGAGCAACGTGCCCATGCCGGCATAGGTACGCAGGTAAGCGAGGCTAAGGTCGCTGTCGGCATTGACGGCGTTGCGACGGGCGCTAAGCAGTTCGTTTTCAGTATCCAGCAAATCAAGCAAGGTACGCTGACCGACATTGAACTGATCGCGATAGGCGTCACGAGTCTTTTCGAGCAGGTTGACCTGGGT
>DAIMCQ010000086.1:0-14081 GCA_036726285.1 Azonexus sp.
TCCTTCACCGGTTCGACCGCCACCGGCAACCGCATCGTCAAGGCCGCCGGCCTGAAGAAGTTCTCGATGGAACTGGGCGGCAAGTCGCCGTTCATCATCTTCGACGACGCCGACTACGAACGCGCCCTCGACGCCGCCATCTTCATGATCTTCTCGAACAACGGCGAACGCTGCACCGCCGGCTCGCGGATCATTGTCCAGGAAGGCATCTACGACAAGTTCGTCGCCGACTTCGCGGCCCGTGCCGCCAAGCTGACGGTGGGCGACCCGATGGACCCGAACACGGTGATCGGTCCGATGATCTCCAAGGGCCATCAGGACAAGGTCAATTACTACATCGAACTGGGCAAGCAGGAAGGCGCCAAGGTCGTCTTCGGCGGCGGTACGCCGGTCGTCGATGACAAGTTCAAGAACGGCTTCTGGGTGCAGCCGACCGTCTTTGCCGATGTCGACAACAGCATGCGCATCGCCCAGGAAGAAATCTTCGGGCCGGTACCGTGCATCATCCGCTTCAAGACCGAAGAGGATGCCGTGCGCATCGCCAACGACACCATCTACGGCCTGTCGTCGTACTTGTGGACCAACAACACCGGCCGCGCCATCCGCTTGGCCAAGGCCATCGAGTCCGGCATGACCTTCGTCAACAGCCAGAACGTCCGCGATCTGCGCCAGCCCTTCGGCGGTTCGAAGGCTTCCGGCACCGGCCGCGAAGGCAATCACTACAGCTTCGAAGTGTTCTGCGAAGCCAAGAACATCGCCGTGTCCTACGGCAGCCACCACATCCCGCGCTGGGGCGTTTAAGCGCACCCGGAGGAGACATAAAAATGGGCAAACTCGTACTCGCCGCCAAGATCACCCACGTTCCGTCGATGTACCTGTCGGAACTGGACGGGCCGCACAAGGGCTGTCGCCAGGCCGCCATCGACGGTCACAAGGAGATCGCCCGCCGCATGCGCGAACTGAAGGTCGACACCATCGTCGTCTTCGACACGCACTGGCTGGTCAATTCCGGCTACCACATCAATTGCGCGCCGTCCTGGGAGGGGATCTATACCTCCAATGAACTGCCGCATTTCATCAAGAACATGCCGTTCTCGTACGAAGGCAGCCCGGCGCTCGGCCATGCCATCGCCGAGGTGGCGACCGCCGCCGGCGTGCATACCCGCGCCCACGATGCGACCAGCCTGGCGCTGGAATACGGCACCCTGGTGCCGATGCGCTACATGAACGAGGACAAGCGCTTCAAGGTGGTTTCCATCTCGGCCTTGTGCACCGTGCATGACCTGGCCGATTCGATCGCATTGGGCCGTGCCGTGCGTAAGGCGATCGAGGAGAAATTCGAGGGCAACGTCGCCGTGCTGGCTTCCGGCTCGCTGTCGCATCGCTTCGCCCAGAACGGCACCGCCGACCAGTTCATGCACAAGGTGTGGACCCCCTTCCTGGAAAGCGTCGATCACCACGTCGTCGAACTGTGGAAGAACGGCGACTGGAAGACCTTCTGCGGCATGTTGCCGGAGTACGCCGTGAAGTGTCATGGCGAAGGGATGATGCACGACACCGCGATGCTGCTTGGTGTGCTCGGGGCCGAGGATTACCAGGGTAAGGCCGAAGTGGTGACGCCTTACTTCGGTTCGTCCGGCACCGGCCAGATCAACGTCGTATTTCCCGTCTAAAAGAGCGTAAAGCCAGTGATGACCCCCAAGAGAGAAGCCTTTTCCCTAATCCAAAGGAGACCGTTTCATGGGTGAAATCGTCATGGCCGTCAAGGCCACGCATGTGCCGTCAATGCTGCTTTCCGAAATGCCTGGCCCGACCGCCGGCTGCCGTCAGGCGGCGATCGACGCCGAACGCGAGATCGGCCGCCGCGCCGTCGCGCTGGGCGTCGATACCTTCGTCGTTTTCGACACGCACTGGCTGATCAACGCCGGCTACCACATCAACAACAACGCGGTGCACCAGGGCAATTACACCAGCCACGAGTTCCCGCACTTCATCCAGGATCTGGCCTACGCCTTTCCGGGCAACCCGGAACTGGGCGACCTGATCGCCGCCGAAGCCACGGCGATGGGCGTCAAGACGCGTGCCCACCAGGTCGCTTCGCTCGATCTCGAATACGGCACCATCCTGCCGATGCGTTACATGAATCCGGAAGGCAAGATCCGCGTCGTCTCGATCGCCGGCTGGAGCACCTTCGGCAGCCTGGAGGAGTCGCGCATCATCGGCGAAGCCCTGGCCAAGGCCGTGGCGCGCAGCGACAGCAAGGTGGCGATCATCGCCAGCGGCTCGCTGTCGCACCAGATCTGGGAGAACCGCCTGGTCGAGGAAGGCTTCAACACGATCAGCCGCGAATTCAACAAGCAGGCCGACCTGCGTGCCCTGCAACTGTGGGAGGCCGGCGACTGGCCGACTTTCCTGCGCATGCTGCCCGAGTACGCCAAGTACTGCACCGGCGAAGGCCACATGCACGACACCGCGATGCTGTTCGGCGCACTGGGCTGGGACAAGTATGTCGGCCAGGCCGAAATCGTCTGCCCTTACTTCGAAAGCTCGGGTACCGGCCAGGTCGTCGTCAATTTCCCGGTTGCCGGCATCCCGCCGCTGACCGACAAGCTGGCTGCCTAGTCCAGCATTTTTCAGGAGCACGGAATGCCCCATCTGATCTACGAAATCACCGACAACCTCGATACCGCCGAGAACGATATCCCGGGGCTGTTGCGGAAATCCAACCAGATTCTGATTGCGCAGGGTGGGGTGTTCCCGATTGGCGGCATCCGCTCCCGCGTGCATTGGCTGAAGGACTACTGCGTCGCCGACGGCAGCCGGCCGGACGATGCTTTCGTGCATGCCTCGCTGAAAGTCGGGGCCGGACGCAGCGACGCCGAGAAGAAGAAAGCCTGCGACGAACTGTTCGCCATGATCACGGAACACTTTGCCGCCGTCTTCGCGCAGCGCGGCCTGGCGCTGTCGATGGAATTCTCGGAATTCAGCGAAGCCGGCACCTGGAAGAAAAACAATATCCACGCCCGTTACAAGAAGGCCTAACCCCACCAAGAGGAATGACCATGCTCAGCCAAGATATTATCGAAGCGACTGCCCGTCGCTTCCACGAAGCCGAAAAGACCCGCCAGCAGATCCGCCAGATTTCGCTGGATTTCCCGGACATCACCATCCCCGACGCCTATGCGATTCAGAAAGCCTGGGTCGACATGAAGATCGCCGAAGGGCGCAAGATCGTCGGCCACAAGATCGGCCTGACCTCGCGCGCCATGCAGATGTCGTCGCAGATCAACGAGCCGGACTACGGCACGCTGCTTGACGACATGGTCTTTGCCGACGGCGGCGAAATTCCGGTCGACCGCTTCATCGTGCCGATGATCGAGGTCGAACTGGCCTTCATCCTCAAAGACCGCCTCGAAGGCGAAAACGTCAGCATGCTCGACGTGCTCTCCGCCACCGACTACGTTATTCCGGCGCTGGAACTGATCGATGCCCGTTCGCAACGCATCGACCCGGACAGCAAGCGGCCGCGCAAGGTCTTCGACACCATTTCGGACAATGCCGCCAACGCCGGCATCATCATGGGCGGGCGGCCGGTCAAGCCGATGGACTTCGACCTGCGCTGGGTTTCGGCCTTGCTCTACCGCAACGGCGTGATCGAGGAAACCGGCGTCGCGGCCGGCGTGCTCAATCATCCGGCGAACGGCATCTCCTGGCTGGCCAAGCGTTTCGCCCCGCACGGCGTGGCGCTGGAGCCGGGCCAGATCATCCTCGCCGGTTCCTTCACGCGGCCGGTGCCGGCCAGCCGGGGCGACACCTTCCATGTCGACTACGGCCCGCTCGGCAACATCACCTGCCGTTTTGTCTGAAGCCCGGGAGTCGATCATGGACATGCCTCTCAATACCTTCAAGCGCGCCCTGGTAGCCGGCGAAGCCCAGATCGGCCTGTTTCTCGGTCTGGCCAGCGCCTACACCGCCGAAGTCGTCGCCGGCACCGGTTTCGACTGGTTGCTGATCGACGGCGAGCACGGCCCCAACGACCTGCGCTCGATCATCGAACAACTGCAGGCGCTGGCGCCTTATCCGGTCAAGCCGGTGGTCCGTACCGTCGACCATGACGTCGCCCGCATCAAGCAACTGCTCGACGGCGGTGCCCAGACCCTGATGGTGCCGATGGTCGAAACCGCTGCCGATGCCGAAAAGCTGGTGCGCGCCATGCGCTATCCGCCGCACGGCATCCGCGGCGTCGGCACGGCGATGGCCCGCGCTGCCCGCTGGAACGGCGTCGAAGGCTATTTCGCCAAGGCCGACCAGGAAATGTGCCTGATCGTGCAGATCGAATCCACCGTCGGGCTGGCCGGTCTCGACGACATCCTCAAGCTCGAAGGCGTCGATGCCGTCTTTATCGGCCCTTCCGACCTCGCTGCCTCGATGGGGCACCTCGGTAATCCCGGTCACGCCGACGTCAAGGCCGCCGTGGCCGCTGCGATCGGCAAGATCGCTGCGGCCGGCAAGGCGGCCGGGGTGTTCTCGGCCGATCCGGCTGCGGCGGAAGCCTATCGCGAGATCGGGGCGAGCTTCCTGCTGGTTGGTGTCGACGCCCTGCTGCTGCGCAATTCGGCGGTGGCGCTGGCCGACAAGTTCAAGAAGAAGGATGCTGCGAAGGGTGGGGCGGCGTACTGATGGCTGCTTTGTCGCCCTTTTCTCCGTTTGGCGCGCTTGCTGAACCGTTGGGTTCCGCGCTGGCGGCGCGGGCGTACTTTCTTTTGCTTCGCCAAAAGAAAGTAGCCAAAGAAAAGGCGACCCCCGGGTCGGCGCCCGCTACGCGGGTCCCTTGCGCTACTCGGTTTGAGCGGGGGCTGCGGAACTCGGGCTGCGCCCTCAGACAGTCCTCGCCCTTTTTCCGCTCAAACCTGCGTTGCTCAGCGCCTCTCAGGGGGGGGCAAAAAACGTCGCCGCCGAACCGGTGGGGCTCGTTTTTGGCTGTTTCCAGCGGTCGATTGCAAAAAAACAAGGATTTTCATTTTTCTCAGGCTGAACCGTTGTTCCGAGACGCCTTTCCGGGTCCCCATGTGGAGCGCCGAGCAACGGAGCTGATGGCGGAAAGAGGGCGAGGACTGTTTGAGGGGCGTAGCCCCGAGTTCCGCAGCCCCCGCCAGCAGCGAGTCGCGCAGGGGAGTCGGCGCAGCCGACCGCGTAGCCTGGGGGCGCCTTCTTCTTTGGCTACTTTCTTCTTGGCGAAGCAAGAAGAAAGTACGCCCGCCCGCAAGGCGGAACCATTACGCCAAACAAGAACAGCATCCGCCGTAGCCGAAACCAACGCAAAGCCCGCCCGCAAGGCGGAACCCCCGCGTAAAACAAGCCCCGTACCCGTCGTAAGCAAGACCAAACCCAAAGAACACTCCCCGGTCTGATCCCAGACCAACTCATGCAAAAAACGCAAAACCAAGGAGCCCACCCAATGCTGGCATTGAAAGACACCAACCTGCTGCGCCAGGCCTGCTACATCAACGGCGCCTGGACCCCCGCCGACTCCGGCGAAACCTTCCCGGTCACCAATCCGGCGACGGGCGAAACCATCGCCACCGTTCCCCGTTGCGGCGCTGCCGAAACCGAGCGTGCCATCGCCGCGGCCGACGAAGCCCTCAAGACCTGGCGTGAAACCACCGCCGCCGAACGTAGCCGCATCCTGCGCCGCTGGTTCGACCTGCTGATGACGCACCAGGACGACCTCGCCGCGCTGATGACGGCCGAACAGGGCAAGCCGTTGGCCGAGGCGAAGGGCGAGATTGCCTATGCCGCCGCCTACATCGAATGGTTCGCCGAGGAAGCCAAGCGCGCTTACGGCGAAGTCATTCCGTCGCCGTTCAAGGATCGCCAGATCGTCGTCACCAAGGAACCGGTCGGCGTTTGCGCCGCAATCACGCCGTGGAATTTCCCGTCCGCGATGATCACCCGCAAGGTTGCCCCGGCGCTGGCCGCCGGTTGCACCATCGTCCTGAAGCCGGCCGAGCAGACGCCGCTGTCCGCCCTGGCGCTGGCCGAACTGGCCGAGCGTGCCGGCGTGCCGGCCGGCGTGTTCAGTGTCGTCACCGGCAAGGCCTCGGCCATTGGCGGTGTGATGACGGCCAGCCCGATCGTGCGCAAGCTGACCTTTACCGGTTCGACGCCGATCGGCCAGTTGCTGATGCAGCAGTGCGCTGGCACGGTCAAGAAAATGTCGCTGGAACTGGGCGGCAACGCGCCCTTCATCGTTTTCGACGACGCCGATGTCGATGCCGCGGTGGCCGGGGCGCTGGCTTCGAAATACCGCAACGCCGGCCAGACTTGCGTCTGCTCCAACCGCTTCCTGGTCCAGGACGGCATCTACGACCTGTTCGCCGAAAAGCTGGCGACCGCGGTTGCCGCGCTCAAGGTCGGCAACGGCATGGAAGAGGGCGTGACGCAAGGCCCGCTGATCGACGATGCGGCGATCAACAAGGTCGAGGAACTGGTCCAGGACGCCGTCGCCAAGGGCGCCCGCGTTGTCACCGGCGGCAAGCGCCACGCGCTCGGCCGCACCTGGTACGAGCCGACCATCCTGGCCGATGTGACGACCGGCATGGCCGTGGCGAAGGAGGAAATCTTCGGGCCGGTGGCGCCGTTGTTCCGCTTCAAGACCGAAGCCGAGGCCGTGCAGATGGCCAACGATACCGAGTTCGGCCTGGCTGCCTACTTCTTCTCGAAGGATCACGGCCGCGTCTGGCGCGTTTCCAAGCAGCTTGAATACGGCATGGTCGGCGTCAATACCGGTCTGATTTCGACCGAGGTTGCGCCGTTCGGCGGCGTCAAGCTGTCGGGGATCGGCCGCGAAGGGTCGAGCCACGGCCTCGACGAGTACATGGAAACCAAGTATCTCGCGCTGGGCGGTCTGTAATCCGCCGGCCAGCCCCGACGTGACGTGTCGGGGCTGGTCCGGCGTGCATCTCGGGGTGATCGCCGCTAAGCTGCGCGCCAATTTCGCTCTGCTCTGGACTGCTTCATGAGGAACGTCATCCATTCGGCCCGTGAGGGCCGTTTCATACTGTTGCTGGGGGCGCTGGTCGCCTTCGGCCCGCTGGCGATCGACCTCTATCTGCCCGCCTTGCCGGCGATCGGCGCCGGATTGGGCGCCTCGGCTGAAGCGGTGCAGTTGTCGATCACGGTCTTTCTGGCCGGCTTTTCGCTGGGCATGTTGTTTTACGGACCGGTTTCCGATCGTTACGGCCGGCGGACGGTGATGCTGACCGGCATCGCCTTGTTCGTCGTCGCCAGCCTGGCCTGCATGCTGGCCGGTTCGGTCGAACAGTTGATCGGGGCGCGTTTTGTCCAGGCGCTGGGCGGCGGTGCAGCCTCGGTGCTGGCCCGGGCGGTGGTGCGTGACGTCTACTCGCCGACCGACGCCATCCGCAAGTTGTCGCTGATGGCGATGGTGACGGCCATCGCGCCGCTACTGGCACCGGTGCTGGGGAGCTATTTATTGGCCGGTTTCGGTTGGCGCGGGACCTTTGCTGCCGTGGTGGGCTGGGGGCTGCTCAGTCTGTTGGTGGTCTGGTTCCTGTTGCCGGAGACCCTGCCGGCTGAACGGCGCGGCCAGTTGCCGCTGGGCCGTGCCTTTGCCATCTATGGCAGCCTGCTGCTCGATCCGGCGGCGCTCGGTTTGCTGCTGGCCGGCGGCATGTCCTTCGCCGCGATGTTTGCCTACATCACGGCCAGCCCGTTCTATTTCATCGAGTTGCAGCATTTCACCCCGACCGCCTACAGCTTGCTGTTTGCGGCCAACGCAATCGGCATCTTTGTCGCCAATTACGTGAATAGCCGGCTGGCCAAAAGCCATGGGCCGGCCATCATGGCCGGGGTGGGGAGCGCCTGCGGTCTGATCGGCGCATCGCTGCTGTCGGTCGGTACGATGGCCGGCGATGTCCAATGGCTGGTCATGCCGGGGCTTTTTGTCGTGGTGGCGATGACCGGTTTGCTTGGCGCCAACTGCGTCGGCCTGCTGATGGCCCGTTATCCGCAGAACGCCGGTGCGGCAGCGGCCTTGTTCGGTGCCAGCCAGTTCGGGCTGGGTATGCTGGCCAGTGCGACGGTCAGCTATTATCACGATGGCAGCGGGCGCCCGCTGGCCTGGGTCATCCTGCTGGCCTGTGCGTTGTCGCTGGCCGGCTATGGGCTGTTCCGGCGGGCGTCGCGCCAAGCTGTGCCCAATATTCCCGGACCGACCTGAACCATGCATCCGATCATCCTTTTCTGTACGGCCGCTCTTGGCGCCTTGCTCTTCCTGCTTGGGTTGGGCGTTTCGATCCTGCGTTTCCGGACGGGCGTCGGGTCCGGCCCGGCGAGTGAACGCAACGCCATGTTGAACAAGTTCATTCGGGCGCATGCCAATACGGCCGAGTTTGCCCCCTTCCTGGCGGTGCTTTTCCTCTATTTTGGTTGGCGGGGCGCCTCCGAGAGCGTGGTCTGGTTGATCGTTGCAGCAACGCTGTGCCGTTTCCTGCTGGTAATCGGCCTGATCGCCTGGCCAAGCCTGTCGCGACCCAATCCGTTTCGGTTTGTCGGCGCGCTCGGCACTTATATTTGTGGTGCGGCGCTCAGCCTGGCCATGCTCACGGGCTTTTGAAATGGCCATCCCCGCCGGTATTCGCGCCCTGGCGCACCGGAATTTCCGGATCTATTTTGCCGGCCAGGCCGTCTCGATCCTCGGTTCGTGGATTCAGCAGGTGGCCTTGTCCTGGCTGGTCTATCGCTTGACCGGCTCGGCCGCCCTGCTCGGGGTGACGGCGTTTTGCGCGTTGATCCCGCAGTTGCTGGTCGGGCCGCTGGCCGGGGCGTGGATCGACAAGCAGGACAAGAAGAAATGGCTGATCGGCGTGCAGTCGCTGCTCGCCATCCAGGCTTTCGTGCTGGCGGCGCTGACCTGGTTCGATCTGATCGGCACCGGATTCATCGTGCTGATGTCGCTGATGCTGGGGATACTGAACAGCTTCGACACGCCGCTGCGCCAGTCGCTGATCGGCAGTTTCGTCGGTAGTCGAGAAGATCTGCCGAACGCGCTGGCGCTCAATGCCATGCTGTTCAACAGCGGGCGCTTTATCGGTCCGCCGCTGGCCGGCCTGTTGCTGGGGCTGACCTCCGAAGCCTTCTGCTTTGCGCTCAATGGTTTTTCCTTTCTGGCGCTGATTGGCGGCTTGCTGGTGGTGCGCGGCACGCCGCCGCCCCGGGCGAGCGGTTCGATGGGGCAGGTCTTCAAGGAAGGCGTCCTGTACGCCTGGCAGACCTGGGTGGTGCGCATGCTGATCCTGACGCTGATCGCCCTGAATCTGACGGCATCGGCCTATGCCGTGCTGCTGCCGGTGTTTGCCCGCGATGTTTTCGGCGGCGATGCGACGACGCTGGGCTGGTTGTGGGGCGCCGCCGGCTGCGGCGCCTTCGCGTCGACTTTGTTCCTGGCAACGCGCCATTCGGTTCCCGGCCTGATCACCTCGGTGGCAGCCGGTACGGCGATCAGTGCCGTGTCGCTACTGCTGTTCGCTGCGGCCAGTGCCTTGCCCTGGGCCTTGTTGGGCATGGTCGGCCTCGGCTTCGGCATTTCGGTATGCAATGTCGGCATCAACATGATCCTGCAAAGCGTCGCACCGGAGCAGTTGCGCGGCCGGATCGTTTCCTTTTTCACCTCGGCCCGCTTCGGCTTCGATGCGCTGGGCGGGCTGCTCGCCGGCTTTCTGGCGGTCGGGCTGGGGGCGGGGCATACCTTGTTGCTGGAAGGCTGCATCTTGTCGGTCTTCGTGGCTTACCTGTTCAGCTTGCGCCAACGACTGGTGACGCAAGTCGCCAATTCTCAAGGAGGTCGATGATGGATATCGAGATGATTGCTTCACTCGGTCTGGGTAGCGCCGACGCGCTGGCCGTGCGCGCCCTGGCGGCAGCGGCGGCGGCCGGTGTGCGGATTTGCGTCGCCGTGGTTGATCGTGGTGGGCTGCCTCTTGTGTTCAAGCGCCATCCCGGCGCGCCCTTGCATTCGATCGATATCGCGCTCGACAAAGCCTATACCGCCGTCAGTTTCGGCCGGCCTACCGCACAATGGGATGGCCGCCTCGCCAAGGGCAGCGAAATGCTGCGCCATGGCTTGATGCACCGTCCGCGTTTTGTCGGCTTCGGTGGCGGTGTGCCGGTGCTGCATGAAGGCGTCGTCGTCGGTGCCATCGGCATCTCCGGCGGCACCGAGGCGCAGGATGTGGCCTTTGCCGAAGCGGCGCTGGTCGCCGCTACCTAGGCGGTATTGCTTCAGACCGGCCGGCAAGCGGCCGGGTGCCGCTTGGAACAGCGCGGCGTGGGCCGGCCTCTGCTGGCTCGATTTCTCCCGATTTGCTCCCCGTGTGCTTCCAGCGCTCTCCCGATTGATGGCGTCGATTCGCCGCTGATCGATGTTCCGTCTGGCCTGGTCAGCCCTTGCGAGTTTGCAAGGATGGACATGCTTTTTTGCCAGAATTGCAGCGAATGGAATCGATTGCGCATATCAGAATAAAGCCGGGCTGATACGGGGCGATTTGCCGGTCGGTCATCAAAAAAACAGAGGAGACAACGTGGTTAAATCAAATGTAAACAGGCGTCTGGCAGCCGGTGTGCTCGCCATCGCGCTGGTCAGCAGTTTTGCCGCGCCGGCTTGGGCAGGCGGTGCGAGCAAAGTGGCGGCCAACGTCGATGCGCAGCGCATCATCCAGGCCGACCTCGAGCCGGGTAACTGGATGGCGCATGGCCGGACCTACGACGAGCAGCGTTTCAGTCCGCTAAATCAAGTCAACGACCAGAATGTCGATCGCTTGGGCGTGGCCTGGACCTACAAGCTCGATATCGATCGCGGTGTCGAGGCGACGCCGATTGTCGTCGATGGCGTGATGTACACGACCGGGCCGTGGAGCATCGTCTACGCGCTCGACGCCCGCAGCGGCAAGCTGCTCTGGAAGTACGATCCCAAGGTCAAACCGGAGGTGCTCGGGCAGGGCTGCTGCGATACGGTCAATCGCGGCGTTGCCGTCTGGAAAGGGCGCGTCTATGTCGGCACCTTCGACGGCCGCCTGGTGGCGCTCAATGCGTCGACCGGCAAGGAAGTCTGGTCGGTCGATACCATCATCGACCACAAGAAGAGTTACACCGTCACCGGCGCACCGCGCATCGTCAAGGGCAAGGTCCTGATCGGCAACGGTGGTGCCGAGTTCGGCGTACGCGGCTACCTGACGGCCTACGATGCCGAAACCGGCAAGGAGGCCTGGCGCTTCTACACCGTGCCGGGCGACCCGGCCCAGCCGCCGGAATCGCGCGCCATGGAAATCGCGCTCAAGACCTGGTACGGCAACAACTGGGTCAAGTGGGGGGGCGGCGGCACGGTGTGGGACTCGATGTCCTACGATCCCGAGCTGAACCAGCTCTACGTCGGTGTCGGCAACGGTTCGCCGTGGAATTACACCTTCCGTAGCGAAGGCAAGGGGGACAACCTGTTCCTGTCGTCCATCGTCTCGATCAATCCGGATAACGGCGAATACAACTGGCACTACCAGACGACGCCGGCCGACAAGTGGGATTACACCGCAACCCAGCACATGATCCTGGCCGACATCAAGCTCAAGGGCGTGATGCGCAAGGTGTTGATGCAGGCACCGAAAAACGGTTTCTTCTATGTGCTCGATCGCCAGACCGGCGAGTTGCTGTCGGCCGAAAAGTATGTCCCGGCCAATTGGGCGACGCACGTTGATATGGCGACCGGCCGGCCGGTGCTGACCAAGGAAGGCGATTACCTGGCGGGCGACGGGACCAAGCTGGTCAGCCCGAGCTTCCTGGGCGGCCACAACTGGCACCCGATGTCCTTCAACCCGAAGACCGGCCTGGTCTACATCCCGGCCCAGGAGAGCGTCGCCGGGCTGGAACCGCAGAAGGAACCCTTGTTCATTCCGAACAAGTCGGTGGTCAATCTTGGGCTTGAGGTGCCGGATTTGCCGGAAGATCCAAAGATCGAGGCGGCGATCCGCGACATGTGGAAAGGCCGTCTGCTGGCCTGGGATCCGGCGCAGCAGAAGGCGGTCTGGTCGAAGGAGTTCAAGGCGGCCTGGAACGGCGGCACCTTGAGCACGGCGGGCAACCTGCTTTTCCAGGGGACGGCTGACGGCCGGGTGATTGCCTACGCGGCGGATAGCGGCAAGGAGTTGTGGGTCCGCAAGCTCAATTCCGGCGTGATGGCGGCGCCGATCACCTACACGGTGCACGGCGAGCAGTACGTCGCCTTCATGGTCGGTTGGGGCGGTGCCTTCACCCACATTACCGGCCCGATGTCGCTCAGCGCCCAGGTCAAGCCGGAGTCGAGCGTGGTGGTCTTCAAACTGGACGGGCAGGGGCGGATTCCGCCGGCCAAGCCGGTGTTGCGCGAGATCCCGGTAACGCCGCCGCTGACCGCGACGGAGGAGCAGTTGAAGGGCGTACGCACGATGTTCAACGGCTTGTGCGGTTCCTGCCACGGGCTCAATGCGGTGAGCGGCGGCGTCGTCCCCGATCTGCGTTACCTGTCCAAGGAAAAGCACGAGAACTTCAAGGGCATCCTCAGCGGCGGCCGGATCAATCGCGGCATGCCCAATTTCTCCAACATCCTCAAACCGGCGGATATGGAGTTGCTGCACCAGTACGTGATCAAGCGCACCAATGATCTACGCCAGGCCACCCAGGCCCAATAACCGATATTTATCAAGCAAGGGGTAAACCATGATGCAACGCACATTGAAGAATTCCGTCCTGCTCGGCTGCTTCGGCCTGGCTTCCGTCTCCGCCCTGGCCGCGACGGCGCCCGATCCGGGCGATTACACCGGCTTGCCGGCCGGCACCGACCTGGCCCTGCTTTATTACAACCACGTCACCGCCGACAATCTCTACCAGGGCGGTAACAAGGTCGCCTCGGACATCGGCCTCAAGGCGGATATCGGCATCGCCCGTTTCGTGCATTTCACCAAGTGGGGCGATTACCTCGTCGATCCGCAGATCGTCGTGCCGTTCGGCAGCCAGAAGCTGGATCTGACCAATGGCAAGACCTCCGGCCTGGGCGACGTGATCTTCGGCGGCACTTTGTGGACCAAGGCCGATCTGGCCAATGGCGAGCATCTCGGTTGGTCGGTGTTCGTCACGGCGCCAACCGGCGACGACAAGAACAAGGGTTTCGCGGTCAGCGACAATCGCTGGAAGGTCGAACTGGCGGCCGGCTACATCAAGCGCTTTGCACCGAAGTGGTCGCTCGACCTGATTCCGCAGGTCGAGTTCTACGACGATGACCGCAAGACGGGCGCCAAGCGTGACCCGATGTTCCGCGGCTTTGCCCACCTGCGCTACCACTTGTCGGATACGGCGCACGTGGCGATTTCCTACCGGCACGCCGTGGGGGCCAAGGAGACCTTGAACGGTAACCAGGTTGCCAAGGCGATGAACGACAACGCCGTACTCCTGACCGGGGCGATGTTCCTCGACAAGAGTTGGCGGGTGCAACTGCAGGCGGCGCAGGATATCAATGTCGAGAACGGGCCGAAGACGACCACGCTGGCGGCGCAGTTGTTGTTCGTCTACTAATAAGGGGCGGCGCGTCCAAGGGGCCGCCGCCATGCCGTGTGGCGCGGCCAGGGCCGCACCCAATCTTTTCAGGCAGGAACACCATGTCAGAACTTCCGATTTATCCCATGTTTATCGCCGGTCAGCCCGTGTTGGCGGCGACCAGCTTCGAGGTCATCAATCCCGCTACGGCAGCGCCCTTTGCCCGCGCCGCTGCCGGTGACGCCAGCCATGTCGTGGCGGCTGTCGCGGCGGCGCGGGCGGCCTTCCCGGCTTGGGCGGCGCGGCCCGATGCGGCGCGCAGTCGCCTGATCGGCGTTTTGGCCGAGGTCTTGCAGGCCAACATGCCGGAACTGATGCGCCTGGTGACGCTGGAGACGGGCAAGCCGCAGGACGGGCTCAACCATGTCGGTGCCGGCATGGAGGTCGGCGGCGCCATCGCCTGGACCCAGGTCACCAGCCAGCTCGATCTGCCGGTCGAGGTG
>DAIMCQ010000087.1:0-14079 GCA_036726285.1 Azonexus sp.
TCCGGCCGTTCTCTGCACGCCCAGGAAATGGACTTCAACGACATCCGCACCACGCTGCAGGCGCTGATCGCCATTTACGACAACTGCAACTCCCTGCACACCAACGCCTACGACGAGGCGATCACGACGCCGACCGAAGAGTCCGTGCGGCGTGCCATGGCCATCCAGCTGATCATCAACCGCGAGTGGGGCGTCGCCAAGAACGAGAACCCGAACCAGGGCGCTTTCATCATCGACGAACTGACCGATCTGGTCGAAGAGGCGGTGTTGAAGGAATTCGAAGCCATCGCCTCGCGCGGCGGCGTGCTCGGCGCCATGGAAACCGGCTATCAACGCGGCAAGATCCAGGAAGAGTCGATGCACTACGAGCACATGAAGCACGACGGTTCCTACCCGATCATCGGCGTCAATACCTTCCTCAATCCGAAGGGCATGGCCCAGCAGGAGATCGAGCTGGCCCGCTCGAGCGATGAAGAAAAGCAGTCGCAGATCAAGCGCCTGCGTGACTTCCAGACCCGCCATGCCGCCCAGGCCCCGGCCATGCTGGAAAAGTTGAAGCAGACGGTGATCGAAGACGGCAACGTCTTTGCCGTGCTGGTCGATGCCGTGAAGGTCTGCTCGCTTGGTCAGATCAGCTCGGCGCTGTACGAAGTCGGCGGCCAGTACCGGCGGTCGATGTAAGGCGAGGACGATCGATGCCTGCCTGAATCGGGGAGGCTGTGATACAAGCAAGGCGGGGCCGGTGTGCCCCGCCTTTTTTCGTCGTGACAGACAAGGCTGACGTCGGCGGAACCGGGCATTTTTCCGTGATTTCCTGATTGCTGCCTTGGTGTCGGTTGGGCTGTCTTGCTTGCCCAGGCTCTTTCCCATCTCGGCAAAAGGCGGTGGCCTCCCCTGCCAGAGGGGATTTCCGGTGCGTCCGAAGTGTGAGCGAGGCGAGTTTTCCTACCCAACGCATATCGCTTGAGAACCATCCGGTCGTTTAGTCCGGTGAAACGGTCCTGATCGAAGTGTCTAGCTTGGCATTGATTTTGCTGTTAAATTAAGATTAATCATAAAAATGAAAAAATAATCAAGAAGTGCTCTGTTTTGGAGCAGCGCTGTGGCGATACTGAACATATCGATACGACGCCCAAGTTGATATTGCAGGCGAGCACCTAAGGGGAAAATGTCATGGCAATCAGGTTCAAATCCATCCAGCATCGTATTTCAGCAGTAGCCGGGGCGTGTTTGGTCGCTTCCGTTGTTTCGACGGTCGGTTTTGGTATCTATTCGGCACACGATACCCAGCGGTTGGTCAGCGAACGGGTTAGCGGACTGGTTAAAGAAAGCACCCTGGCCAATCTCAAGGGCGTTGCCGGCACGCAAGCCGGCATCATCCAGGCTAAATTCGATGTGGCGCTGGATGCGGCGCGGACGATGGCGCATGTTTTCGAGTTGGGGAAAAAAGAAAACGGATTGAGCCTCGGGCGCAATCAGATCAACGCCATCCTGCTCAATGTCTTGAAAAACAATCCCGATTTCAACGGGACTTACTCCTGTTGGGAGGCAAATGCCCTGGATGGTCACGACGAGCAATTCCGCACCGGCTTGTCAGGAAATAACGAGAAGACCGGGCGATTCACCCCTTATTGGAATCGCGACGCCAAAGGCAATATTGCCGTCCAGCCGCTGGTCGAGTACGACACCCTGGACAAGCATCCCAATGGCGTGCTGAAAGGCGGTTGGTATATCGGTCCGCGGGATACCAATACCGAGAGTGTGCTCGACCCTTTTCCCTACATCGTTCAGGGAAACCAGGTCTGGTTGACCACCTTGTCGGTTCCCATCACGGCCAACGGGAAGTTCGTCGGGGTAGCGGGGACGGACTACAACCTGAATTTTGTTCAGGAGCTATCGCAGCAGGCGGATCGGGGTCTGTTTGACGGTAAAGCGGAAGTAATGATCATCAGTAACATGGGTTTGATCGTGGCCGATAGCGAAAAATCGGAGATGATCGGCAAGCCGCTCCAGGCATCGATGCCTGGCAAGGACGTAGCGGCGGTGCTGGCCGATATCAAGGCCGGCAAGTCGGAGGCACGGCTCGATGAGGCGACGGGGGTGATCACCGTCCTGGCACCGATTCATCTCGGTCGGACCGGGAAGCCGTGGGCCGTACTGATCAAGGTCAGTAAAGACGTGGTGCTGGCCGATGCGTATGCGCTCGACAAGGATTTGGCCGGCCGCTCCGGTGCGGCTACCGGCTGGCAGGTCTTGGTGGGGCTCCTGGCGGCTTTGGGCGGAACCACCTTCCTGTGGTTTGCTGCCGCCTCCTTGACGCGTCCTATCCGCGAGGCAGAAGGGCTGGCGAATACCATACGCCAGGGAGATTTTTCCCGGCGCGTCGAGATCGACAGCGAAGACGAAGTCGGCCGACTCGGCATGGCATTGAATGACATGGCCGCCCGCTTGCAGGCCCAGGCGGATATTGCCGAGCGGATCTCCCAGGGTGACCTGGATATACGGATCGACCTGGCTTCGGACAAGGATCAGCTGGGTATGGCGCTACAGCGCATGCTGGACAACCTGAACGATGTCGTCGGTCAATTGCAGAGCGGCGCGCGGGAAATCACGAGCAGTTCGGAGCAGGTTTCGGAATTGAGCAATGGCTTGTCTACCGGGGCGGCCAAGTCCGCCTCGTCGGTCACGGAGATCGGCGCGGCGGTGCATCAGATGACCTCGGCCACCCGGGAGAACGCGGAAAATGCGGGGCAGGCGGATGGCTTGTCCAAGGCGGCGCAGACGGTTGCGGTCAGTGCGAGCACGCACATGAACGAAATGGTGCTGGCGATGGACGAGATCGAGCAGGCGGGGGTCAGCATCAACGAGATCATTCGGGTGATCGACGAGATCACGACGCAAACCAACCTGCTCGCACTCAATGCGGCGATCGAGGCAGCCCGTGCCGGCGAGCACGGGCGCGGTTTTGCCGTGGTCGCCGATGAAGTTCGCAATTTGGCGACGCGTAGTGCGGAAGCGGCAAAGCGCGCTTCCTGCCTGATCTCCGGCTCGGCGGAGAAAACTCAGCGTGGTGCGGCAATCGCCGATACGACGGCGGCGGCGTTGAGTGAAATCGTCAATTCGACGAATCAGGTGTCGAATTTGTTGTCCGAAATTTCCCTGGCATCGCAGGAGCAGGTATCGGGATTTTCCGAAGTGGCCATCGGCCTCGGCGAGATCGATGGCGTCACCAATCGCAATAGCAGCGATGCCGAAATCTGTGCCCAGGCTTCGGTCGTGTTGCGCGAGCAAGCGGCCAATTTGCTGGGGCTGGTCGGACGCTTCCGCATTCGAAGCAAATAGGTACAAGCGTCTTCCCGCCATGAGGACAGCCGTCCTCATGGCCGCCCGAGATGAAAAAGCTGCCGGCGGGCGCTTGAACGCCGGCATTCGAGTCCTCGTCGCACACCCCAAGTACGGCAGATGTCAATGGACTAATTCTCTTGGCAGCGGACAAGGGCGTCGAGGCCATTGTCCGGGCCGCCCATGCGGCAAGCCGGTCGATCCGGATGTCCTGTATGTGCGGCTTATCCACTGGCAGACTGTCGCTGCGGCGAACGGGCAGTCAGGTGGTCAAGGCACCCACCAATAGCGCACAAGGTGGAAAAAGATCGGGGCCGAGAAACTGATCGAATCGACCCGGTCGAGCATGCCGCCGTGGCCTTCGATCATGGCGCCCCAATCCTTCAGACCGCGGTCGCGTTTGATGGCGGAGAGCACGAAGCCGCCGAAAAAGCCGAGCATGTTGATGATCAGGGCGATCACGGCAGCCTGCCAGGCTGCGAATGGCGTGATCCACCACAATGCGGCACCGACAGCGGTCGAGGTCAATACCCCGCCAACCAGGCCTTCGAGTGTCTTGGAGGGGGATATCTCGGGGGCGAGTTTGCGCTTGCCGAGCAGCTTGCCCCAGACGTATTGAAAGACGTCGCTCGATTGCACCGTGAGAACCAGGAAGACGATCAATTGAAGATTCCGTTCTGCAAAGCCGGGAATCTCCAGCGTCAGCAGGGCCGGGACGTGGGAAATGCAGTAAACGGAGATCATCAGACCCCATTGCACTTTGGCGGCGCGTTCGAGAAAGCGCGTTGTATCGGCGCCAAGTGCAGCCGAGATGGGGAGTAGCAGGAAGGCGTAGACCGGGATCAGGATGGAAAACAGACCGTACCAATTGATCGTGATTAGCCAATACTGCAGCGGCAGGAAAAAGAAAAAGCACCAGAGCAAGGCACGGTGATCGGCAATTCGGGTGTGGGTGACGGAAATGAATTCGCGCAGGCTCTGGAAAGAAATATAGGCGAACAAGGCAACGACGCCCAGCTTGCCGCCCCAAAAGGCCAGTGCCAGAGCGCCGATCATCCACCACCAGGCTTTGATGCGGGCATTGAGGTTGTCGATGGCATGACTGTTCCGGCCGGCCGGAAGGCGCCATTGCAGGAAGCCGCCAATGGCGCTGGCCAGAGCGAGAACGGCGAAAACACCGGAAAAGAGGGCGATCAGGGTATCGGTCGGGGTCATGGGCGATGAGGTCAATCAGCGGGGGGCGCCAGGTCGAGCAGGGACTGGCGGGCACGTGCCAGGAAATCTGCCTTGCTTTCCGCCGGCCCGATCGTTAGCGGACGGCCAAAGGTCAGCGAGCAGAGCAGGGGGAGCGGTATCAGGCTGCCTTTGGGCATGGCCCGGCCGAGGTTTTCGATCCAGACCGGGACCAGCTCTATTTCGGGATGGCCGCAGGCCAGGTGATAGAGTCCGCTCTTGAAGGGCAACAGGCCATCGCCCAGATTGCGCGTTCCTTCCGGAAAAAGTATCAAGGATTCGCCGGCATTCAGTGCGCCTCCCATCTTGGCGATCGGATCAGCGCTACGCCCGCCCAGGCGGTCGATCAGAACGGCACGAAATACCCGGTTGATCAGGAAACGGCGCAAACCGCCCTGCAGCCAGTAGTCGGCACCGGCCACCGGTCGAGTCAGGCTACGCAGGCGCGCCGGCAGCGAGGCCCAGATCAGCACGAAATCGCCGTGGCTGCGATGGTTGGCAAAGTAGATCCGCACTTGCCGGTCGGGGAGACCGCCAATCCAGCGGGCGCGCACGCCGGTGAACAGTTTGGCGAAACTACAGATTGAAGCGGCGATAAGGCGATCTTGCAGCATGGTGACGCGTCTCAGAATGGTCGGATGACAAGTCCGCAGGAGACCAGCCACGCAAGGACCTGCAGCATGAGGCAGGCGCCCTGTTTGCGGAGCAGTCGGCGCGCCCCGGCGATGCGATCGGTCAGCGAGCGATTCGGTGCGGCAGGTGTTTTACGCAATCCGCTGGTGGCGAGCGCCCGGTCGAAGGTGGCAAGCGTGGCTTCAGGGGCGGTATCGGTTTGCCGCCAGCGCCGAGCCCAGGTCGAGAAAATCCGTTCGTCAAAAGCCGTGCGGCAGGCGAAGCTGAATTCGAACACGCCGGCGAATACGGCCACCAGCAGGCCAAGGCGAGGGTGTGATGCGAGCGGTGCGATGACCAGGGCGAGCAGGGCGCTGGCGCTGAGGGCCAGACTGACGCGATCGAGTTGTTTGCCGATGGCCAGCAGTGCGGCAGCCAGCTCGGCCTGGGCGGCCTCCGTTTCGTGCTCAGGCATGGACATCTCGTTTGCTGTGTTGCGTTTCGATTGCCATGAGTGACTGGCGAAGCGCCGGGCTGATGACGATGTGGGGGCGGCGTTCGGCAATCAGTGCGATGGCTGCAGCCATGCCTCGGCAATGGCCGCTCAGGTAAAGCCAGGCGGCGACCGCGCCGGCACTGCGCGAGTAGCCGAGGGCGCAGGCAACCAGTACCCGGCCCTGCGCGCGCAGGCCTTCAATCTGTTGGGCGGCCATGATCAGTTGCGTGTCGTCGGGGGGCACCAGGTCCAGCCAGGCGGCGCCGAGGTAACGCCAGGGACCGAGCGGGCCAGGCAGTTCGGCGGTGAGGTCGTAGAGCGCAGAGAAGCCGCCATCTTTCATTTCGGCGGCGGTTGGCAGTCTGCCGAGCCAGACCTCGTCGGTGATTGCATCGGGCTGCGGATGGCGGCGGGTCCATAAACGCGAATTGATCCATGCCGCTAGCGTGTAGGGGGCGAACAGGCAGGCGGCGGCTAGTGACAGGCGGCCGTCGCGTTTCTGAAAGCCGCCGGCACCCGCCCAGGCATAGTTCCATCCGACCAGCGCCAGGGCGATGCCGATCCAGCCGAACAGCAGTGCGGCCGGATCGAGCATTTTCGCCAGTACGGCCGCGAGGATGGCACCGAGCGCATAGCGCGCGGCCAGGGCGCGGCGTCGAAGGCGAGCCGGTCCTTGCCGGAGCAGGGGCGTGGTTTCGCCATCCTCGGGCCAGAGCCAGAGGCAGAAGAGGCCGAGGACTGCCCCGCTCGGCAGATCGACGAAGTGGTGTTGCCAGGTGGTCAGGACCGACAGGCCGATCAACAGGGCCCAGCCATCGATGAGGATGCGTCGCGGCCAGTTGGTGCGCAGTCCGGCAAACTGGATCCAGATCAGGACAAGCAGCGCGATGTGTAGTGAAGGGGCCTGGTTATAGGGTTGGTCGAAACTGGTCAGCGCATCGAACAGACTCCCGAACAGGCCATCGGAAGGTGGCCGTTCGAAGGCGAAACGAAGCGGGAAGAGCAGAAAGCAGGCGACGGCGACGATCTGTGCCGTTAGCAAGCGGAGCGCATGGCGGTCGACCTGGCGCGTGGTGTGGCAGCAGAGAAAGGAAAAACCGTAGAGCAGATCGATCGACCAATAGGGAACGATGGTCCAGGGCAGGAAAGGAATGTGGCGTTCCCACGCATAGTACAGGCTGGTGGCAAGGCCTCGCTGAGCGGCGAGCTGGTTGGCGAATCCATAGCTGAGAAAGAAGAACGGGCCGAGGAAGCAAAGCCAGACGACGCCGCGCTTCCATGGCCGCGTCGAGGCGAGCGTATGAGCGTCCGCCAAGCTCATATCGGGCGACGTCGGGCCAGCGATACGGTGAAAATCCCCCACTGGTCGATGCGCTGTTCGAGCTTTTCGAAACCGGCTGCTGCCACCAGTTGGTCCATTTCGGCCTGGGTACGGCGCCGCATGACCCAGGCTTGACCATCGCGATGGCTGGTCAGGGCGCGGGCGATCAGTTCCAGTTGCGGGTGCCAGGGTTGGCCGGTATAGATCAGGTAGCCACCCGGTTCGATCGCATCGCCCAACCCGGCAAGCGAAGCGGCGACAGCATCGTTGTCCGGGAACAATTCGTAGAGTCCTGAGACGATGCCGATTGTCGGCATGGGGGATACTGCGGCCAGACTGGCGCGGTCGAAGGCATCGCCTTGGATGAAACGGGCAATATCGCCGAGCCCTTTCTGGGCAATCAGGGCCGAGCCCCGCTCCACGTTCAATTGACTGAAATCGCGCAGCAGGATCGATTCAGGGCGTGGGCCTTGATCAAGGGCTTCGAGCACATAGCGGCCGTGGCCGGCCGCAACATCGAGTACTCGCAAGGGGCGGCCTTCTGCCTGGAGGCGCCGAAGGGTGGCTCGCAGCAATTCCTCGATATGCAGTTTGCGTTGCCGGATGCCTTTCCAGCCGATGGCGTCGAGATACTGACGGTCGATGCTGCGGCCGAGCGGGCCTAATCCGCTTGCTTGGTTGCGATAAACGTAATCGAGCGTGCTACCCGAATCGAAACCCGTCTTGTGTCCTAGCGCAACGCCGTCGGAAAGCAGTCCGCCCAGCTTCATATTGGCGCGATAGGCTGCCCAATAGAGCCCTTTCGGGCTGATTGCCGACAAGGGAGCGGCAAGCGATTGGGCCTCGTCGTAGGTTGGACCATGGCAATGAGCCTGGTGAAGGTCGGGGCGCGACCACGGTGCAGCGAATTGGCGGAGGATGAAATCGCGCGCTTTATCGGTGGCGAGTTTGCGATCCTTCTCACCGAAAGTGTCGTGATAGAACCCGTCGAGTACGTGCTTTTCCTTGACGCTTGAACCGAGACGTTCGAAAAAGTCGTGCTGGGGTTTGTGATGTACCACCCAATCGGCGCCGGAAACCAGCAGTTGGGTCGGGATGGTGATGGCCTGGGCATCGGCCACGATGCGTTCGGCCGCCTGGTAAAGCGCGAGCAGGATATTGACCGAGATCGGCCGGCTGATCAGCGGGTCGCTGTCATAGGAAGCCTGGCGTTCGACATCATGCGTCAGGAACTTCGACTTGACGTAGCTATTGACGAAGAAATTGCCGCGCAGCTTTTGTTGCAAGGCCAGTCCGGACCGCGCGAAAGGTACGTAGAGCTTGACCTTGAACGCCGGCGAAGCGAGTACCAGGCAGCGTATCCGCGGCGCATAGTCGTGGGCCCAGGTCGAGACCAGTACCGCGCCGACGCTTTGCGCGAGGACGGCCATGTCTTCCTCCGCTATCTGCCAGGTGTCGCGCAAGTGGTGAATGAAGGTTTGCACGTCGCGTACCGAGTCGGCGAAACTCGGCGAATAGCCGCGCGGGCCGGGCGACTTGCCGTGACCGCGCGCATCCCAGGCATAGAAATCAAAATCGCCGAGATCGAGTTCGTCAACTAGGTGGGCCATGCGACCGCCATGCTCATGGCCGCGATGAAAAAGGACAACGGCGCCGCGCCGTTGTGGCGACGTGCAAGGCCAGCGGCGGTAGAACAGCGATTCGCCGTCGTGGGTCAAAAAATGCTGTTCTTCTAGGGGACGGGTCATGGGCGTGGAATGGCGGCGAGGCCACTGCGGATGCGGTTAATGATATTGAGCACGATGGCCGTGCTGGCGATCGGCAAGAGCCAGAACAGCCAGTCGGGCAGGCTGCCGGCGAGGCCGAGCCAGAGGCCCAGGGCTCCGAACAGGAAGGCACGGTCACTTTTGCCCATCGGACCATCGTATTGGCGCGGCGCACCGACCATCGGCCCGAGGGCGCCGGCCATTTCGGAAACGGCAGAGAGGAAGATCAGACTGCCGACACTGCCCCAGCCGAAGGGCGCGATTTCAACGAATGGCAGATAGAGCGCGGCGTCGGAAACGACATCGGTCAATTCGTTGAGATAGGCGCCGAGGGACGATTTCTGGCCGAATTCGCGGGCTAGCAAGCCATCGATCGCATTCAAGGCCATGCGCAGGAACATCCATAGCGGGAGCAGCAGGAAGAGTGTCGTTTGCTGCGGTCCGGACAGGTAGAGCCAGGCAGCCAGGGTCAGGGAAACAAACATCGCCAGCAAGGTGACCGCATTGGCCGTGACACCCGATGCGGCCAGCGTACGGACGGCTGGTCGCAGGATGGCCTGGAAGCGCGGTTTGAGTTGGTAGATGCTGATCATGACGATTGGGATTTTTGACCGCGCATTGTTGCACAGATTCAAAAAATCTCATTGGCATGTCGACCGTTGGCCGGCTTGCGCCGAACAAAATCGATTTGCCTGACCGCTGCCGGTGAGCGGCCTGGCGAATTAGTGCTGGTTTGCGAACTAGTCGCCGAAGCGGCGCAAGCCTTCCAGGTCGAGGACGTTGATGCCGCCGTACTCGCTGCGCACAAGTCCGGCATCTTCCAGGACCTTGAGCGCCTGGTTGGCGCGCTGCCGGGAAACGCCGGCCAGGTAGCCGAGTTCTTCCTGGGAAATCTGCAGCAGGCGGTTGGTGCCGGGGTAGAGAACCGGGTTGAACAGTGCGGCGAGGCCGCGCGCGATGCGGGCATCGGTGTCGAGCATGCGCTCGTTCTCGATCATGCCGATGAACTGGCCGAGCCGTTCGTTCAACTGGGCGATCAGGTAGCGGTTGAACGGGATGCTGTGATCCATCAGCCAGAGGAAGGTGCTGCGGTTCATGAAGGCAACGCGGCTTTCGCGCAACGCCATGACGTCGTAGCGGCGGGGTTCCTTCTTGAGCAGCGAGCCTTCGCCGATCCAGGCGCCGGCGCTGATGCCGGTCAGCGAGGTGGTCTTGCCTGTGGTCCAGTGACTGGCCATCTTGCCCAGGCCGTCGATCAGGCCCATCCAGTATTCGACCGGCTCGCCCTTCATGCAGATGAAGGCGCCGGCGGCAAAAGTCCGTTCGGTAGTGCCGGCCAGGGCACGGGTCATTTCCTCTTCGGTCAGTGACTGGCCCCAGAGCGAGGTGCGCAGCAGTTCCTCAGCGTTTTTCAATGTTTTTTCCGGGATATCTGGCAGACCCCGATTATAAGCCGGCGGGCCGCTGCGGGCGACTGTCTTGCCTGGCCCGACGCGATGTCTGGCTTGTTTTGTTGGACGTTGCTCAAGGTCCGGCTTATGGTTTTGGAATGGCTCTCTTCTTTCGCTTGCTGGGGCGAAGCGATCTGGCGCGACAACGCCTGCTCGGGCGCTTTTCAATAATTTCGCGAGATTGTCCGCCAGATGACAATCCTCGGGCTGGATGCTCTTTAGACTCCGTCGCACCATGAGCACTGTGCTCGCCCCACTGCAAGGTTTGTGTAAGCAAGCGGGCGCCACAATGCATCAAACGAACGTTAGACCGCGAACAATGAGTCGCGGCGGAGGAGACAAGAAATGCCCAAGCAGGCGAATTTCGCCGCAGTGGATGGGTTGCACACCTTCCCGCGGCTGTTGTTTCATCACGCTCAAACCCGTCCGGATGCCCCGGCCATGCGCGAGAAGTATCTCGGCATCTGGCAGACCTGGACCTGGTCCGATGTTGCCGAACGCGTCCGTGCCCTGGCCTGCGGTCTGGCGGCGTTGGGTTTCAAGCGCGGCGACAACCTGGCGATCATTGGCGACAACCGTCCCCACCTCTACATGATGATGACCGCCGCCCAATGCCTGGGCGGCGTGCCGGTGCCGCTCTACCAGGATGCGGTGGCGGCCGAAATGCTGTTCGTCTTGCAGGATGCCGGTATCCGCTTCGTCGTCGTCGAAGACCAGGAGCAGGTCGACAAGATGCTCGAGGTCAAGGACCAGGTGCCGACGCTCGAACACGTGATCTACGACGATCCGCGCGGCATGCGCCATTACAACCAGCCCTTCCTGCACGACATTCACGAGCTGATGGAAATGGGGCGCATCCATGATCGCAACCATGCCGATTTCCTCAATCGCGAAGTCGAGCAGGGCCATTTCGACGATACCTCGGTGATGCTCTACACCTCGGGCACCACCGGCAAGCCGAAGGGTGTCTGTCAGGCCCACGCCGCCTTCATCGCTGCCGCGCAGGGTGGCGTTCAGGTCGACAAGCTCGGACCGGATGGCGACATCCTCTCCTACCTGCCCATGGCCTGGGTTGGCGACCACCTGTTCTCCTATGCCCAGGCGCTGGTCGCCGGCTTCACCATCAACTGTCCGGAATCCGGCGACACGGTGATGTCCGATCTGCGCGAGATCGGCCCGACTTGCTACTTCGCCCCGCCGCGCGTCTTCGAGAGCCTGCTGACCTCGGTGATGATCCGCATGGAAGATGCCGGCAAGCTCAAACAAAAAATGTTCCACCACTTCATGGCGGTGGCCAAGCGCTGCGGGGCCGACATCCTCGACGGCAAGTCGGTCGGCCTTGGCGATCGCCTGCAATACTGGCTGGGCAACCTGCTGGTTTACGGCCCGCTGCGCAATGTTCTTGGCATGAGCCGCATCCGCGTCGCCTACACGGCCGGTGCGGCGATCGGGCCGGAACTGTTCCGCTTCTACCGCTCGATGGGCATCAACTTGAAGCAGTTCTACGGCCAGACCGAAACCTGCGCCTATGTCTGCCTGCAGCCGGACGGCCAGATCAAGTTCGACTCGGTCGGCCAGCCGGCGCCCGGCGTCGAGATCAAGATCGCCGACAACGGCGAGGTGCTGGTCAAGGGACCGATGCTGTTGAAGGAATACTACAAGCGGCCGGATGCCACGGCCGAGTCGATCAACGCCGACGGCTATTTCATGACCGGCGATGCCGGTTTCCTCGACGAGGAAGGCCACCTGAAAATCATCGACCGCGCCAAGGATGTCGGCAAGCTGTCGAACGGTGCGATGTTTGCGCCCAACTACATCGAGAACAAGCTGAAGTTCTTCCAGCACATCAAGGAAGTGGTCTGTTTCGGCCACGACCGCGACATGGTTTGCGCCTTCGTCAATATCGACGTCGGCGCCGTCGGCAACTGGGCCGAGCGGCGCGGCATCGCCTATTCCGGCTATGCCGACCTGGCCGGCAAGCCGGAGGTGCTGGAGCTGATCCGCGAATGTGTCGAGCAGATCAACGCCGACCTGGTGCACGACAGCATGGTGGCCGATTCGCAGATCCACCGCTTCCTGGTGCTGCACAAGGAACTCGATCCCGATGACGACGAACTGACCCGGACGCGCAAGGTGCGGCGCAACTTCGTTGCCGAAAAATACAAGGTGCTGATCGACGCGCTCTACGCCGGCAAGTCCAACCAGTTCATCGAAACCGAGGTCAAATTCGAGGATGGCCGGCGCGGCAAGATTTCCGCCGATCTGCGCATCGTCGACGCCAAGACCTTTCCGATCGTGAAAAAGGCGGCCTGAACATGTCCAAGAAAATAGGCGACGTCATTCTCGACCTGCAGAACATTTCCCTGCGCTTCGGCGGCGTCAAGGCGCTGACCGATATCTCCTTCAACGTCCGCGAACACGAAATCCGCGCCATCATCGGCCCGAACGGGGCGGGCAAGAGCTCGATGCTCAACGTCATCAACGGCGTCTATCACCCACAGGAGGGCAAGATCTTCTGGCACGGCAACGAGCGCAAGAAGATGGAGCCGCACATGGCGGCCCAGCAGAACATTGCCCGCACTTTTCAGAACATCGCCTTGTTCAAGGGCATGAGTGTGCTCGACAACATCATGACCGGGCGCATCACCAAGATGAAGGCCAACTTCATCGAGCATGCGTTGTGGTTCGGCCGGGCCCGCAAGGAAGAGCTGGAGCATCGCAAGAAGGTCGAGGAAGTGATCGACTTCCTCGAAATCCAGCACATCCGCAAGACGCCGGTCGGCCGTCTGCCCTACGGCCTGCAAAAGCGCGTCGAACTGGGTCGGGCACTCGCCGCCGAGCCGTCGATGCTGCTCCTCGACGAGCCGATGGCCGGCATGAACGTCGAGGAAAAACAGGACATGTGCCGCTTCATTCTCGACGTGAACGACCAGTTCGGCACCACCATCGTGCTGATCGAGCACGACATGGGCGTCGTGATGGACATTTCCGACCGCGTGGTGGTGCTGGATTACGGCAAGAAGATCGCCGACGGCACGCCGGAGGAGATCCGCGCGAACCCCGCCGTGATCAGCGCCTACCTGGGCACGGTGCACTGATGCGCGCAGACGGCGGATAACGGGGCCCCGACCATGCAATTCTTTCTCGAAGTGCTGCTGGGCGGCCTGCTCTCCGGCGTGATGTACGCGCTGGTCGCGCTCGGCTACGTGCTGATCTTCAAGGCTTCCGGCGTGTTCAACTATGCGCAGGGCGCGATGGTATTTTTCGCCGCGCTCACCTGCGTGGCATTCACCGAGATGGGGATGAGCCTCTGGATCGCTGCGCCGCTGACCATGCTGGTGATGGTCGCGCTCGCGCTCGCCACCGAGCGCATCGTGCTGCGGCCGCTGGTGAACCAGAACGAAATCACGCTGTTCATGGCCACCATCGGCCTGACGTTCTTCATCGAGGGGCTCGCGCAACTCGTGTGGGGAGCGGCGGTGCGCCCGCTCGAGCTCGGCATCGAGGATGTGCCGCTGCAGTGGATGCTCGACCGGACCGGCATCGCGGTGTCGCAGTTCGACCTGGTCGCCGCGCTGATCTGCGCGATCCTGGTCGCCGCGCTGGCGGTGCTGTTCTCCAAGACCAAGGTCGGCCGCGCGCTGCGCGCGGTCGCCGACGATCATCAGGCGGCGCAGGCCGTCGGCATTCCGCTGCAGTACATCTGGGCGGTCGTGTGGACGGTGGCGGGGTTCGTCGCGCTGGTCGCGGGCCTCCTGTGGGGCGCGCGCAACGGCGTGCAGTTCGCGCTGACGTTCATCGCGCTGAAGGCGCTGCCCGTGCTGATCCTGGGGGGCTTCGAATCGGTTGCCGGCGCGA
>DAIMCQ010000088.1:0-14012 GCA_036726285.1 Azonexus sp.
GGGCATCGGTCTGCAGGCCGACGATGATTTCATTGGCCTGGTCGATGTAGCCGGCGGCGTGGGCGGTGATGCTCGACGGGGCGAGCGAGACGTCGAGGACGCCCTTTTGTTGTTCCTGCTTGAGCAGGCCCTGCAGCGTTGCCCACAAGCCGGTGGTCCGTGCCGTCGGGCCTTTGAGGAAACTCGCGTCGCCCAGGTAGGGCGTGTAGTTGGCCTGGATGAAGGCGCGGACGTCGACGGTCTGGGTCCACTCTCCGACGGTAAAGCCCTCCCACGGATTGCTCCGGGTCGTGACCTTGAATAAAGCGTTCATGATTGACTCCCAAGTGACAAACGAAAATGACAAAGCGGTTAGAAGGTGTGTGCTTGCCGGGAATGTTGCGCTTCCGTTGATTCAATTTCAAAACATTGAATATATGAAATGAGTCAATTTATGAATTGGTTTTGCCTGGCTTAAAAGCTTGGGCAAAAAAAGTGGCCCTGAGGAAGGGCCACGTAAAGACTTGCATTGCGCAAGAAGAGAGAGATGGTATCCGGGGGCAATTGGGGGCCAACCGAACACCGGAACGGATATTGCACCGAATTGTATCCAGGATCAAAATAGATAGACTATTGATTGATACGTGGAGTGAATTGATGTTCGAGCTTAGCCAGATTCGCTGTTTTGTTGCCGTGGCCGAAGAGCTGCATTTCAGCCGCGCCGCCGAACGCCTGAACATGACCCAGCCGCCGCTCAGCCGGCAGATTCGCCTGCTGGAGCACCATGTCGGCACCATGCTGCTGGAGCGGACCAGTCGTTCGGTCCGGCTGACCGCGGCCGGCAAGTCCTTTTTTCCCGAGGCCGCCCGCATCCTGCGCATGGCCGAGGAAGCGGCGTCGACGGCCCGGCGCATCGCCAAGGGCGAAAACGGCTCCTTGTCGATCGGCTTTACCGCTGCTTTCGGTTATGGCCTGTTGCCGGAAATGGTGCGGCAATTGCGCCTTTTGGCGCCAGGTATCTCGCTGACCTTGAAGGAGTTGGTGACCAGCGTGCAGCTTGAGGGCCTGGATTCCGGTCATCTCGACCTTGGTTTGTTGCGGCCGCATGTGTCGCACGGCGAACTGACCACGGTGTCGCTTGCCCGTGAGTCGCTGGTGCTCGCGGTGCCGGCCAGCGAGGCCGACCAGTGGCCGGAGCAGCCGACCATGGCTTGCCTGCATGGCAAACCTTTCCTGATGTACTCGCCGTACGAGGCGGGCTATTTCTATCAGTTGCTGCAGAAGATGTTCGAGCGGGCCAACGTCAAGCCGGAGATCGTCGAATACATCGGCCAGATCCATACCATGCTGGCGTTGGTCCATTCCGGTATCGGCGTCGCATTGATTCCGGAAGCGGCAACCAAGCTCAACTTCGCCGGCATCGTGCTGCGCAAGATGCAGACGACGCCGGAACTGCCGGTCGAGATGTCGTGTTCCTTCCGCAACGATAACGACAATCCGATTCTCGATATCTTCAAGCGCCGCATTCTGCCGGGTTTTGCCGATTCGGCCGGCTGACCTTTTCTGCTTCGGCGGGGCGATGGCGGAGCGGGAATGCCCCCATTTTTTCGTTGCATATTAGTGAACCAATCCTGTCGGGTATTGCTATCGCACTGTTTTATCGATGTATTTTCCTCTATTGATGTATTGATCTCATATTTAAATCAATTTAGTTATTCATTGGTTTGATTGTGCATTGATCGCGTTCCAGAATCCAGCCAACAAAAAAGCATCTACAAAGTTTTAACCCAACAAAAAGCTGGATTTACTGTTGTCCAATCATCGAGGAGGAAATCATGGAGGATGTAATGACTGGCATTAAACCTGCCGCCAAGAAGCTGGGATCCCGCAGTCGCTGGGGGATTCTCGCCGTCCTGTTTTTTATTACGGTCATCAATTACGCCGATCGCGCCACGATCTCGATTGCCGGCCCGCTCATCACCAAGGAACTGGGTCTGACTGCCGTCGATATGGGGTATATCTTCTCGGCATTCGGTTGGGCCTACGTCATCTGTCAATTGCCGGGCGGCTGGTTGCTCGACAAGTTCGGCTCCAAGAAGGTTTACGCCTTCAGCATCTTTTTCTGGTCGGCCTTCACGCTGGTGCAAGGGGCTGTCGGTTTCCTCACCGGTCTGACGGCATTCGTCACGTTGTTCGCCTTGCGTTTCCTGGTCGGGGCTTCCGAGGCGCCGTCCTTCCCGGCCAACAGCCGCATCGTTGCCGCCTGGTTCCCGGCCAATGAACGGGGTACGGCATCGGCCATCTTCAATTCGGCGCAGTACGCTGCAACGGTGATCTTCGCGCCGCTGATGGGCTGGATCGTGCATACCTACGGCTGGCACCATGTCTTTACCGTGATGGGCGCGCTTGGTCTGCTCTATGTTCTGATCTGGAACAAGTTCGTCTGGGCGCCGAAAAAGCACCCGACGATCAGCGCCAGCGAAATGGAGTACATCACCGAAGGCGGCGCCCTGGTGCATCTCGACCAGAACCTCGGCAACGGCGTCAAGACGGAAGGCCCGAACCTGGCCTACATCAAGCAGCTGCTGGCCAACCGCATGATGGTCGGTCTCTATATCGGTCAATACTGCATCAACGCGCTGACCTACTTCTTCATTACTTGGTTCCCGGTCTATCTGGTTCAGGCCCGTGGCATGTCCATCCTCAAGGCCGGTTTCGTCGCCTCGGTGCCGGCCATCTGCGGTTTCGTCGGCGGCATCCTCGGCGGCATCATCTCCGACTGGTTCCTGCGTCGCAATTTCTCGCTGACCGTCGCTCGCAAGACCCCGATCGTGCTCGGCATGCTGCTCTCGATGAGTATCGTCATCTGCAACTACACCGATTCGGAAACCCTGATCATCTTCTTCATGGCCCTGGCTTTCTTCGGCAAAGGCATCGGTGCCCTGGGCTGGGCGGTCAATTCCGATACCGCACCGAAGCAGATCGCCGGCCTGAGCGGCAGCCTGCTCAACACCTGCGGCAACCTGTCGAGCATCACTACCCCGATCGCCATCGGCTACATCATCAACAGCACCGGTTCCTTCAACGGCGCCCTGGTCTATGTCGGTGCCCACGCCGCCGTCGCCATCTGCTGCTTCCTGTTCCTGATGGGCGAGATCAAGCGCGTCGAACTGAAGTAAGGCTTGCCGGCCGGGGTCCCTCGTCCGAGCCACCCCGGCCAGGCATCAATCAGAGATCTTCTGGAGTAGAAAATGAACGCAGTCAAGGACAGTGTCGCCACCGGTACGCCCGTCGTGGTCGATATGCAGGTGATTCCGGTGGCCGGACAGGACAGCATGCTGTTGAACCTGTGTGGCGCACATGGTCCGTTCTTTACCCGTAACGTCGTCATCCTCAAGGACAACGCCGGCCGTGTCGGCTGCGGCGAAGTCCCCGGCGGCGAAGGCATCCGCAAGACCCTGGAACGTTCCATCCCGCTCGTCGTCGGCAAGTCGATCGGCCGCTACAACGAAGTGCTGAACGGTATCCGCGTCATGCTCACCGGTGGCGGCACGGCCGCACATCAGGCCACCGTGCATCAGGTGACCAGCGAGGCCGAAGCCAAGGTCCTCAAGCAGCCGCATGAAATCAACCTGCGCATGGATAACGTGCTGACCGCCGTCGAGGCCGCCTTGCTCGACCTGCTCGGCCAGTTCCTCAACGTGCCGGTCGCTGCCTTGCTTGGCAATGGTCAGCAACGGGCCGGGGCGCGCATGTTGGCCTACCTGTTCTACATCGGCGACCGCAACAAGACCGATCTGCCTTACCTCGCCAACCCGGACGCCAAGTCGGCCTGGTACCGCGCCCGCCACGAAGAGGCGGTGACGCCGGAAGCGGTGGTCCGCCTGGCCGAAGCAGCCGTCGAACACTACGGCTTCACCGATTTCAAGCTGAAAGGCGGGGTAATGAGCGCCGAGGATGAAATCGCCGCCGTCACCGCGATCAAGAAACGCTTCCCGCAGGCCGGCGTGACGCTCGACCCGAACGGCGCCTGGTCGCTCAAGGAAGCGATCGATGCCTGCAAGGGCCAGGGCCATATCCTGACCTACGCCGAAGACCCTTGCGGTCCGGAGCAAGGCTATTCCGGCCGCGAGATCATGGCCGAGTTCAAGCGCGCCACCGGCATCCCGACCGCCACCAACATGGTCGCCACCGACTGGCGCCAGCTCAATCATTCGCTGAAGCTCGACTCGGTCGATATCCCGCTGGCCGATCCGCACTTCTGGACGATGCAGGGTTCGGTCCGCGTCGCCCAGATGTGCGACGAGTTCGGCCTGACCTGGGGCTCGCATTCGAACAACCACTTCGACATCTCGCTGGCCATGTTCACCCACGTTGCCGCTGCGGCGCCGGGCAAGATCACCGCCATCGATACCCACTGGATCTGGCAGGAAGGTCAGGAGCACCTGACCAGGGAACCGCTGCAGATCGTCAATGGCGAAGTCGCCGTGCCGGAAAAACCGGGCCTCGGCATCGAACCGGACATGGAGCAGATCATGAAGGCCCATGAAACCTACAAGAAGCTGGGCGTTGGCGCCCGTGACGACGCCATGGCCATGCAGTACCTGATCCCGGGCTGGACCTACGACCCGAAACAACCAAGCATCGGCCGCAAGGCTTGAACAAACAATTACTGGAGAACATCGTGAGTCAAATTCAACAAAACTGCAGTGGCGCACCGACCATCACCGAACTGACCGTGATCCCGGTCGCCGGCCAGGACAGCATGCTGCTCAACCTGAGCGGCGCCCATGGTCCGCTGTTCACCCGCAATATCGTCATCCTCAAGGACAGCGCCGGCAACACCGGCCTGGGCGAAGTCCCGGGCGGCGAAGCCATCCGCAAGACGATCGAGGATGCCACGCCGCTGGTCGTCGGCAAGACGCTGGGCGAGTACAACAACATCCTGAACGCGATGCGCAAGGCCTTTGCCGACCGTGACTCGGGTGGCCGCGGTCTGCAGACCTTCGACCTGCGCACCATGATCCACGCCGTCACCGCCGTCGAATCGGCGCTGCTCGACCTGATGGGCCAGTTCATGAACGTGCCGGTTGCCGCGCTGCTCGGCGAAGGCATGCAGCGCGATGCGGTGCAGATGCTGGGTTATCTGTTCTACGTCGGCGACCGCAAGAAGACGGCACTCAATTACCGGGCCGAACCGGATGCCGACAACGACTGGTTCCGCCTGCGCAACGAAGAAGCGCTGACCCCGGAATCCATCGTCCGCCTGGCTGAAGTGACCCACGAACGCTACGGTTTCTGCGACTTCAAGCTCAAGGGCGGCGTGTTGCCCGGCGCCGTCGAGATGGAAGCCATCATCGCCATGCACGAGCGTTTCCCGGAAGCCCGCATCACGCTGGACCCGAACGGTGCCTGGTCGCTGGCCGAAGCCATCTCGCTGTGCCGCGACAAGCACGGCATCCTGGCCTATGCCGAAGACCCCTGCGGTGCCGAGAACGGCTTCTCCGGCCGTGAAGTGATGGCCGAGTTCCGCCGCGCCACCGGCCTGCCGACCGCCACCAACATGATCGCCACCGACTGGCGTCAGATGGCGCACTCGGTGCAGTTGCAATCGGTCGACATTCCGCTCGCCGACCCGCATTTCTGGACCATGCAGGGTTCCGTCCGTGTTGCCCAGTTGTGCGAAGCCTTCGGCCTGACCTGGGGTTCGCATTCGAACAACCATTTCGACATCTCGCTGGCCATGTTCACCCACGTCGGCGCCGCCGCCCCGGGCAAGGTCACTGCCATCGACACCCACTGGATCTGGCAGGACGGCCAGCGCCTGACCAAGAGCCCGTTGAAGATCGAAGGCGGTTTCATCAAGGTGCCGGAAAAGGCCGGTCTGGGTATCGAAATCGACATGGTCGAAGTCGAAAAGGCCCACCAGGTCTACAAGAACATGGGCCTGGGCGCCCGTGACGACGCCGTCGCCATGCAATACCTGATCCCGGGCTGGACCTTCAACAACAAGCGTCCCTGCCTGGTGCGCTAAGCCAATAACGGCGCCCGAAGCGCCAAAAATATCTCGGGCCGGCTCGGTGAGCGGCCCGATCAATGGAGAAACAAAAATGTCTGCTGCGCCTTATTCCGCCTTCCCCAACCAGTTCCGCCGCGACCTGATCGACAACAAGAAGCTGATCGGCTGCTGGTGCTCGCTGGGTAGCCCGATCACCACCGAAATCCTCGGCCTGGCCGGTTTCGACTGGCTGCTGCTCGATGGCGAGCATTCGCCGAACGACGTGCTGTCCTTCATCCCGCAACTGATGGCGCTCAAGGACAGCAGCAGCGCCCCGGTCGTCCGCCCGCAATGGAACGACACGGTGATGATCAAGCGCCTGCTCGACGCCGGTTTCTACAATTTCCTGATCCCCTTCATCGAATCCGCTGACGATGCCAAGCGCGCCGTGGCTGCAACGCGTTACCCGCCGGAAGGCGTGCGTGGCGTCTCGGTCGCCCAGCGCAGCAATCGCTACGGCACGGTGAAGGACTACATGAAGATCATCAACGACAACATCGCGGTCATGGTGCAGATCGAGAGTCGCGCCGGCATCGATGCCATTGATGAGATTTGTGCCGTCTCCGGCGTCGATGGCGTCTTCATCGGCCCGTCCGACCTGGCAGCCGGTTTCGGCCACCTCGGCGATCCGCTGCATCCGGAGGTTCAGGAAGCCATGCGCAAGGTCTTCGCCTCGGCCAAGGCCCACGGCAAGCCGGTCGGCATTCTCGCTCCGGTCGAAGCCGATGCCCGTCACTATATGGAGATGGGCGCCAGCTTCGTCGCCGTCGGCGGCGATCAGGGCGTTTTCCGCAATGCCACCCAGGCACTGCGCGACAAGTTCCTTTAATAACAGTCAAACGTGCAGCCCGCCGGGCTGCCCTCAGCAAGGAGAATACAAATGAGTAAAGTTGGTTTCGTAGGTTTGGGCATCATGGGTACGCCGATGGCGGAACACCTGATCAAGGCCGGCCATGAAGTGTCCCTGTTCAGCATCCCGAGCGTGCCGGCATCCCTGGTTGCGGCTGGTGGCAAGGCCTGCGCTTCGGGCAAGGAAGTCGCCCAGAACGCCGATATCGTTTTCATCATGGTGCCGGATACGCCGCACGTCGGTGCTGCGCTGTTCGACGCCAACGGCATCGCCGAAGGCCTGACCGCCGGCAAGATCGTGGTCGACATGAGCTCTATCTCGCCGATCGAAACCAAGGAATACGCCGCCAAGGTCCAGGCCCTGGGCTGCGAATACCTGGATGCACCGGTTTCCGGTGGCGAAGTCGGTGCCAAGGCGGCCAGCCTGACCATCATGGTCGGCGGCAGCGAAGCCAGCTTTGCCCAGGTCAAGCCGCTGTTCGAACTGATGGGCAAGAACATCACGCTGGTCGGCGGTGTCGGCGACGGCCAGATCACCAAGGTGGCCAACCAGATTATCGTTGCGCTGACCATCGAAGCCGTTGGCGAAGCGCTGCTGCTCGCCGCCAAGGCCGGTGCCGATCCGGCCAAGGTGCGCCAGGCGCTGATGGGCGGTTTCGCCAACTCGCGCATTCTCGAAGTGCATGGCGAACGCATGGTCAAGCGCACCTTCGATCCGGGCTTCCGCATCGAGCTGCACCAGAAGGACCTCAACCTGGCCCTGAGCACCGGTCGCAAGCTCGGCGTCTCGCTGCCCAACACCGCCACCGCTCAGGAACTGTTCAACGTCTGTGCAGCGCACGGCGGCAAGGCCTGGGATCACTCCGGCATGGTCAAGGCGCTGGAATTGATGGCTAATTTCGAAATCGGCCAACAGGCCTAAGCAGAGGGGCGGATTGCATATGAGCACGAAACTTGATCCGCGCCAGTTGCTGGAGCAGATGTTTGCCGCCGCCGTCGAGGCAGCGCAGCCGGCACATTGCATTCCGCCCCACCTGCCCGAGGTGCCGCGCGGTCGGCTGATCGTCATCGGTGCCGGCAAGGCTTCGGCGGCGATGGCACGGGCCGTCGAGGACAACTGGCCGGGCGAATTGAGTGGCCTGGTGGTGACCCGCTACGGTTACGCGGTGCCTTGCCAGCGTATTGAAATTGTCGAAGCCGCCCATCCGGTGCCGGATGCCGCCGGCCTCGCAGCGGCCGGGCGCATCCGCAGCCTGGTCAGCGGTCTGTCGGCCGACGACACGGTGCTTTGCCTGATTTCCGGCGGCGGCTCGGCGCTGCTGGCCTTGCCGCTCGGCGGCATCACGCTGGAAGACAAGCAGGCGGTGAACCGGGCGCTGCTCAAGTCGGGCGCCACGATCAGCGAAATGAACTGCGTGCGGCGTCATCTTTCCGCCGTCAAGGGCGGTCGCCTGGCGGCGGCCTGCCATCCGGCCAAGGTGGTGACGCTGCTGATCTCCGACGTGCCGGGCGACAATCCCTGCGATATCGCTTCCGGTCCGACGGTCGGCGACCGGACGACCTGCAACGACGCACTGGCCATCGTTCGCCGCTACGGCATCGAACTGCCGGCCAAGGTGCGTGAAATTCTTGAAAGCGGCGGTGGCGAGTCGGTCAAGCCGGACGACCCGCTGCTCGCCCGTATCGACACCCGCATGATCGCAACGCCGCAGATGGCGCTCGAAGCCGCGGCCAAGGTGGCGCGTGAGGCGGGGATCACGCCGCATATTCTGGGCAACGCCATTGAAGGCGAAGCCCGCGATGTCGGCAAGGTGATGGCCGGACTGGCCCGCCAGGTGGCCGATTACGGCCAGCCCTTCACGCCGCCCTGCGTGCTGCTCTCGGGCGGCGAAACGACGGTGACCGTGCGCGGCAACGGCCGCGGCGGGCGCAATGTCGAATTCCTGCTCTCGCTCGGGGTCAATCTCGAAGGCCGGGCCGGGGTGCATGCCATGGCCGGCGATACCGACGGCGTCGATGGCCTGGAGGAAATCGCCGGTGCCGTACTCGCCCCGGATTCGCTGGAGCGGGCCTGGGCGCTGGGCATCAAGCCGATGGACGCGCTGCAGAACAACGACGGCCACGGCTTCTTCGGCGCCTTGGGCGATGCCGTGGTGACCGGCCCGACGCTGACCAACGTCAATGATTTCCGCGCCGTGCTGGTGCTCGGCGACGAGCAGGCAGGGTAGGGCGATGCAGAACGTCACCCTGCCTTCCGGCGAAGCCGTTCCTGCGCTGGGCATGGGTACCTGGACGCAGGGTGAGCAGGCAGAGCGGCGCAAGGATGAAATCGCCGCCCTGCAACACGGTATCGATCTCGGCCTGCGCCTGATCGATACCGCCGAGATGTACGGCGAGGGGGCGGCCGAGGAACTGGTCGGCGAGGCCATTCGCGGCCGGCGCGACGAGGTGTTCCTGGTCAGCAAGGTCTATCCCTTCAATGCCGGCCGCCGTTCGGCGGTGGCTGCCTGCGAAGGCAGCCTGCAGCGGCTGGGCGTCGATTGCCTCGACCTCTACCTGCTGCATTGGCGGGGCGATATTCCCTTCGCCGAAACCGTCGACACCTTCGAGCGCCTGCGCCAGCAGGGCAAGATTCGCCATTGGGGCGTCAGCAACCTCGACCCGCAGGACATGCAGGAATTGCTTGCGGTCGAGCATGGCGCCCTGGTCGCCACCAACCAGGTGCTCTACAACCTGAGCCGGCGTGGCATCGAGTGGGACCTGCTGCCCTGGTGCCGGCAGCAGGGCATTCCATTGATGGCCTATTCGCCGCTTGAACAGGCCCGCCTGCTGCGCCATCAGCCGCTGCGCGAACTGGCGGCGGCGCAGGGCATGACCGTCTATCAGATGGCGCTGGCCTGGCTGTTGCGCCAGGACGGGCTGATCGCCATCCCCAAGGCGTCGTCGCGGCGCCATGTCGAAGAAAACCATGCCGCGCTGGACAAGCATCTCGATGCCGAAACCCTGGCTGCGCTGGATCGCATCTTCCCGCCGCCGACCCGGGCGAAGCCGCTGGAAATGCTGTGAAACCCATTTATTCGGAGAATTGAAATGAGTGCAGAAAACAAGGCTTCAGGGCAGGCTAAACTTGCCATCATGATGCACCCGGACGACAACGTCGCCGTCATCGTCAGCGACGGCGGCCTGCCGGCCGGCACCCCGGTCCGCGACGGCCTGAAGCTGGTCGAGCATGTGCCGCAGAGCCACAAGGTGGCGCTGGTTGATCTGAAGAAGGGCGATGCCGTCCGCCGCTACAACGTGACCATCGGCTATGCGCTGGAAGACATCGTCGCCGGTCGCTGGGTCAATGAAACCCTGCTCGCCATGCCGGATGCCCTCGGCCTTGACGACGTGCCGCTGGCGACCATCAAGGCGCCGAAGCTGGAGCCGCTCGAAGGCTATACCTTCCAGGGTTTCCGCAATGCCGACGGTTCGGTCGGTACCCGCAACATCCTGGCCATCACCTCGACCGTGCAGTGCGTCTCCGGTGTCGTCGATTTCGTCGTCAAGCGCATCAAGGAAGAACTGCTGCCGCGTTTTCCCAACGTCGACGACGTGGTGGCGCTGGAGCATACCTACGGCTGCGGCGTCGCCATTGAGGCGCCGAGCGCGCCGATCCCGATTCGCACCGTGCGCAACATCAGCCGCAACCCGAACTTCGGCAACGAAGTCATGGTGGTCAGCCTGGGCTGCGAAAAGCTCCAGCCCAGCCGGCTGCTGCCGGCCGGTTCGATCATGCTGAAGAACGAAGCCGAACCGGACGTCGTTTTCCTGCAGGATGAAAAGCACGTCGGCTTCATGTCGATGATCGAGTCGATCCTGAGCATGGCCGAAAAGCACCTGGAACGCCTCAATGCCCGTCAGCGCGAGACCTGTCCGGCCTCGGCGCTGGTCGTCGGCATGCAGTGCGGCGGCAGCGACGCCTTCTCCGGCATTACCGCCAACCCGGCGGTCGGCTATGCCGCCGACCTGCTGGTCCGCGCCGGTGCCACCGTGATGTTCTCGGAAAACACCGAAGTGCGCGACGGCGCCGACCAGCTGACCTCGCGGGCCGCAACGCCGGAAGTCGCCGCCGCCATCGTCCGCGAACTGGCCTGGTACGACGACTACCTGGAAGCTGGCAGCGTTGACCGCAGCGCCAATACGACGCCGGGTAACAAGAAGGGCGGTTTGTCCAACATCGTCGAAAAGGCGATGGGCTCGATCGTCAAATCCGGTTCCTCGGCCATCGTCGGCGTCTTGTCGCCGGGCGAATACCTGCGCGACAAGGGCCTGACCCAGGGCCTGATCTACGCCGCTACCCCGGCCAGCGACTTCATCTGCGGCACGCTGCAACTTGCGGCCGGCATGAACCTGCACATCTTCACCACCGGTCGCGGCACGCCTTACGGCCTGGCCGAGTGCCCGGTGATCAAGGTCGCCACCCGCAGCGACCTGGCGCGCCGCTGGCATGACCTGATGGACGTCAACGCCGGCCGGATCGCCGATGGCGAGCTGACGATCGAGCAACTGGGCTGGGAAATCTTCCAGTTGATGCTTGATGTCGCCAGTGGCCGCAAGACCTGGGCCGAGCACTGGAAGCTCTTCAACGCCCTGACCCTGTTCAATCCGGCCCCGGTGACCTGAGCCTGACCCCGCCTGTCCGCGTGCCACAACAAGAAAATATAGGAATGAAGCAATGAAACGTGACCGTAAAGCCAAGATCCTGGCGACGCTGGGCCCTGCCAGCGCCAGTGATGAAATGATCCGCGCCCTGTTTGTCGAAGGGGCCGATGTCTTCCGCCTCAATTTCAGCCATGGCACGCATAGCGACCATGCCCGCCGCTACGAGTCGATCCGCAAGATCGAAGCCGAACTGAACCGGCCGATCGGCATCCTGCTCGATCTGCAGGGGCCGAAGCTGCGCGTCGGCACCTTTGCCGCCGGCAAGGTGCAACTCGTTGCCGGGGCCGGTTTTCGTCTTGACCTCGACCCGACGCCGGGCGACGTCAACCGGGCGCCGTTGCTGCACCCGGAAATTTTCGCTGCACTGGAAGCCGGTACCGAACTGCTGATCGACGACGGCAAGGTGCGTCTGCGGGTCGATGCCTGCGGTGCGGATTTCGCCCAGACCACGGTGCTGGTCCCCGGCCCGGTCTCCGACCGCAAGGGGGTCAATGTCCCCGGCGTCGTGCTGCCGATCTCGCCGCTGACCGAGAAAGACCGCAAGGACCTGGCCTTCGGCCTGGAACTCGGTGTCGACTGGGTGGCGCTATCTTTCGTGCAGCGCCCGGAAGACCTTATCGAAGCCCGCAAGCTGGTTGGCGACAAGGCCTGGATCATGGCCAAGCTGGAAAAGCCGTCGGCCATCGAGCAGCTTGAGGAAATCATCGAACTGGCCGATGGCGTCATGGTTGCCCGCGGCGACCTCGGCGTCGAACTGCCGCCGGAGCAACTGCCGCAGATCCAGCGCCGCATCGTCCGTATCGCGCGTCGCCTCGGCAAACCGGTGGTGGTGGCGACGCAGATGCTGGAATCGATGATCGAATCGCCGGTGCCGACCCGTGCCGAAGCTTCCGACGTCGCCACGGCGATCTACGACGGCGTCGATGCGGTGATGCTGTCGGCCGAGTCGGCCTCGGGCAAGTTCCCGCTCGAAGCCGTGTCGATGATGAACCGTATCGTTTGCCAGGTCGAAAAGGACCCGGCTTACCGGGTCGGTATCGATGCCACCCACACGCCGGCCCAGACGACGACGCAGGATGCCGTCTGCTACGCGCTGCGCGGCGTGGCCGAAGTGATCAAGCCGGCCGCCACCATCACCTACACCGAATCCGGTTTCACCGCCCTGCGGGCCGCCCGCGAGCGGCCGACGACGCCGATTCTCAGCCTGACGCCGCATTTTTCCAGTGCCCGTCGCCTGGCCATGGTCTGGGGCATCCACGCCATTCCGTTCGGCCAGGTCAGCGGCATCGCCGACATGGTGATGCTGGCCACCCAGGTGGCGCGCCGCGAAACCTTCGCCCAGCCGGGTGAAAACGTCGTCATCGTCGCCGGCTTGCCGTTTGGCCGTACCGGCTCGACCAACCTGTTGCACGTCGCCCGGGTAGACGACGTCACCATTTAAGTCCGACCCGCCGCCCCGCAACTGACAGGAGTATTGAAGATGCAGATTCAACACATTGCCGCCCGTGAAATCCTCGATTCCCGGGGCTTTCCGACGGTGACCGCCGAAGTGCGCCTGCAGTCCGGGGCGCGCGGCAACGCCGCCGTGCCTTCCGGCGCGTCCACCGGTTCGCGCGAAGCCATCGAGTTGCGTGACGGCGATGCCACCCGTTTCGGTGGCAAGGGCGTATTGCAGGCCGTGGCCCACGTCAATGGCCCGATCCGGGCGGCGCTGGTCGGCCAGGATGCCTCGGCCCAGCGAGATATCGACCAGCTGCTGATCGCTGCCGACGGGACGGCCAACAAGGGCAAGCTCGGCGCCAACGCGCTGCTCGCTAGTTCGCTGGCCGTGGCGCATGCCGCCGCGGCCGAGGCTGGCGAGCCGCTATACCGCTATCTGGCCGGCCTGACCGGCAAGGTACAGTTGAGCCTGCCGGTGCCGATGATGAACATCATCAACGGCGGGGCGCATGCCGACAACAACGTCGATTTCCAGGAATTCATGATCCTGCCGGTCGGCGCACCGAGCTTTGCCGAGGCGCTGCGTTACGGCAGCGAAGTCTTCCAGGCCCTGAAGAAGCTGCTCAAGTCGCGCGGCATGGTCACGGCGGTGGGTGACGAGGGCGGCTTTGCACCCGACCTGCCAAGCAACGAAGCGGCCATCGAGATCATTCTCGAAGCCATCCGCAGTGCCGGCTTCGAGCCGGGCAAGGACATCTGGCTCGGCCTCGATGTCGCCAGTTCGGAATTCCAGGAGGACGGTCATTACGTGCTGGCTTCGGAAAAGAAGCGCCTGACGTCAGAGCAGTTCGTCGACTACCTGGCCGATCTGGTCGATCGCTTCCCCATCCTGTCGATCGAGGATGGCCTGGCCGAGGATGACTGGGCGGGCTGGCGCTATCTGACCGATCGTCTCGGCCAGCGCGTCCAGCTGGTCGGCGAC
>DAIMCQ010000089.1:0-14007 GCA_036726285.1 Azonexus sp.
CCCAGGCGCCGCGCCGTACTCACCGCCGACCAGCCGAGCGGCCCTTCGGTGGCGATGTGCACCACATCCGGCCGGCGATGTCGCCACTGGCGCGCCAGATGCCCCCCGGCCGGCAGGCCGAAGCGCAGGCCGGGATAGCCGGGCAAGGGAAAGCCGGGCAAGGCCAGCTCATGCTCGTTACCGGCATCGGCCTTGCCCTGGCGCGGCCGGATGACGCTGACCCGATGCCCGCGCTCGCGCATGCCCTGGACCAGGCGGCCGACCGTCATCGCCACCCCGTTCACCTCGGGCGGATAGGTTTCGGTGACGAAAACGATATCCAGCGCACTATTCGACATCGTCATGCCGCCTCCAGCAGGACGCAAACCCAGACCGCCAGCACGGTGAGCAACGAGACGAGCACCGCGGCACTACCGATATCCTTGGCGCGCTTGGCCAGACGGTGATTTTCCAGGCTGACCCGGTCAACCACGGCTTCGATGGCCGAATTGAGCAACTCGACGACCAGCACCAGCAGCACGCTGGCGATCATCAGGCCGCGCCCGATCCAGGGGACCGGCAGGAAGAGTGTCGTCGGGATCAGCAACACCGCCAGCCAGACCTCCTGGCGAAAGGCATCCTCGCAGAGGTAGGCGGCCTTGAGGCCGGCCATCGAATAATTGAAGGCATTCCAGACCCGGCGCAGGCCGGTCTTGCCCTTGAATGGCGACTCGTTGCTCGGGTCCAGACCCAGTTCGGGCGGCGCGGGTTCGTGCATGACACCTCCGTAAAAGTCCGGAGCTTAGGAGGCGATGACTAAGCTTTAATGACAGTCGCTGTCACGAAACGGTCACATCACGGCTTTAAGGTCGCGCCACGCTGAATCCCCATGGCACCACTGCGCCCATCCCCGCCGCCTGCCGGTCATTCGACGGTCAGCCGCCCCGCCTACAATGGCACCGTTTCCACGCCTCACCCGCCCTTTTTACAATGCGCCTCCCCGTTCTCCGCTCCACCGCCTTCGTCCTCGGCATCGCCGTCATCACCCCATGCCACGCCGACGAAGTCGAGGAAACCTGGCAGGCCAAGGGGCAGGCAACCTACGTCTGGCAGAAGTCGCCCGGCTTCCCGGCCGACTATTCCGGCCCGAACAGCCTTTCTGCCAAGCACGAACGAGGCTACACCCTGACCACGACCGCCTACCTGGGCAGCCGCCTGTGGCGCGGCGCCGAGGTCTACCTGAACATCGAGGCCGGCAAGGGCGATCCGCTCTCCGGCCTGGTCGGCCTGGGCGGCTTTTCCAACGGCGAGGCGACGCGCGTTTCCGGCACCAAGCTGAAAGCCTATCGCCAGCGGATTTTCCTGCGCCAGACCTGGGCGCTGGGCGAGGAAACGGAATTCGTCGAATCCGCGTTCAACCAGATGGCCGGCCATGTCGCCAAGGACCGCTTCGTGCTGACCCTGGGCAATTTTTCGGCCCTCGACATTTTCGACAACAACGCCTACGCCAAGGACCCGCGCACCCAGTTCCTCAACTGGAGCGCCATGGCCAGCACCGCCTTCGACTACCCGGCCGACGCCCGCGGCTTCGGTTGGGGCTTTGCCGGCGAGTGGTACCAGGGCGACTGGGCGGTCCGCTTCGGCCGGATGACCGGCCCCAAGGAACCGAACGGCGCGGCAATGGATTATCAGATCATGCGTCACTACGGCGACCAGGTCGAACTCGAACATGGCCACGAAATCGCTGGCCAGCCGGGCAAGATCCGCTTGCTCGCCTTCCGCAACCAGGCCCTGCTCGGCACCTATCGCGACGCCAGTGCCTGGCTGGACAGCCACCCGGACGGCGACCCGCAGGCCATTCGCCATGTCCGCAACAGCGAGCGCATCAAGTACGGCGCCGGCATCAATCTGGAACAGGCGCTCAGCGACAACCTGGGTATTTTCCTGCGTGCCATGCACGCCGACGGGCGCAGCGAAACCTATGCTTTCACCGAAGCCGATGCCTCCTTCGCCACCGGCCTGGCGCTGAAAGGCTCCGCCTGGGGCCGGCCGGACGATACCTTCGGCCTGGCCTGGATGCGCAACAGCCTGTCGAACGACCGCCGCAATTACCTGGCCAAGGGCGGCATCTCCTTCTTCATCGGCGACGGCGGTCTCAACTACCGTCAGGAAAGCATCGTCGAAACCTATTACAGCTGGAAAGCGCTGGCCGGCCTCTGGCTGACCGCCGATTACCAGCGCATTGCCAACCCGGCCTACAACGCCGACCGCGGCCCGGCCAACATCGGCTCGCTGCGCGTGCACGCCGAGTTCTGAGCCAGATCAAGAAGCCGGCTGATGTAACGCGGCTGAAATCTTGGCAGTGTCGCGACTATGCTAAAAGTGCTATTCCAATCATGACAAGGGAACAGCAAACATGGTCTTTTTCGAACTCTTCGCCAACAACCCGGATATCGTCCGCATCGCCGCCGGCCAGCCCTTGTTCAGCGCCGGCGAGGATGGCCACCGGATGTTCGTGCTGACCGCCGGGCAGGCCGAGGTCATCGTCAACAACCGGGTGGTCGAAACCTTGCAGCACGGCAATATCGTCGGCGAAATGGGCCTGGTTTCACCCGGCCCGCGCTCGGCCACCGTCATCGCACTGAGCGACTGCGAGTTCGTCGCCATCGACGAAAAGCGCTTCCTCTACCTGGTGCAGCAAACGCCCTATTTCGCCACGCAAGTCATGCGGGTGATGGCCGAGCGCCTGCGCGCCGCCAATCAGATGGTGGCGCCGATCGAGGACATCTGATCCTGCCAGACCGGCAGGAATTCGCCGCACCAGGCATGACAACTCACCATCGGGAAACGCCAGTGATGCGTTTCCCGCGGTGAACTGTCACCGGCAAAGCTCGGCGGAAAGCGATGGCAGTTGCCGGTCAGGGCATCGGCGGCGCGAAAGTAGCGACATTGGTCGCAGGTGTTTTCATTTTTATCGTTCATGTTCCGTCGGGTCAGGCAACAGCGGTTCGGGCATTATCCGCCGCAAAGCCGGCGCCGGCCAGTTGTCGATACAGGCTGGCCAGCCGTGCCGCCATGGCGCTGTCCGACCACGCCCGGGCGTAAATCGGCGCTTCCTCTGCCAAATGCCGCCAGGCTTCCGGGCGGGCCAGGAAATGCCCGAGCATTTCGCCGAAGGCCTGCGCTTCGGCCGGCGGCGAAAAAGCGCCCCGCCCCGGCGCCAGGATATCCACCGTCCCCATTTCGGCCAGCGCGATGACCGGCGTTCCGGCAGCCATCGCCTCCAGCAAGACCAGGCCCTGGGTTTCGGTGCGCGAGGCAAAGACGAAGACATCGGCCGCGGCGTAACAGGCCGGCAAGGCCTGCTGGCGGTCGAGATAACCGATGAAGCGGACGGCATCGCCCAGGCCAAGCGTTTTGACCCTTGACTTGAGGTCGCTCATTGCCGGCCCTTCGCCGGCGATCACCAGCAAGGCGTCGGGCTGCAACTGGCGGGCCCGGACCAAGGCGTCGAGCAGGAAGCCGATATTTTTCTCGTGCGCCACCCGGCCGACAAAGAGGGCCACCGGCTGCGCCAGCGGGATGCCGTACTGACGACGGAAAGCCGCACCATCGCCGCCGACGAACTGTTCGATCGGGATGCCGGTCGGCAGCACATGCAAGGGCACCGAGACGCCATAGGACTCCAGGCGCTGCCGCATCGCCGTCGAGGGCACCACCACGGCATCGAGCGCGTTGCACTGGCGGCGGGAAAAGGCCCGCGCCTGCTGCTTCAGCCAGCCGGCCGGCAACCACGGTGCGTAGTGCTGCAGGTATTCCTCGAACAAGGTGTGGTAAGTCGCCACCACCGGCCGGCCGAGCGTCCTGGCCGCCTTCAGGCCGGCGTAATGGGCGATGAACGGCGTCTGGATGTGCACCAGATCGCAATCCCTTGCCGCATCCAGCGTCGCCCGGTGCATGGCGCGCCAGCCGACCAGCCGGTCTTCGCGATCCCCCGGCACCGGCCGCCCGGGCACCCGGACGATGCCGGGCTGCTCGGCTTCATCGCCATAACGCGGCACCACCAGGCGCACTTCGACGCCCTGCGCGGCCAGCGTCCGGCGGAACGTCTCGATCGAGGTCGACACGCCATTGACCCGCGGAAAATACACATCCGAAACCATCAACACCCGCATTTCAGGCCTCCACCCGTTCGGCGACCGGCGACGCCAGTGCCGGTACTTCACCCGGCATGCCCCAGGCCACCAGTTCAAGACGACCGTCGAAATGCTCGACGATCGCCGTGCAGGAATCGACCCAGTCGCCGCAATTGACATAGCTCAGGCCATCGATCTCGCGAATCGTCGCCCAGTGGATATGGCCGCAGATGACCCCATCCAGGCCACGCTCCTTGGCGTGATGCACGGCCGATTCCTCGAAATCGAAAATGAAATTCAGCGCCGTCTTGACCTTGCGCTTGGCATAGCCGGCCAGCGACCAGTAACCGGCCAGGCCGATCTTGCGCCGCGCCCAGGACAGCCAGTGATTGAGCCGGACCAGCAGGTCGTAGGCCTTGTCGCCGAGGACCGCCACCCAACGGTGATGCCGCGTCACCTGGTCGAAGACATCGCCGTGGATGAGCAGGAAGCGGCGGCCGTCGGCGGTTTCATGGACCAGCTCGCTGACCACCTCGATCTCGCCGAAGACGATGCCGCAATAGTCGCGCAGGGCCTCGTCGTGATTGCCCGGAATGAACACCACCCGCTCGCCGTGACGGGCCCGCCGCAACAGTTTCTGGACCACGGTGTTCTGCGCCTGCGTCCAGCAGATGCTGCGGCTCATCGCCCAGAAGTCGACGATGTCGCCGATCAGGAAAGTCTGTTCGGCGGTGTATTCGCGCAGAAAATCGAGGAGACGATCCGCCTGGCACGCACGCGTACCGAGGTGAATGTCGGACAGGAAGACGGATCTGACCCTTGGCATGCGCTCACGATAGAAGCCGGCGATGAAGCACCGGTGACACCCTCGTTAAGCTTTTGTTGCAATCCGCCAGGCCAGGGCCGTCGGCCGGCTCGCCACCCGCCAGCCGTCGCGCAGCACCGGCTGCAGGTAGGCGACGTAGAAGGCACTCAGGCCGAGGCCGCAAGCGGCCAGTCGGAAGAACAGCGAGCCCGGGTAGCCCTGGCCGTCGAAGGGCAAGGTGGCGACGCCGAGCACGGCGACCCCGACCAGAGACCAATGCACCTGCGTGCGCAGCCCCCAGCGGAAATGCCGGCAAATGACCAGCCCGGCCCAGCCGGACAGGCTGCCGACCAGCGCGCCGGCCAGCACATCCATCGGCCAATGGGCGCCGACCGCCACCCGCGACAGGCCGACCAGGAAAGCCAGGACGGTGATCGGCAAGGCACGTCGCCAACCCAGCTGGGCGACCCAGACCATGGCAAAGGCAAAGGCCGAGGCGGTATGGCCGGAGGGAAAACTGTGCCGCGTCAGGCGCGCCCCGATCACCGTGATCTGGCTGGGATCGAGGATGCCGGCCGGGCGCTGCATCGGCAGGCCGATCTTGATGCCGCGACAAACCAGCCCGGCGAGCAGCGAAGCGACGACAATCGCCCAGAAGACACGCGGATAGCGCAGGCAGAATGGCAGCAGCAAGGCGAGCAGCATGCGCTCGTCGCCCAGCGTCGTCAGCGACTCCCAGAATAACGCCGGCAACAGGCCGGTGAGTCCCTGCGCCGCCTGGAAGCCGGCCTGCCAGCCGTTACCCAGACAGAGCGCGAAGGCCCCGCAGGCCAGCAACAGGCAAAGACAGATCAGAAAGTTTTCGAAACGGCGACATTGCTCGGCCAACACGCGATCGTTCATGGTGACTCCGGGGATTCGACACGCGCCAGGGCGATAAAGCCCCGGCGATAGACTTCCTGCACCGCAAGCGGCGCCAACTGTGCCTGCAAGGCGGCCAGCCGGTCGCTGCGGGTCAGCACCAGCTCGCCGGCCTGCGGCAGCCGGCTCGGCGTGACCGCCTGGCGGTAAACACTGAAGCTCGGCTGATTCAGCCCCCAGCTGACCACCGGCCGCCCGGCCAGATGCGGCTGGCCGACGACGGCCGCCGCTTCGCGCACCGGCCCCTGGGTGATCTCGAGCAGGCGCGGCAGCACCAGGCCGAAGAGCAAGGCCGCCTGAACCAGCCCGAGCAGCAGCAAGCCCTGCCACACCGGCACCTGGCGCCAACAGGCGATGGCGATGACCAGGCCGGCAAAGGCCAGCAGCCAGCCGCCGAGATCGGCCAAGCCGCTGCTCAGCCCGGCCAGCAGCAACTGCTCGAGCGGCCGCTGTGCCTGACTGGCCGCCAGCTCCAGCCCCCAGGGCAAGAGGGCGAGCAGCAGTGCAAAGAGCACGACCGGCGCAAAAGCCGGCCAGCGCCCTTTCGCCTCCGGACGCTGCCGCGCCAGCAGGATGAACAGCGGCGTGCAGCCATAGAGCAGGTAATGCGGCAACTGCGTCCGGGAGAAGGAGAAGAACACGAAGACGGCGCCAAACCAGATCAGCAGGAAGCGCTCGAACAGTACCGGGCCATAGGCCAGGGTCATACCGGTGCGCAGCCGCTTCATGTGCGGCCCGGCGACGACCAGCAGCCAGCCGGTGAAGGGCAGCAGGACCAGCGGCAGCACGCCGAGGTAATAGAGCAGGTTGCCGCCATGGCCTTCGAAGGTGCTGGCATAGCGATTCAGGTTGTGCTGCAGATAGAAGCCGCGAAAGAAGGCATCGCCCTGGTCGAGATAAACCAGCCCATGCCAGGGCAGGACGATGGCCAGGAAAAGCAGCCAGCCGGGCAGGAAGAAAACCGCCCGCAACCAGTCGCGCCAGGCTCGGGCCGAGGCGAAGAACAAGCCGCTGATCAGCAGCGGGAACATCACCGCCACCGGCCCCTTGGTCAGGAAGCCGAGGCCGAGCGCCAGATAGATGCCGAACAGCCACCGCCGGCTCTCCCGCCAGGGCTTTCCGGCCCGGCTGGCGCAGAAAAATTCATAGATCCCGAACAAGGCGACGGCGATGAACAGGTTGAGCAAGGCATCGGCAATCGCCGCCTTGGCGATGATCCCGACCTGCAGCGACAAGACCATGACCAGGCCGGCAACCAGCGCCGTCTGCCGGTCGCCGTGACGGCGGCAAAAGCCGTAGAGCGCCGCCAGCCAGAACAGGCTGGCCAGCAGCGAAGGCAGGCGATAGGCCATCTCGGACTGGCCGAACAGCCCGACCGAGGCGGCCTGCGCCCAGTAGATCAGGATCGGTTTGTCGTGGCGGGGCTGGCCGTTGAGGGTCGGCGAAACCAGATTGCCGCTGGCCAGCATTTCGCGCGTTGCTTCGGTGAAGGCGCCTTCATCGACATCGGTCAGCGGCAGGGCCTGGATATTCAGGACGAAAGCGAGCAGAACCGCCAGCAGCAGGCTGAGCGGCGAGGCGAAAAAGCGGGCGAGCAGCCCGATGACCGGCAGCAAGGGCCGGGAATTGGCCTTGAGAAGGGCGGAGGCGGTATGGAGCGAGGACATTGCCGCACAATAAGCGGCCTGCATGAAAGGCGGGTGACGCCCAGGTTTCTGTCCGGTTAAGCTTTATTGACACAAACCTTGACGTCATCCCACGCCGAACTTAGATTGCGAGCCTCATCAAACCGGCACACCTGCGACCAGGAGAACCCCATGCAAATCGGCACCCCGCTTTCCCCCAGCGCCCTGCGCGTCATGCTCCTCGGCTCGGGCGAACTGGGCAAGGAAGTGATCATTGCGCTGCAACGCCTCGGCGTCGAGGTGATCGCCGTCGACCGCTACGAAAACGCCCCCGGCCACCAGGTCGCGCATCGCGCCCACGTCATCTCGATGACCGATGGCGCAGCGCTGCGCCGCCTGGTCGAGCTGGAGAAGCCGCACCTGATCGTGCCGGAAATCGAGGCCATCGCCACCGACATGCTGGTCGAGATCGAAGCCGCCGGCCTGGCCGAAGTCATCCCCACCGCCCGCGCCACCAAGCTGACCATGAACCGCGAAGGCATCCGCCGCCTGGCCGCCGAGGAACTCGGCCTGGCCACCTCGCCCTACCGCTTCGCCGACACCCTGGCCGAACTGCAGGCGGCGATCGACGGCACCGACGGCCAGCCGGGCATCGGCTACCCGTGCATCGTCAAGCCGGTGATGTCCTCGTCCGGCAAGGGCCAGTCGCTGCTGCGCGGCCCGGCCGATGTCCAGACCGCCTGGGACTACGCCGCCAGCGGCGGGCGGGTGAACGCCGGCCGCATCATTGTCGAAGGCTTTGTCGACTTCGACTACGAAATCACCCTGCTCACCGTGCGCGCCCGCGATGCCGCCGGCCAGGTGCAGACCTATTTCTGCGAGCCGATCGGCCATGTCCAGGTTTCCGGCGACTACGTCGAATCCTGGCAGCCGCAGGCGATGACCCCGGCTGCCTTGCAACGCGCCCAGGAAATCGCCGCCGCCGTCACCGGCAACCTCGGCGGCCGCGGCCTGTTCGGCGTCGAACTCTTCGTCAAGGGCGACATGGTCTGGTTCTCCGAAGTCAGCCCGCGGCCGCACGACACCGGCCTGGTGACCTTGTGCTCGCAACGCTTCTCGGAATTCGAACTGCACGCCCGCGCCATCCTCGGCCTGCCGGTCGATACCGCGCTGCGCGAAGCCGGCGCCTCGGCCGTCATCTACGGCGGCATGGAAGCCACTGGCATTACCTTCGAGGGCGTCGCCGACGCCCTCGCCGTACCGCGCAGCGACCTGCGCCTGTTCGGCAAGCCGGAAGCCTTCAAGAAACGCCGCATGGGCGTCGCCGTCGCCAACGGCAAGGACACCGACGAAGCCCGCGAACGGGCCAAACTCGCCGCCAGCCGGGTCAAGCCGGTCAGTTGCTGATAAACGACCTGGCCAATGCAAACGGGGCGCCTCAGGGTGCCCCGTTTGCATTTGGCGGTGATCAACTGGCAGTGACTTGGATTAGCACGGCAGCAGCGAACGACAATCGGCCAACTATCCGCCGTTCGCCTGGCCGTCCTGCCGCCGCCAGGGAGCTGCCCCTTGGCACCCATGACATATAATTATTCGGCCACATGCCTTTTGTCGCGAGTTCTTGCTGCCTGAACTCGAAAGACACGCAGCGGTTGAACAAATTCAACGCTTGGGCACAACGCATATCAACCCTGTCAATCAAAGGAAGTCGCCCGTGAACACAGCATCATGGAATCTTGTTCCTGGAAAAGGAATGGAAAAAAAACGGTCTTCAAGTCTATTTCGGACTTGATCGAGAACATCTCCGGCAAATCTTGAATTCGGAGTTTGGCGCGCCCAAAAGCCATCGCCCCGACGAGGATGATTTCGAGGCGGCGGATAACACTTGGTTTCGCCTTCGTTTTGCAGGAGAAACCTTGAATGCCATTGAATTCATCAACGGAAGCCTCGAATTCGATGGCATTCCCCTGCATCAAGGCAGCCGCTGGGATACGATAGCTGGCGCGCTGGCGGCGCGAGGCCATACATTCATCGCCGCATTCGGCCCTCCTGATTTCACTATGGGCTGGTTAGGCACCGGCCACGACTGCAAAACGCTAGGCATCAACATCGCCACCCGCGAAAACGTCGGCGGCGATGAAGGCGACGACAGCATTGAATGGGTCATCACCAGCAAGGACTGGTCCCCCAAGCCGGCGGAACCCATTTAAGATCGCAATCCGCCGGTCGGCCGGCCGTTTGACATCACGCTTTCAGTCGGCTGCCGGCCGATGTTTGACCGGAAGAGGGAATCACCGGCGTATATCCGCTGTCCATACGATGCCCCTCTCTCATTCCGCTCCGGTTGGATCAATTCGCTGACCGAAGGTCTCGAATATGCCAATCCGAGCAACACTACTGGACAAGCCGTGCCAATCCCAAATCAAACGATGATGCTGAAAATTCTCGGAAAATCGACCTCGATCAATGTCCGCAAGGTTTTATGGACCTGTGAAGAAGCCCGGCTTGCCTACGAACAGGAACAGTACGGGTCCGGATTCAAGCCGACGGACACGGCTGCCTTCATGGCCCTGAACCCCAACGCGATGGTCCCGGTCATGATCGACGGCGACTTCGTTTTATGGGAGTCGAACACCATCTGTCGCTACCTCGCCGGCAAGGCCCAGCGTCCGGACCTGCTTCCCGGTACGCCGAAGGAGCGCGCCCTCGTTGAAAAATGGATGGACTGGCAGGCGACCGAGCTGAACAATGCTTGGCGATACGCCTTTATGGCATTGGTTCGCCAGAGTCCGGCCCATCGGGATTCAACGGCGCTCAAAGCCAGCATCGAGAGTTGGAATCAGCATATGGCCATCCTGGAAACACAGCTGTCTCGCACAGGGGCCTACGTTTGCGGCGACTCGTTCACCTTGGCCGACATTGTCCTTGGCCTGTCGGTAAACAGATGGTTTATGACGCCGATAGAACGGCCTGCTTTGCCTGCGGTGAACGCCTACTACGAGCGCTTGAACTTGCGTCCAGGGTATAGAGCCCATGGGAGAAACGGGACGCCCTAGGCCGGCCGAAATTCGCGCGGTTCCACTCGGCGTTTGCTGAGCGTCCGCCTTTACCCGCCGGCCAATCCGCCCGGCGTCGGCTTCGCCCCCCTCCCCCCCGTCTCACAATGCTTTCCAGCAACATCTTGTTGCAATCACCGGATGGATTTGCCGCGCCGAGCGGAGTAGTTTCGCGGCATCCCCTATCCCCGGTGAAATCATGAATCGTCTCGCACCATTCGCCTTGTTGATCGTTGCCGGTGCAGCCAGCGCCCAGCAATACGGGCCACCGCCCGACTACCCACCACCGCCGCAGCTCGTGCAGCAGGTTGGTAACAGCTACCCCAAGTTCACGGTGCCGGTTGTTTCGGCGACGCCGGCCTACAAGACCGAGATGTTCGAGCGCCGGGTCTGCAACCAGCCGCCGCCCCCTTCCGACGCGCAGAATGCAGTGGGTACGGTGCTCGGCGGCGTGGTTGGCGGCGTACTCGGCAACCAGGTCGGCCGCGGACGCGGGCGGACGGCGGCGACGGTACTCGGCGCAGTGGGCGGCGCGGTGGCCGGCAACGCGATCAGCAACACCATGCAAACCGGCCCTGATTGCCGCACCGTGACGGAACCGCAGCAGGTGGTCGTGGGTTATGACGTGGTGTATGACTTCTCGGGCCAGAAAGGCCATGTCCGCCTGCCCGCCAGACCGGGTCCGACTATCGTCGTCGAAGTCCGCCCGGAAGGCCTGTAAGCCGCCTCGAAATGCGCTCAATCAACCGCCTGCCGGTTTTCCTGCGAGCGGCAGGATTCCGGCGGCGAGCGGTCGCCGGGCGAACCCGAACGGTCAAAAACGCCGCTTTTTTACCTAAAAACCCAATCAATTCAATAGCTCACAAGTAGACACCCGTCTCTACGGGCGGTAACTTCGGTGCTGTAACGGGAGCCAGAGAGCGCCCGACACCCCGACCCCGATGCTTCAGGAGACGACGATGTGCTGCGAATTTGAAGAAATGGCCATTCAACTGGCGCGCAATGCGCAACGGGCCGGCGGCGCCAACAGCCGGCTGGTGAATAGCCTGATGAAACTGATCGAGCACCACGACGGCGGCCTGCCAACCTTGCAGGAACGCTTCCGCCAGGGCGGACTGGAACGCCAGATGCGTTCCTGGATCAGCACCGGCGACAACCTGCCGATGCCGGTCTGCGCCGTGCGTGGCGCCTTGGGCGAGAAAGCCTACGACCGCCTGAAACGCCGCCTCGACCTGGAGGCCGACGAAGCCAGCGCCATCCTAGCCGAAGCCCTGCCGCATGCCATCAATCGCCTGACCCCGAACGGCCGGATCGAGGCCGCCCGCCCCCGCTTCAGCGGCTTCAACCTGTTCAGCCGCCTGCTCGGCGCCCACTGAAACGGGCCTTAGCGGCCCGGGCCGCGGCTAGTTGAAGCCGAGGCGCTCCTTCAGTTCGCCGAACAGCCGACGGCTGACCGGCAGGCGGCGCCCGCCCTGCGTCAGGATCTCGGCACCGCCGATATCCTGGAAGACGATTTCCTTGATCAGTTCCGGATTGACCAGATACTGCCGGTGGCAACGCAGCAGCGGGGTCTTTTCTTCCAGCGTGCGCAGGGTCAGTTCGGTGAAATGCTCGCCGCCGTCGCCGGTCACGACATAGACGCCGGTAGCGTTGGAGTAGGCGTATTCGATGCTGTCCACCTTGATCAACTGCACCCGCTGGTGGCCGGGACAAGGAATCTGCTTCAATGGCGCCGCCGCCTTGAACAAGGCCTCGTTCGGCGCCCGGTCGCGGCGCAGGCGCTGCAGCGTGACCTCCAGCCGGGCCGGATCGATCGGCTTCAACAGGTAATCGAAGGCATCCTTCTCGAAGGCCTGCAGTGCGTATTCGTTGTAGGCGGTCAGGAAGACGATGCGCGGCATCTTGTCCGGATCGAGCATGCTGAGCATTTCCAGGCCGCTGACACGCGGCATCTGGATATCGAGGAAGACGACTTCCGGATGCAGGCGGTTGATCGCCGAGATGCCCTCGATGGCATTGGCGCACTCGCCAAGGATCACGATATCCGGCTCCTGCGCCAGAATGCGGGCGATTTCCTCGCGGGCAGGGGTTTCGTCGTCGATGATCAGGACATTCATGGGCGTTTCCTCAATTTACCGGCACTTCGCAGGCGGCCAGCGGCAGTTTCAGCGTGACCCGGGTGCACACTTCGCGCTCGCAATCGATCTCCATGCCGTACTGCGGGCCGTAACGACTGACGATGCGACGGCGCACCAGGTTGACGCCGAGACCGCTGTTATCGGCCGGCGGCGCATACAGGCCGGCATTATCCTCGACACAGAGCAGCAGGGCATCCTGCTCTTCCCGGGCGCTGATCCGGACATGGCCGACACCGAGCAGTTGCGAGGTACCGTGCTTGATCGCATTCTCGACCACCGGTTGCAAGGAGAAGGCCGGCATCCGGACATGCTTGAGATGATCCGGGATATCGAACTCGACCACCAGGCGGTCGAGGAAGCGCGCCTGCTCGATTTCCAGGTAGGCCGCAACGTGGGCCACTTCCTCGCTGAGACAGGCCTCCTCGCTCGGCCGCTTGAGGTTCTTGCGGAAGAAGGTCGACAGGTTGAGCACCAGATGGCAGGCCCGCTCGGGATCGCGGCGGATCACCGCCGACAGCGTGTTGAGCGCGTTGAACAGGAAATGCGGATTGACCTGGGCGTGCAGCAGCTTGATTTCCGACTGCGCCAGCATCTCGCGCTGGCGCATGTAGCGGCCGGCCAGGATCTGGTTGGAAAGCAGGCGGGCAATCCCTTCGCCGAGCGTCCGGTTGATCGTCGAGAACAGCCGGCTGCGCGGTTCGTAGAGCTTGATGGTGCCGATCACCCGGTTGTCCTCGCCAACCAGCGGAATGATCAGCGAGGCGGCTAGCGGGCACTTCGGGTTGATCGAGCAGCGGTAGCCGATCTCGTTGCCGTCGGCGTACACCACCTCGTTGCGTTCGATGGCCTGCCGGGTCAGCTGCGAGCTGATCGCCTGACCGGGAATATGGTGGTCGGCGCCGATGCCGATAAAGGCGAGCAGGTGTTCGGTATCGGTGATGGCGACCGCGCCGACTCCGGTTTCTTCGCAGAGGATCTTGGCGACGCGGGCGCTGGTGTCGATATTGAAGCCGTCGCGCAAGACCCCTTCGACCCGTGCCGCGATGGCCAGCGCCCGGGTCGAGAATACCGTCGATTGCCGTTCGAACAACTGTCGGCGATCGAGCAGGATGCGCATGAACATGCCGGCCCCCAGCGCGTTGGCCAGGCACATCGGCACGGCGATCTGCTCGACCAGGTGCGCGGCGATGGCAAAGGGCTTGACCAGCAGCAGCAGGATCGACATCTGGGCGATTTCCGCCCCCAGCGTCACCAGCGCCACCGGCAGCGGCTGGAAGATCGCCGCGACCCGTCCCTGCTGCATCATGTGGCGATGGAACAGGCCGCCGATCAGCCCTTCGACGATGG
>DAIMCQ010000090.1:0-13979 GCA_036726285.1 Azonexus sp.
CGAACTGGCGGTGCGCGATACCGGGCTGGGCGTGGTCGAGGACAAGTTCCGCAAGAACCAGCGCAAGACGCTCGGCCTGTTGCGCGACCTGCACGGCCAACTCAGCACCGGCGTCATCGCCGACGACCCGGCCACCGGCATCACGGAAATCGCCCGGCCGGTCGGCGTCGTTGCCGCCATCACGCCGTCGACCAACCCCGGCGCGACGCCGGCCAATAACCTGATCAATGCGCTCAAGGCGGGTAACGCCATCATCCTGGCGCCGTCGCCGAAAGGCGCCTCGACCTGCGCCCGGCTGCTCGAATTCGTCCAGGCCGAACTGACCAAGGTCGGCGCACCGCCCGGTCTGGTGCAGCAATTGCCACCGCCCGGTTCCAAAGCGCTGGTTGCCGAGCTGATGCGGCAGGCCGATCTGGTGGTCGCCACCGGTTCGCCGGCCAACGTGCGGGCGGCCTTCAGCAGCGGCACGCCGGCGCTCGGCGTCGGCGCCGGCAATGTTGCGGCCATCGTGCTGCCGACGGCCGATCTAGCGGCGGCCGCGGCGAAGATCGCCACTTCCAAGACCTTCGACAACGCCACCAGCTGCTCGTCGGAAAATAGTCTGGTGGTGGTCGATCAGGTCTGGCCGGGCCTGCTCGCCGCCTTGCAGGGGCAGGGCGGGGTGCTGCTCGATGCTGAGGAAAAGGCCACCTTGCAGGCGACGATGTTCGAGGGCGGCAAGCTTTCGACCAGTGTGGTGGCTCAGTCGGCGGCCGAGATTGCCCGGCTGGCCGGGTTGGATGCCGAGCGCTTTGGCGCGGCCCGCTTCCTGATCGTCGAGGAGGAGGGCGTCGGTAGCGCTTTTCCGTTCTCCGGCGAGAAGCTGTCGCCGGTACTGGCGGTCTATCGCGTCGCGGATTTCGATGCGGCGATCAAGCAGGTCGAACGCATCTACGCTTTTCAGGGCAAGGGCCATTCGGTCGGCGTGCATGGCGCGACGGCCGAGCAGGCCTTGCGTCTCGGGCTGGAACTGCCGGTATGCCGGGTCATCGTCGATCAGGTGCATTGCTATGCGGTTGGCGGCTCTTTCGACAACGGCCTGCCGTTCTCGCTGTCGATGGGCTGCGGTACCTGGGGCGGCAACGGCTTTTCGGACAACCTGAATGTCCGGCACTTCCTCAACATCAGCCGCATCGTGCGGCCGATTCCCGAAAACGTGCCGAGCGAGGCGGATTTCCTCGGTGACTACTGGCAGCGCTATGGTCAATGAGCCGGAAGGGGCGGCGCCGGTGAGCCGTGGCGAAACCGTGCGCAGCCTGCTCGAACGACAGGCTGCCCAGCGGTCGCAACAGACCTGCTTCATCGCACCGGAAACCGGCTGCCGACTCGATTTTGGCGGTTTGCACGACGCGTCGCGACGGCTGGCGCGCTTTCTCGCCGGGCAGGGCTTGCCGGCGGGGGCCCATGTTGCCTGGTTGCTGCCGAACGGCCTGCAGGTCTATCGCCTGTTCGTCGGTTGCATGGCCGCCGGCTACGTCGCGACACCGCTCAGCCTGATCGCCCAGCCGGCGCAACTGGCTTACGTCTTGACCCATTCCGACAGCCAACTGGTTTTCGTCGCGGCGGAACATCTCGAACGGCTGCAGGCGGCCTTGCAACAGGTCGAGCGGGAAATCCGGGTGGTCGTGGTCGATCCCGATTGCGGCGAAATCACGGGGGAGGCCGCGCTCGAGTCCGCCGGCGGTTGGCCGCAGCCCGCCTTGTCGGCGGATGATCCGGCGCTGCTGATGTATACCTCCGGCACCACCGGCCGGCCCAAGGGTGTCTTGCTCTCGCACGGCAACGTGACTGCCGGCGCTGCTTTCGTCAGCGAGGCCCATCAACTGGCTGCCGACGACCGCGTGCTGGCGGTTTTGCCGATGTACCACATCAATGCGCAGATCGTGACGGTGCTGGCGCCGCTGCTGCACGGCGGCAGCCTGGTCATGCCGCAGCGCTTCAGTGTCGGCAGTTTCTGGACGATGGCGGTCGAGTTCGGCTGTAGCTGGATCAATGTCGTGCCGACGATCATTGCCTATTTGCTGGAGGCGCCGCTGCCGGCCGGGTTGGATCTTTCGGCCATCCGCTTCTGTCGCTCGGCCTCGGCACCGCTGGCGCCGGAACATCATCGGTCCTTCGAGGCGCGTTTCGGAATCGGCATCATTGAAACCATGGGGCTGACCGAAACGGCGGCACCGGTGTTCAGCAATCCGCTCGACCCGGCCCGGCGCAAGATCGGCAGCCCCGGGCCGGCCTTCGGCAATCTGGCGCGGGTGGTCGAGCCGCGAAGCGGCAAGTTGCTCGCCGACGGCGTTGCCGGGGAAATCCAGATTCGCGGCCCGAACGTGATGGCCGGTTACTACAAGGCGCCGGAAGAAAATGCCCGGGCTTTCACCGCCTACGGCTGGTTGCACACCGGCGATCTCGGCTACCGGGACGGCGACGGCTTCTATTTCATCACCGGTCGCCTCAAGGAACTGATCATCAAGGGCGGCGAGAACATCGCGCCACGCGAGATCGACGAAGTGCTGCTGGCGCATCCTGCCGTGCTCGAAGCGGCAGCGGTCGGCGTGCCGGATAGCCGCTACGGCCAGGAAATCCTCGCCGGCGTGGTGCTCAAGCCGGGCGCCGCATGCAATGAAACCGATCTGCGCCAGTTCTGCCTCGACCAGCTCGGTCGCTTCAAGACGCCGCGCGACTTCCGTTTTCTTGCCGAACTGCCCAAAGGGCCATCCGGCAAGGTGCAGCGCCTGAAATTGCTCGATTCAACCTGAGTCTCTGCCTGGTACGGCCAATCGAGTTTTTCCACCACCACCTTGGATGAACCCCTGCTCTGATATTCTGGGTGGGCACTCTTCTTGTTGATTGCCCCTTTGGGAGGGCATTCCCACTCGGTGGACGGCAGTGTTTAATGGCCTGCCTGAATCAGCCGAGGCTTGCTGGGCGAGGAAATATTGCTCGGGAAATTGAAAGTTGGCTTATGGCATCCAGTCATTTCATGGCGCGGTTGAGCCGTGCGTTCGTTGCGCACGGCGCGCTGGTCTTACTCCTGATCGCGATTGGCGCCTGGTTGGCCAATGATTTTCTGCGCGAGCGGGAGCGGATCGTTGCCGAGGTGTCGCGCCTTGCCATGCACAAGAGCCAGCTGATCAGCGCCTTGTTCGCCGACACCTTTATTGCCGCGGATTACGTTTTGCACGACGCGGCAGACCATGTTGATCTGGCCGTTCGACACAAAGGAGCGCTGGGCGACCTGACGCCCCTGATTGAGAAAAAGATGGCCACCGTGCCGGGCCTGACCGATCTGGTATTGCTTGATGAGGATTGCCGGTTCGTTGCCATGGCAAACCGCAAGCATTTGCTGGGGATGAAAAGTCATCAACGCTTCTGCTCGATCCAAAAGCATGAGTCCGGGCCGAATCTGCATATCCAGTACATGCCGGCGGAAAAATCGGCCAATGGCAAACCGGTGGTGCTCATGTCACGTCTTGTCGTCTCGCCGCAAGGCGTGATGCTGGCGGCGGCCATGGCGGTCATCGAACTCGATTACGCGCAGCGCTGGATCGAGGCATTTGCAGTCGATACTTTCGACGTGCAGACCATTCTCGATACGGACGGGGTGATCATTGCCCGCAATCCGAAGTTGCCCGGCGATTTGGGTACGCGCACCCTGGCACCGCCCGACCAGCCAGCGTTCGACAATGTACGCGGCACCATTTCGTTCACTGCCCGTTCGCCGCTCGACAACCGGGAACGCATATTCGGCTTGACCCAGCTCGAGCACTTTCCATTCATCACGATTGTCGGCTACGACAAATTGCGAGCGCTCGAAGGATGGAAGCTGCGCGTCTGGCAATTCGTGCTTTGCTATCTCGCATTGGTCGTGCTGTCGATCGCTTTTCTGCGCGCCTATTTGCAGACCGTGGCGCAAAGCCGAACCCTGCATGCCCTTGCAACCAGCGATGCGCTGACGGGAATCGCCAATCGACGCCATCTGTTCAATCGTGGGGCGCGGGAGGTCAACCGGGCGATGCGCTACGACAAGCCGCTTGCCGTTCTGATGATCGATGTCGACTTGTTCAAACAAATCAATGATCGCTGGGGGCATCCAAGCGGCGATCGCGTCATCCGGGATGTTGCAGACTTGCTGCGCAGCGTATTGCGCTCGGTTGATACCTGCGGCCGCCTGGGCGGCGAAGAATTCACCGCCATCCTTCCGGAGACGGATCGTTCCGGCGGTGTGATTCTGGCCGAGCGTCTGCGCCTGGCAATGGAAGCTTCCGAAGCGGTCCTTGCCGATAACGGCGAAACCATTCGCTACACGGTGAGCATCGGTGTCGCCACCTTGCTGCCTGGCGATAAGATGTTCGATACGCTCATGCAACGTGCCGATCGGGCCCTCTATCAGGCCAAGGAAGCAGGACGAAATCGGGTGGTTGCAGACTGATTTCGGAGGTAAGTATGTTTCAGGAACGACATTGAGCCGTTGTTTCTGCGGTCGGAGCCATGGCCAGCAATTTCCAGCCGTTCCTGAACGGGCGGATGTCCCGAATCACTTCCGCCACTTGGCCCAGGGATCGTCATCCTGACTGGCCGGGGTGGGGGAACGTTTTGCGTACGGCTTTTTCGAGTCTTGACCTTCGCGTTTCCGCTGGTCGTGCAGGGCCGCTTTCCTGGCGCGTTTTTCGTGCAGTCGTTCGGCATCCTCCAGACTCAACTCAACCGGGCTGCCCGGTATCTGATCAAGCGGAATGATGCGGTCGCGGGGCGGCAGTTCAAACTGCTCGGCCGAGGCTCTGGGCAGGTTCTTGAACTGGTAAAGATAGAAGGCTTCCACCTTCTCCCGTGCCCAGTCCGTTTTCTTGAGGAATTTGATGCTGGAATCGATGCTGGCCTTCTTGCCGAAACAATTGATGCGCAAATAGGCGTACAGCAGGTCGTAGCCGTAGTGCTCGACGATTTCCGTCAAAAGCTGCTTCAGGCTGACGCCATGCAGCGGATTGTTCTTGTAGTCGATTTCAGTGCTCATGCCCGGGTCCGGAATTGCTTCAATCGGGCATTGTACCGGTCGCGAGTGTGGATTGATGCCGTTCCGGGTTGATGCAAGGGCAAATGTGTGCCGCCATGGCGATTTGCCTGGGTTTGTGTCTGTCCGGTTTGTGCGGTTCCATTTCACATGGATATGTGCGGAAATCCTGTTTTTCATTGTCCTATAGCCAGTTTGGCTTATCTTGTGTTCAGCCTTATTCGACAGGCTCCAGCGTATTGGGCCGTTTTGTCGTAGCGCGTAGGCATACGGCGAAATTGCTTGGGGCGAGCAAAGCGTCTCTCAATGAGGCTTCAACTTTTATAGACATGCCTGTCGTGGCTTCTGGCTAGCTTCCGATTGGCTTTCCGTGAATTGCAGCGTAGCTGCAAAGTAGTACAAAAGGCATAATGGCCGCATATTAGGGAATTGTTATTCCATATTGGCGCCGTGCGCGCCCTAACCGGCCAGCCTGGCAGTCCAGGCCAAGAGTTGCATGAAACAGAATTTTCGCCTGCGTAGCTTGCTGATTGCCGTCTTGGCCGGATCAAACCTCCTGGCCTGGGGGCTTTCTGCTGTTTCCTTGCATAACAGCTACCAGCAATATCAAGCGCGGGCCGAGGCGCTTACCCAGAGTATTGCCAAGGCGGTCGATCAAAGCCTCTCCAACAGCATAGAGAAGGTGGATCTGGTTCTGCATTCGGTGGCCGACGAGTTGGAACGTCAGTTGGCCAATGGCGGTATCGACGACACGGCGATGAACGCTTTTCTCCTGCGCCAGGAGCGCCGCTTGCCCGAGGTTGAAGCTTTCCGCGTTGCCGATGCCGATGGCCTGGTCATTCTCGGCAAGGGCGTCACCAGGAAGGAGGGCGTCAGTTGGGCCGATCGCGCTTATTTCATCCAGTTGCGGGCCCGTGACGACAAGGCGGTCTTGATCACCAAACCGGTGCTCGGCCGAGTTTCCCGGCAGCCGATTATCGGTTTTCAGCTTCGCTACAACTATCCGGATGGTCGTTTTGCCGGGGTGATTTCGGCCCCGATCACCTTGAACCACTTCAGCCACCTGTTGGCGGAGTTTTCGGTCGGCCCGCGTGGGACCATCGTTTTGCGCGATGCCGATCTCGGCTTGATTGCCCGCATTCCGGCCCTCGCCGACAAGCCGGCCGGGCAGGTCGGCAACAACGTCATTTCGCCGGAGCTTCGTGCCGCGGTCAGCTCCGGCTCCAGGGGCGGGACTTTTCACACAACCGTGGCGGGAGACGGCGTCGAACGCACGGTCAGTTTCAACCGATTGAGCAAGGGACCGATGCTGCTGGCGGTTGGGGCGGCCAGCGAGGATTATCTGGCTGGGTGGCGCGACGAATTACAAAAGACGCTGGCGCTGGCGACCGGGTACCTGCTGTTGTCGTTTGCCCTGGGGGCGGCGTTCCTGCGTTTGCTCAGCCTGCGGGAACGGGGGGAGCAGGCGCTTGCGCAACGCGAAATCCGTTTGCAAGCAATCATCGAAAACGAGCCTGACTGCATCAAGGTCATCAATGCCGATGGGCGCCTGATCGAAATGAATGCGGCCGGTCTGGCCATGATCGAAGCCGACTCGATGGCGCAGGTGCATTTGTTGCGGGTGACCGACCTGGTTTTGCCGGCGTATCGGGCCGCATTCAGCGAACTGCATCGACGGGTGATGGCGGGAGAGTCTGCGCAACTGGAATTCGAAATTCGCGGTTTGAAGGGCGGGCATCACTGGCTGGAAACCCATGCCGTGCCGATGCAGGATCGGGAGCAGACCATGCACCTGGCGATTACCCGCGACATTACCGAACGCAAGCGAGCCGAGGCTGAGTTGTCGCAACATCGGCGCAACCTCGAACAATTGGTCGAGGAACGCACTGCGGCCCTGATGGAGACTGAAGCCTGGGCAACCCATATCGTGCAATCGAGTGCTGATGGCCTTTACGGCGTCGATGCCGAGGGCGTGATCACCTTCATCAATCCGGCCGCCTGCGCGATGCTGGGTTATGCCGCCGAAGCGGTGATCGGCCGCCCGGCTCACCCGCTTTTCCATCACAGCCGGCCGGATGGTTTGCCCTATCCGGTGACCGAGTGCCCCAGTCACAAGGCGCTGCGTCAGGGGCAAAAGATTCGTGTCGATGGCGAGGCTTATTGGCATGCCGATGGTCATGCCATTCCTGTGATGTACGCGATCCATCCGATTATTCGGAATGATCGCATCGCCGGTGCCGTGATCAGTTTTGTCGATATGACCGAGCAGCGGGCGGCGGCACACGCGCGCGAACAAGCTTTGCTGGAAGCCGAAAACCTGGCCCGGTTACGCAGCGAATTCCTGGCTAACATGAGTCACGAGATCCGTACTCCGCTGAACGGCGTCTTGGGCTTTGCGGAAATCGGCCTGAAGCACTATCAGAACAGCTTGAAAGCTCAAGATGCTTTCCGGAAAATCGTCGCTTCCGGCAAGCGCTTGCTGGGCGTAATCAATGACATCCTCGATTTTTCCAAGATCGAAGCCGGCAAGCTGACTATCGAGCAGACCGAGGTTTCCCTCTGGGAGGTGGTCGATCATGTGCTGGAATTGGTGCGCGATCGTGCTGAAGCCAAGCACCTGGATTTGCGCATCAGCCTGTCCCCCGATTTGCCCAGGACGTGCCTGGGAGACCCGCTTCGCATGGGGCAGGTCTTGCTCAATGTACTGTCGAACGCCATCAAATTTACCGAACAGGGACAGGTCGCCTTATCCGTTTCTCTCGATAACGAACAGCTGGTTTTTTGCGTGACCGATACCGGGGTCGGCATGAGCGAAGTGCAGATGCAGCACCTGTTTACCCCTTTTCATCAGGCCGATGCGTCGGCTTCGCGACGTTTTGGCGGTACCGGCCTGGGGCTGGCGATTTGCCGGCAAATCCTGGCGTTGATGGGCGGCGATATCGGGATGACCAGCCAGCCGGGGAAGGGCACTTCGGTCAGGTTTTATTTTCCTTACCGGCCCGCTGCCAGCGCAAAGTCAGCGTGTGCCGCCATCTCGGGGCCGCTGCTCATGCCGGATAAACCCTTGGCGGGGCTGTCGTTCCTTGTTGCCGAAGACGAAATCATCAACCAGGAGATCTTGTACGAGAACCTGGTCGAGGATGGTGCCAGCGTCGTCGTGGTCAACAACGGCCGCGAAGCGGTCGAGCGTATTGCCCGCGATGGGCGGGCTGCCTACGATGTCGTCTTGATGGATATCCAGATGCCCGAAATGGACGGTTACGAGGCAACGCGGCAGATTCTGGCATTGGCCCCCGATCTGCCGATCATCGCCCAGACGGCGCATGCCTTCAACGAAGAGCGTGAGCGCTGTTTTGCCGCCGGCATGGTCGGCCATGTCGCCAAGCCGTTCAACTCCAACGAACTGATCCAACTGGTCCGCCAGCACCTGCCTGACCGTTCGGCCCGCCCGGACAGCGCGTCGGAGACGGCATGAGACAGGGGGCTGGCGTCAGCCATCTGTTCAGACGCCGATATCCTCGTTCCACAAGGCCGGTTTTTCCGCCATGAAGCGGCGCATCAGCTCGATGCAGCTGGCGTACTGCAAGACCGTGACGCTGACGCCGCGCGAGCGGAGCAATGCCTCCTCGCCCATGAAGCTGCGGTTTTCGCCGATGATCACCTGGCGGATACCGTAGAGCAGCATGGCGCCACTGCACATGGCGCACGGCGACAGCGTGGTGTAGAGAATGGCTTCGTGATACACCCTGGCCGGCTGGCGGCCAGCATTTTCAAAGGTGTCCATTTCGCCGTGCAAGATGGCGCTGCCGCTCTGCACGCGCCGGTTATGACCACGTCCGATGATCCGTCCCTGATGGACAATCACCGAACCGATCGGGATGCCGCCCTCGGCCAGGCCCTGGCGGGCTTCGTCAATCGCGGCTTGCATGAATGGATCCATGGTATCTCCTTTGGCGTTGGCGCCAGTTTATTCGCCAAGGTAGACCGGTGGGCGTTTTTCCATGAAGGCATGAATGCCTTCGGCGTAATCGCGACTGTTGTATACGACCCGGCGCAGCCCCTGGATACGCTCGAAATCGGCCGGAGAAAGGGCGTGGGCCGCAGCCAGGATACGCAGTTGCTCCTTCATCACGCCAATCGCCAGCGGCGAATTGCGCGCCATGGCCTGGGCGATTTCCTGGGTGAAGGCAGTAATCTCCTCGGCCGCGATGACGTGATTGATGATGCCCTGGCGTTCGAGTCGGGCGGCGGTCATCGGGCGGCCGGTGAACAGCAGTTCCTTGGCGATATGAGGCGGTGCCGTGTTCAGGAAGGTGAGCAGGCCGGTGGCGTTGTAGGGCACGCCGAGCTTGGCCGGCGTCGCGGCGAAAGTGGCTTCGGGCGTGGCGATGATCATGTCGCAGGCAAAGACCAGTTCGCAGGCGCCGCCCCAGACGCCGCCCTCGATCAGGGCGATGACCGGGGCTGGAAAGGCTTCGACTTCGCGGATCAGCATGCGCAGCGGATCTTGCCAGCCGAGCGGGTCGCGGCCGCCGAGGGGCAATTCGGCAACGTTGTGGCCCGAGGACCAGACCTTTGCGCCGGCTTGGGCGCGCAGGATGGCGACACGGACGCCCGCCGCCTTGAATGCTTCGAAACTGCTGGCGACCTCGTGGACCAGTTCTTCCGACAAGGCATTGCGCTTGAGTTGGTAATTGAGTGTGATGGTGCCGATGCCATCCTGGATTTCGGCAATGATCAGAGACATGGAGGTTCCTGGTAGCGGTGTGGGCAAATTGTGCCGTAGCGGAAGTGGCCGACCGATGTTTTTGCTGAATCGATTACATCGATTTCGGCCAGCGTGGTCTGCCGGATCAAATTATCGGGAACTTGGAACGTCATGCCAATGGGATTGTCGAAGCAGGCGCGGCATGAATCGAATCTCGATCGATGCCGCAATGTCCTTGCAGTCATTCTGTCTATGAGGAGTTCGAGCCATGCTGTTCATCACCAACCGTTTTCCCAAGGGATCGATCCAGACCCGGGCCGGCCGCAATTTCGAGTTCGATCTGAGGAACAATGCACCGAGCAATTCGGTGTTCTTTTGCGAAAGTAACGACGATGGCTCGGCGACTGAAGTCGGCGGCCTCAATTTTCTGTCGCGTCTGAAGGCTTCGGCCTACCGGCAGATCCTGCTTTACATCCATGGCTTCTCCAACCTGCCGGCGGATGTCTTTGCCGGTGCCGGCGAGTTTCAGGCCTTGTGCGATGCCAGGGACCCCGGCGAAGTGCTGGTCGTGCCGGTCATCTGGCCCTGCGACAACGATCTTGGCATCGTCCAGGATTACTGGGATGACCAGAAATCGGCCGACGGCAGCGCATTTTCACTGTCCCGGGCGCTGTGCCGCTTTCTCGAATGGCGGGAGTCGAGCCGGAACGATCCGGACGATCCCTGCCTGAAACGGATCAACGTGCTGGCCCATTCGATGGGCAACCGGGTGTTGCGCGAAACGCTGGCGACCTGGGAGCGCTACGACCTGACCGACGGCGTGCCGCTGATCTTTCGCAACACTTTCCTGGTGGCGGCGGATATCGAGAACGAGTCGATCCATCGCAACGAACGGGGCAAACTGATCGCCGATGCCTCGCGTAACGTCGTGGTTTATTTTGCTTCCGACGATCTGGCACTGCGCGCCAGCAAGGCCGCCAACCTGAAGAACAAGATCGCCTCGCGCCGCCTCGGCCATACCGGGCCGGAAAACATGGATCTGACACCGAAGAATGTCTATGTCGTCGATTGTGACGACGTCAATAACGCCTACGACAATCCCAAGGGGCATTCCTATTTTCGTAGCGGGCGCATATTTGGCCAGCCGGGGCTGGTCTTCGAGCACATCTACAGTTGTCTGAAAAGTGGCCGCGTTTTCCCGCAGGATGAGACGCGACGATCGACCATCATCCGGGAAGTTTGAGCGGCATCAAGCCCGGAGACGAGGGTCTGGCGGCCTAGCTGCCTGCCACCACCAGCACGACGCGCCGGTTTTGCGCCCGTCCGTCGGCACTCTGGTTGCCGACGACCGGCATCCGGCTACCGAGGCCGCGCACGGCAATTCCGGCCGCCGGCATGCCCGCCGCTTCCATGGCTTCTGCGACGGCTTGCGCCCGGCGCAGGGAAAGCTGGTCGTTGTAGCCGGGGCTGCCGGTGCTGTCGGTGTGGCCATCGATGCGCAGGCTGTCGATATCCATGCCGATCAACAGGCGGGCGATCCGGCCGACGGCTTGGCGCGCATTGGTGGTCAGCGTCGCTTCGTTGGTACCAAACAACAGTTTTTCCGAAGCGCTGAACTCCCATCCTTCCTCGGTTTGGACGAAACCGGCCTGCTTGAGCTGGGCGATATGCTCCGGGTTGGCCGTGCCTTTCGCCGGAGGGGTAGTCTGGCAGGCCGCCAGCAACAGCAGGCCGATCAGGCTGAGGAAAAAACGAAGCTTCATCTGGTTCATGCGTTGGCTTCCTGTAATGCGGCGCCATGTTTCTGGGCCAGGGCGTAGGCCCCACGACCGGCGCGTTTCGAGTTGTACATTGCAGCATCGGCCTTCTTCAGCAATCCGGCGCAGTCATCTGCGTGATCGGGATAAAGGGCGATGCCGATGCTCAGGCTCGTTCTCAGTTCGCCGCCGGAAGAGAGCTCGATCGGCTCGGCCATGCTATCGAGGATGTCGCCAGCGATGCGTGCGGCCTGAGCCGGATCGCCGAGGTGCGGCAGAAGAACGGCAAATTCATCGCCACCCAGTCGGGCGACCAGGTCGCTCTCCCTGACCTTGGCCCGTAAACGGCGGGCGATGGCGCACAGGACCGCATCGCCGGCTTCATGCCCGAGCTTGTCGTTGATCGATTTGAAGCGATCCGCGTCGATGAAGAAGAGGGCCAATTGCTCCGCCTGGTCTTTTGTCTCACGCAAGGCGGTGGTCAGCTTGGCCTCGAATTGGGCGCGATTGGCCAGGCCGGTGAGCGGGTCGTGGTTGGCTTTGAAGTCGAGTTCCTCGTTGTCGCTGAGCATTTGTTCGCGCCAGCTTTCGAGTTCTTCGAGCAGCGCATTGAAGTCGTTGCCGAGGGCCTGCAGTTCGGCAATTTCCTGCGTTGCGACGCGATGCCGGAACTGCCGCTCGCTGCGAGCCAGGGCCGCGACCTCGGCGAGATGCTGCAACGGCTGGAGAATGGCCTGACTGGCGCGATGCGACAGGCGCGAGGCGACAAAGCCGCAGAGCAGGAAACAGACTAGCGCGCAGGCTAGACTGGCCAGCATGAAAACCAGCAGATCGCGTCCCGAAGCGTACAGTTTGACTTGGCCAACCCGTTGTCCATCGTGTCCGATCTCTTCCACGGCCGGCTGGGCGAGCAAGGTGCTGGCCAAAAAACGCTCCAGGCCGATCCCAGTTCTGCCCGAATTTTGCCGCCAGACGGCAATCTCGTTACCGTCGCGGTCGATGACGTGGGCCGAGGCCACCTGATCGCTTGCCGCCATCAGGCTCAATACCTCGCTGGCCGCTTCGCTATCGTTGAACACCACTGCCGCCTCAACCGTATAGGCGATGTTGTGGGCGGAGAGGGCGAGATTGTCGATCATGTAGGCGCGCAGGGCGATCAAGGCAACCAGGACTATCGATATCCCCACCGTAGCCAGGGCGGCCATGGCCACCCGCATGTTGGCGTCATGCAACAGGGTGGTCAGTGTCGGTCGCCGCGGGTGGGACGAATCAGTTCGACTCATGCTGATTCTTCCTCCTTTGAACCAATTGCAATACCTTCGGATTGATCCGGATGCCGCTGCGCGAGATGACGTCGAGATTGGCACGCAGGCCGACTTCGCCGTTCAGGATGGGCAGGCAGAACATACTGGCTTCGGCGCACAGCGCATCGTCTTCGCTGATGCTCAGGATCGGGCGCCCGACAGCCTTGTCCTGCAACCTTTTACGCTCTGCCGCCAGCATGTTGCCCAGGTACAGGATGTCGCAGGCGATGGCCGAGTCAGGATCGTTGTTGTCGAGACGGCGGTAGGATATGGCATGCTCGCCAATCTGGCCGAGCTTGCCTGGCGGATCCTTGAGGTGGGCGGGGTTGCCGGCAATGCAAAAACGCAGGCTGGTCGGCGGGGTCGGCCAGCGCGAATAGCCGACGATGCCGGAAACGATGCGCAAAACCTGGGTGTCGACGTCGACCGGTGCGGCATCGGTAGGTGGCGCGCCCAAGGTGCCGGCCAGCGCGATGCCAGCCAGCGTGACGAGCGAGAATGGGGCGAGAAGGCGGCGCAATGGCGGTTCCGGAAGGCATTGAGAAGCTCGTCGGGCAAAATGACGAGTGCTTGCCTGCTATCTTAATTGCCGGAAACCCGATCATTCCGCGAAGGTTTTCACACTTTGCCGGAAGAAAATCCTAGTTTTTGATCAATGCCGCCTTGCCCATGATGTGCGTCGCCATCACGCAGCGCTCGTCGCCCAGTATCATCATCGCAAACAGGCGCTCGGCCAGGCCTTCGCCGCCCTTGAGGCGGAAATCCAGCTCCGGCGTGGCGCGTGGGTCGAGGACGATGAAGTCGGCTTCCTTGCCGAGCGCGAAATTGCCGATGAATTGGTCGAGATAGAGCGCCTGGGCGCCGCCCAGCGTGGCGAGGAACCAGGCGCGCAGCGGCGGCAGCGGGCGCTGGTGCAGCTGCGATACCTTGTAGGCCTCGCCCAGCGTGCGGATCAGGCTGAACGAGGTGCCGCCGCCGACATCGGTGGCCAGCCCGACGCGGATGCCGGCATCGCTGGCCGCCGGGTGGTTGAAGAAGCCGCTGCCGAGGAACAGGTTGGAGGTCGGGCAGAAGGCCGCGGCGGCGCCGAACTGCGCCATTTCCTCGATCTCGACCGGGGCCAGGTGGATACAGTGGCCGTAGATGCTGCGCGGGCCGAGCAGGCC
>DAIMCQ010000091.1:0-13963 GCA_036726285.1 Azonexus sp.
TCGAGTTGCTCAAGCGCCACCGCGCCGGCGACACCGACGAGCGGCTGGCCCGCGGGATTCATCTGTCGATCAATGGTGTGGCTTCGGGGTTGAGGAACAGCGGTTGATGGCGGAAGGCGGCCGCCTGCGATGAATCAGTTCATCAACAACCTGGCGCTGGTCGCGCCGATGTACGTCTTGATCGTGCTCGGCTATCTGCTGCTGCGCGTCGTCGGCTGGCCGGCCAGCATTTCCGAAGGGCTGACCCGTTTCGTCTTTTCGGTGGCCCTGCCGGCGACCCTGTTCCACATGATGACCAGCCTGGCGCATCTGCCGCCGGTCGATGCCCGCTTGTTGATCGCTTTTTTCGGCGGCTGCCTGCTGGTCTTCGTGATCGGGCGGCTGATCGCCTGCCATCTCTTCCGCCTCAATGGCGAGGAACAGACGGTTTTTGCGCTGGGCGGCATCTTTTCCAACAACCTGCTGCTCGGCGTACCTTTTGCCAAGAAGCTGCTGGGCGATGCTTCGCTGCCCTCGGTGGCGCTGGTCCTGACTTTCAATTCGCTGATCCTGTGGTCGCTGGTCACCGTTTCCATCGAGTGGGCCCGGCACGGCAACCTGTCGGTGCGCGGCATCGGCAAGACGGCGAAAGCGGTGGCGACCAATCCCATCGTCGTCGCCATTTTTTCCGGCACCTTGTACGGCATGACCGGCTGGGCCTTGCCGGATTTCGCCGAGCAGTCGCTCGACATGATGTCGTCGGCCGCCATGCCGCTGGCGCTGATCGCGCTCGGCATGGGGCTGGCCGAGTTCCGTTCCGGTGGCGGCTGGGGCATCAGTTGGGCCATCTGCTTTATCAAGCTGGCCGTCCAGCCGCTGGTGGTCTGGGGGCTGGCGGTTCTGCTCAAGTTGCCGCTGATCGAAACCCAGGTCGTCGTCTTGCTGGCCTCGATTGCGGTCGGCGCCAACGTCTTTTTGATGGCACGGCAGTTCAAGGTCATCGAGGGGCCGGCGGCGGGCAGCCTGCTGCTGTCGACGGCCTTGTCGGGGATCAGCAGCCCGTTGTTGGTCTCGCTGATCTCGCATTATTCGGCTCGCTGAGCGAGTCCACGTCCAGCCATGAAAAAGGCCGCATTGCTGCGGCCTTGGTCGTTTTCAGGCGAGCGATTTCAGCTCAGCATGTCGGCCCAGATGTTCTTCGCCCAGCCCAGCGCAATCACGCCTTCGGCCTCGCTGCGCACGGCCGAGACGCCGCCGGCACCCTTGACCGGCTGCACGGTGCGGGTGGCCGTATCGTACTGGTGCACCGACGAGACGTGAATGACGTTCTTGCTATCGACAAAGCTGTAGCAGGTGTTGGTCAAGACCGGTGCCGGGTTGGGCTCCAGTCCGGCGAGCTGGTTGAGGATGGCTGCCGCCGCCAGCTTGCCGTGCTGGTTGGCCATATGTCCCGATTTCGGCATGCCCGGGGCGAGGAAGACGGCATCGCCCAGCACGTGGATGCCCGGGGTGTTGGTGGATTCCATGCTCAGCCAGTTGATGTCCACCCAGCGGGTATTCACCAGTTTCAGCCCGGACTGCGCGGCAATGCTGCCGGCGCGTTGCGGCGGGATGACATTGAGCACGTCGGCCTTGAACTTGTCGAATTCGAGAATGGCGGTCTTGCTGCCGACATCGACATCCTTGACCTCGGCATTGTTGCGGTACTCGATGATGCCTGGGTAGAGCTCGCTCCAGGCCTTGGTGAACAAGGGCTTCTTGGAAACGATCTCTTCGTTGGCATCGAGAATCACCACTTTCGAGCGCGGCTTGTGGTGTTTGAAATAATCGGCAACCAGGCTGGCGCGCTCGTAGGGGCCGGGCGGGCAGCGGTAGGGCGCCTTGGGGATGGCGAGGGCATAGACGCCGCCGTCCTTCATCGCTTCGAGTTGCTGGCGCAGGGCAACGGTCTGCGGGCCGGCCTTCCAGGCATGCAGGATTTTTGCCTGGGCGTCGGCGCGCTTCAGGGCGGGAATCTCGTCCCACAGGAAGTCGACACCCGGCGACAGGACCAGGCGGTCGTAGCTGAGGCTGCCGCCGCTTTTCAGCGCGATGCTGCGTTTGGCGCTATCGACGGCGCCGACTTCGTCCTGGATGACGCGAATGCCCCATTTGCTTTTCAGGTTGTCGTAGCTGACGGTGATATCGGCCAGGGTCTTGCTGCCGCCGATGACCAGGTTGGAGATCGGGCAGGAAACGAAATTCGCATTGCGCTCGACCAGCGTCACCTGGACGCTGCCTTCGCTCCACATCCGCAGGTATTTGGCGACGGTGGCGCCGCCGTAGCCGCCACCGACCACCACGACATGGCCGCTGGCCTTGGTCGAGCCGGCGCAGCCATACAGGCTGGCCAGGGCTCCGGCGGCGGCACCCGCCTTGAGGAAGTCACGTCTTTTCATCAACATCATCTCGGTCTCCCTTTACTTCTGTGCCGCGAAATAGGTGGCGATCAGGTCGAGCTGCTCGTCGCTGTAGCCCTTGACGATCTGGTGCATGATCGTCGCGGTGCGGGCGCCGCTGCGGTAGTCGGCCAGTTTTTGCAGCGTGTTCGCCTTGGGCACGCCGGCCAGCGAATCGATGCCCGAGCCAGGCTGGGACTTGCCGTTGGTGCCGTGGCAGTTGGCGCAGGTGGCCGCCAGATTGCGACCGAGATTGGGGTCGGCGGCGAGGGCGGCATTGGCCGCAAGCAGCAGGCCGAAGGCGCTGACGCAGGTGAGCAGTTTCATCGGGGAGTTTCCTCGGGTGACAATTGGCCGCTATCTAGCCTCAACTGCCCTCGGCTTGTCGAGCCTTCTGTTGGAACAAGCTTATAAGTTATTGATCTATGAGCCGGCTGCTCGCCGACAATCGGGCCAGGGTAGGCGTCGCGCTAGCGGTTTCAGGCCGGCTTGCCGTTGCTGGACAACCATTTGAGCAGCATGCCGTAAAGGATTTCAGGATCGACCGGTTTGCCGATGTGGTCGTTCATGCCCGCCGCCAGGCAGCGCTGACGATCCTCATCGAAGGCATTGGCGGTGAGGGCGATGATCGGTACGTGCTGACGCTCGGGCAGGGCACGAATCGCCCGGCTGGCATCGATTCCGTTCATCCTGGGCATTTGCATGTCCATCAGGATCAGGTCGTAGCGCTGGCGACTGGCCTGCTCGACGGCCAATTCGCCATCGGTCGCCAGATCGACCTGCAGGCCGGCAAATTCGAGCAGCTCGCGGGAAACTTCCTGATTGATCGGTTCGTCCTCGACCAGCAGGATGCGGGCACCGGCGAATTGCTGGCGGAGGATGGTTTCGTTGCCCTGCGGCGCGAATATTTGTTGGTGTTCGTCGCGGCCCTGGCTGAGACGGGTGAAACGGGCTGTGAACCAGAAGGTGCTGCCCTGCCCAGGCGTGCTGTTGACGCCGATTTCGCCTTGCATCAGACCGACCAGGCGCTTGCTGATTGCCAGGCCGAGACCCGTGCCGCCATAGCGCCGGGTAGTTGAACCATCGGCCTGTTCGAAGGCGGAAAACAGGCGTTGCTGGTCTTCGCTCGAGATGCCGATACCCGAGTCTTCGATTTCGAGGCGTAGCAACACGCTGTCCGGTGCACTGCCGAGGGTGCGGACGCGAATGATGATCTTGCCGCAGTCGGTGAATTTGATGGCATTGCCGACCAGGTTGATCAGTATTTGTCCCAGGCGCAACGCATCCCCTTCGAGCGGCAATTCAGCCAGATCCTGGGGCAGGTCGACTTCGAGTTGCAGGCCTTTGTCGCGGGCGCTTGGGCCGATCATGCTGCCCAGGTTCTCGATCACGCTGCCCAGGCGAAAGTCTGCCTGTTCAAGCTCAAGCCGGCCTGCCTCGATCTTCGAGATGTCGAGAATATCGTTGATGATGGCCAGCAGATGACGCGAGGCATCGACCACCTTGTGCAGTTGCGCCCCCTGCTTGTCATCGACGCAGCGCCGCAACGCCAGCTGGGTCATGCCCATGATGGCGTTCATCGGGGTGCGGAGTTCGTGGCTCATGTTGGCGAGGAAGGTGCTCTTTGCCTGATTGGCCATTTCGGCGGCATCCTTGGCGACGAGCAGGTCGGCGGTTCTTTTCTCGACCATGCGTTCGAGATGCTGGCGGTAGTTTTCCAGTTCCTGCTCGTTACGACGACGCTCGCTGATGTCGCGGGTGATGCCGAGGATTTTCTCGGGTTTGCCCGCGCCATCGAAAAGGAAGGTCATGACGATCTCGGTCGAGATGATCCGGCCATCCTTGCACGGTTGCTCGACTTCCGCGATGGTCGAGCGGCCGCTCTGGTCGCCGCGGGCGATGCGTGCCAGGCAGTTGTCCAGCGCAGCGTTGGCTTTGGCCAGCGAAGCCGGCGTCAGTGACACTTCGAGCGGCTGCTTCATGACTTCTTCGGCCGTCCAGCCGCGCAATCGCTCAACCGAGGGGCTGACGAAACTCAGCGTTTTGGCCGGCAGTTCCATCAGCCAGATGACGTCGCTGCTGTTGTCGGCAATCAGGTGGTAGCGTTCGTCGCTCAGGCGCAAGGCCTCTTCGTTCCGGGCGCGTTCGACGGCCAGCTTGGCCAGGCTGGCGTAGTCCTCGATCAGCGAAATCTCGTCGGCAGAGGGTACGGTTGGCTGACGGTGATAAATGGCGAAGGTGCCCAGCACTTGGCCGGTCCGGTTCTTGAAGGGTTGCGACCAGCAGGCTTGAACGTCGGCCAGGCGAGCCAGTTCCTGGTAGTCCGCCCACAGGGAATCGTGCCGAATATCCTCGACGACTACCCGGCTGCCACGGAATGCCGCCGTGCCGCAGGAGCCGACCCCTTCGCCGATTTCGACGCCGTCGATGGCCGCGTTGTAGGCCGCCGGCAAACTGGGGGCCGCACCGTGCAGCAGATGTTTGCCGTCGCGATCGAGCAACAGGATGGAGCAGCGCATGCCGGGATGAAGTTCTTCGACGTGACGGGCCAGCGCTTCGAGAACCTGGCGCAGCGGAAGGCCCTGACTGATTTGCTGCAAGGTTTCGTTGTGCAGGAGAAGCTCGCGGCTGCGTTGCGATAGATGCTCCTTGTCCTGCTGGCGTCCGACCGACAATTCCCGAAGTTCGTTGCGGGTTTGTTGCAGCCAGCCGAGTACGCTGTTTGGTCGGCAAGCCTGGATGCTCTCCTCGGGTGCAGAGAAATCGCCCCGCCCAAGCCGGACGATCTGTGCGTGGATATCGGCGGCGGGGGCGCCGAGTGTGGCGCGCAAGGCATTGTAGGTCTGCCATAGCATGCCGAGTGCGGCCAGCCCGAAAGCGATGAAAAGATAGCGCACCAGGCCGGCATGTTGGGCCGCCGAGCGGATGGCTTCGAGCGTCCGTTTTTCCATCTGGTCGTCGAGTTGGGCAAGCGGGCGCATGATGTCCGCCTTGGCCTGGTGATAGGCCTCGTCGTGCAGCATGCGGATGGCCTGGGCGCGGCTGTCTTCATTCCCCGATTCGCTGAGTCGGATGGCCTCCTGCTCGAGGATGGCCAGATGGTCGGAATTTTTCTTGGCTTCGTCGAGCCAGCGGTATTCTTCATCGCTGAAGCCGGCTTGGCGGAACAGTTCGAGCAGGGGAGTCTTCTGTTGGCTGTCGGGGCGGGGTAAGGGCTGGCCGGAGAAAACCAGGTCCCAGTAAATGTTGTGATAGTTTTCGGGGCGCGCTTTGACGCCATCGCGGATGGCGATGATGTCCAGGTAATGGCTTTTATAAGCAGTTTGCCCGGTGATGACGTAGGTCCGGGCCATCCGGGTCAAGTCGTCGGAGGACTGGCGGAGTTCTTCGGAAAGAAAGAGGGATTGTTGCCGGTACTCGTTGGCGCGGTCGATTGCCTTTTCCGCATGGGTATAAACGGCAAATGTGACGATCAGGGCCAGCAGCAGGAAAACCGTCAGTGCAAGGCGTTTGGGAAATGAAGGCAGCTTGCTGTTGTGCATGACGGTCTGCAATTGACTTTCTCGCGATGTGCGGCGTTGGCTGGATGCGTGTGAGGCATTGGCTGACTTGATTATCCTTCAGGCGTCAGCGCTATTCCAGCTTTCCGGCTCGGCAACCCGGTCTTGCAGAAAAAAAAGCCGCAGCTGCCTGCGGCTTGTTGTCGTCGTCTAGATGCCGTAGATCCTGGCTTCAAGTAGCTATCTGAGGTGTGCTTTCGTAAGCGGATATTGATGCTCTCGGCGGTGACCGAGAGCATCTTGAATTTCCTTGATTCTTAAGCCATCCAGGAATCCGGTAGTCCCATATCTTTCAATTGGGCAACGCCAACCGGCGCGACGAAGTCGCTCAAAGCGTAATCATGTCCCGCTTCGACGTTCGGGCCCTGGCCCGTGCCACCGTAAACAGTGTCACCAATCTTGACCCCTTCGATATTGCGGATGATGTCCTCAGCGCCAGTGAGGCGATTAAAAATCACCAGGTCGGTCGATTGGCCGCTGGTTTTGACACGCACACCGAAATCTTTCAATACGCCGGTAAAGACTGCGATATCGATACCTGTCCCACCATCCAGAATGTTGTTGCCCCGGCCGCCAACGAGATAATCGTTGCCATCGCCGCCATAAAGAGTGTCGTCGCCGATATCGGCTGACCAACCGGATTCATGAAGCAGGAGATCCTGGGTCAGTTTGAGGTTCCCCTGGCTATCTACGAGTCCCGTACTGAGCAGCGACTGGTTGGCGAATTGTTTGGCCTGCGCCAGATTGAGCAATAGGTCACCCCAGTCGCTCCCTTGCGACAGCATTGTGATCAGCTTTTGTTGAGAGTCCTGGCTTTCTGTCCCGAGGACGTGCTTAACAAGTGTACGGATATTCGTTTCAGTATCCAATGCGTCAAAAGTGGGTGCAAATAGCTGCTTGTAGATACTGAATGCCTTATCGGCCAGATCCGCTGCCGAAACGCCTGTCGCCGCTATGTCGCGTAAAGAAGCCGTGGTCGGGGCTTGATTCACAACTGCGTAATAGAGAAGGGAAATATCCCGGAGTAGACCGTAGTCATACTCAATCAGTCCAATCCGATTATCAATCTCACCGCGTTGTGCCGTCGGTTTCGTCCAGACATCGATAAAATCGATGGTGCTGTTGTTGGTCAGCACGGACTCGGTTGCGGTAAATCGGACATGCAACTTCCCTTGGGTATCGAGAGTAAATTGCATAGTGCCGGCATCGCTTTGTCCTCCTTGGAGAACGTCGTCACCCGTGCCTCCATAAAGCGAATCCGCATCATCACCACCGACCAGCAAGTCTTTGCCGTCATCACCAAACAACTGGTCATTGCCGCCTTTGGAGGCAATGGTGTCATTGCCTCCCCCGCCGTGAAGAATGTCGTCCTCAGGTCCAAGCACAATGGTTTGGCGCGAGTCATCACCAATTACATAGTTTCGGCCTAACCCTCCTGTTGCAGTGACCGGTCCGATGATGATGGCGAATTCGACTTGACTGAGATCCAGCACGCTTCCCGATGGCAGGTTGCGGGCATCAATGACCAGGGCTTCCTGCCTCAACGGGTGGGCTGAGTCGTTTTCGCCGGTGCCAGTGGCGCCGGTGATGATGATCGGTTGGGCGGGCGGTGCGGTGGTGCCGGCTGGGACTGTCAGGGTAATGGTGCGGACGGTGACTTGGCTCTGGTCGCCGACCGTGGGGACGTATTGGTCGATGCCGTTATCGATGATCTCCTGCATTTGAGCGTTATCTGCCACGCGCGGATCACTGGCATTTATCAGTTGCTCGCGTAGGGTGAGTGAACTGCTGGAGGTTACGCTGGATGTCAAACCAATACCGGTTGGCAAGCCGACCTGAACTACTGGTAATCCACTGCTATCGGCGGCCAGAGGGATATCGGCCAGTTGTCTGTTGGGTGTGCCGCTGTCGTCAAGGCGCGTTGCAGTAACCGGTGCTACGGTTTGTATAGTGGTTGTCTGACCGTTACTGGTGTTGGTGGTCGTGGTTACCGTGGTGCCATCCACCATGGCAGGTGGTGGTGTCGGCTCCGGAGTTGGGTCCGGTGTCGGAGTAGGGGGGGTAACCGGGTTTTCATTGACGTCGGTGACGGTGACAGTGATCGACTGGGTGTCGGTGAGGCTGCCGTCACTGGCGCTTACTTCAACGATATAGCTGTTGTTCGTGTCGGCGTCGGTCGGCACTTCGAAGTTCGGGGAGCTGATGAAGCTGAGGACGCCGGTAGTGGGAATGATGCTGAATTTCGTCTGGTCGGCGCCGCCGGTGATGCTGTAGCTCAAGGTTGGTGCAGGCAGGTCTGGGTCGGTAGCCACGACGGTGGTGACGGCGGTAGTGTTCTCGGACACACTGATGGCCGCAGTGGAGCCGCCGCCGTTGCTGGTGATGACCGGTGCGATATTGGCCGGGGTAATGGTGTGCGCCAGTGAGACGGTGGCGCTTGAATAGTGGGTCGCCAGACCGGTCGCACCGGTCAAATCGATGCTGGCGCCACTGGTGATGGCCGCTGCTCCGGTTTCAATCAGATTGGCCGCCAAAGCGGTTGCCGCACCGTTGTAATTTGCTGCCGGCACAAAGCGCAGCAAGTCGGCCGCTGCCAACGTAATTGCTGCGGCGCTAGTGGCGTTGCTCAAGACCAGCCAAGGACCCGCCGCACCAATCTGGTATTGCCATTCGCCTTTTGCTGCATCCGCCGTGTAGCTGCTTAACGCGATGCCGATAAAGCTAGCCTCGCTGGAGCCGCCGACGACCGTGTCCTTGGTGTCGCTAAATTTGCTGGCAAACAGCGATGAAACGCTCGCCCCAGGTGGCATCGCTGTGTTCTCTAGCACCGCTGAAAGCGTGGCACTGCCGCTGGCTACCGGCGCATCGTTCTCCGCCGTGACGGTGATGCTTGAGGTGGCTGTGTTGCCTGTAAGCCCCGCATCCAGATTGCTGCTGGAGCCTTGCACCGAGAAACCGGCCGCGCCATTGAAGTCCGCTGTGGGGCGGAAATAGACGTTGGTACTGGCGCCGGCCGTCGCAATAAAATCGCCGCTGGCGATGGCGGTCGTGAAGCCAGCATCGCTGAAAAGCGTACCACCGGTTATACCGGTGATCTTGTAGAAGCCGGTATTGCCGCTAATGACAATGGCGCTTGAGTCGGTGTCTTCATTGATGCTTGGGCTGGCTACCCCTATGCCGACCGACACGGTGACAGGCACCACGCTGCCACCGAGTCCGCCCGCCGTATTGCTGGTAGAGGCCTGCACACTGAATGTGCCATCGCTTGCGCCACTCGGGGTGAACTTCAAGCCGGCATTGCCCTGCGCAAAGCTGATGAAGTCGCCGTTGCTAATGGCGGTCGTGCCGTCGTTCTGGAACAAGTTGCCGTTGCTGATGCCGGTAATCTTGAAGTGAGTCACCTCCGTGCTGTCTGCGACGTTGCGGCTGAGCACCAGGCCGCTGGTAGTTTGCGTGGCGGGTGTGGTGGAGGCGTTGCTCACCGAGGGGGTGTCGGCGATCGGATTGACCGTCACGCTCCAGGTTTGCCCGCTGGCAGAAACCCGCGAAGTGGCGTTGTCAGCCGTGGTGTCGAAGGTGACACGGTTTTCGGTTGTGCCGTTCCAGGTGGTGTAATTGATAGTCTGGGCCGTTGTGCCATTGTCAATCGCATGGATGGTTAGGCCACCGGGCGTGCCACTGAAATTGGCAACCGGAACAAAGCGCAGGAAAGATTCCGTACTGCCACTCGCTTCAAGCACCAAACCGGCCGAAGCGCTGACGGTGCCAATGTCATGCCAATACTCGAAACTGGCATCGGCGGCATTGAAATACTGCCACCTGCCTTCTGTCACCGGATTCGATGCGTCATTGGTAATGACAATACCCATGTGACCATCAGAATCTGCCGTATCGGCGTATCCCGAGGCTGCAAGGAGGGTGTTCAGGCCATCGCCGCGATTGTTATAACCACCCACGGCCTCGGCATCCGAACTGAGCACATCTTCGTTAATCGTCGTCAGCGAGGCCGCCGCGCTCAGCGTGGGCGCGTCGTTGACCGCTGCCACATTCGCTTTGACCTGAATTGCCGTCGTTGAAGCCGCCGTGCCGTCCCAGGCCTTGACGGTAAATGCATTGAGCGCCGAGCCGTTGGCGTCAAGCGCTGCTTTCCAGTACCAGGTGCCGCCGGTGCTGAGCAAAGTCGTGCCGGGTGTAACTGGGGTTGTCAGCCCCGCATCGGTATACAGCGTACCGGTGGTAACTGCTTCAACTCGAAAGCTCTTCGGGTCGGAAGCATCCGTGTCCGCATAGTTGGAGGCTGCCAGCAAAGCGGCGTAACTGATGGCATACGCGGTGTCTTCGGTGGCACCGGTGAGTGTAGAAATGGTGCTGAGGGTGGGCGCCGCGTTGTCGTCATTGCTAATCGTGCCGGTGGCCGTTGATGTGGCCAAGGTGGCGTTGCTCGGGGCTGACAAGGTGGCGGTGATGGTTTCATCCGGCTCTGCCGTGGTGTCGCCCGCAATCGCCACGGTAAAGGTTTTGCTGGTCTCCCCGGCAGCAAAGGTCAGCGTGCCGCTGGCCGCGGTGTAGTCACTGCCCGCTGTGGCGGTGCCATTGCTGGTAGCGTAGTTGACCGACACGGCTTGGCCCGAGGCGGTGCTCAGGGTGGCGGTAAACGTCATGTTGCTCGAGCCGCTGTTGCCCTCAGTCAGGCTGGTGTTGGCGATCGACACCGTGGGGGCGGCATCGTCGTCGGTGATGGTGATGGTTTGCTGCTGGGTTCCGCTCTCTGTGGCGCTGTCGCCCCCGGTGATGCCGGTGATGTCGATAATCACGGTCTCGTTGGCTTCGTCGAGCAGATCTTGGACAGCGGTAAGGGTCGTGGTGCCGGTGGTATTCCCGGCCGTGATGGTGATGGTGTTCGACGACAGTGTGTAGTCGGTGCCGCTGCCCGTTGCGGTGCCGGTGGCGGTAAGGGTGACGATGGTGTCGCTGGCTGCCGTGGCGCTGAGCGTTGCGGTGATGGTGGACGTGCCTGCGGCTTCAGCTACAGTACTGTTGTTGACAGACAGCGTGACTGTTGGCGCACCGGCGCCATTCGGCTGGTCGAATAACAGGGCGCCAATGGTACGCTGAGTATCGCCGGCGTTGGGACTGGTGGTGGAAATAACACCTGCACCCCGTGTATAACCCCCGAAGATCTGGAACGACGGCGAGATTGCCGTTTGGTAAGAAAAAGAGACGTAGTCGTTGTAATAATATTGACCGGACGAAATACTTGGGTTTGTGGAGATCAGCGTACCGCTATTGTCGTAGTACTTGAATATGAGATTTGTTGTACCGGAGCCAGAAGGATCGCCCCAATTAAATGGGGGAGAATCCAACGGGGTGGCGATGGCAAAACCCTCTGCTCCTGTGGTATAGACAGGTGCAATGGTCCCAGAGTAGGCGGGCGCCAAACTGATGGTATTTAATAGGGTACCGCTGGAATTAAAGATTTTTCCGGTACTTGTCGCATCGCCAAACTTGTAGGTGACTGCCAGGTAGTTGCCATTGCTCAATGCCAATAATTCATATGTCGGCGAATCTCCTGCTGCGCTGTAAAGCGTACCCGAGGTTTGTAGTGTACCGGTGTTGTTATAAAGCTTGAAATCGACCGTTCCTCCATGTTCATAGGCCATCATGTAGCCACCGCTTGCACTGGCGGCAACGGATGTCAACGAGCCGTTGACGGATGATGCAACCAGGGTCTCGCTCGACACAGGAGTCCCATCTGCCTTGAAGACATGTGTGGCGCGGCTGGTGTTGTCGTTGCGCTGATAGGTAAACGCAATGTTTCCATTGGACAACTCGGCAATATCAAAACCGCGAGTAAGTGAGTTTCCATCGGTATAGGTATTGATCTGGGTGTCATGAACTACTTCGGCGCCCAACCGGTCGACGACAAAGAAGTAGGCGCTGCTTGTGCCAGACGCACCGCTGTCGCTTTTGTTGTACTGAACAACAACATTTCCGCTGGAAAGCGCGAGAATTTTTACTTCATTGCGATCAACGTTGCTGCTTTCATTGTCCGCAAGGTTAAAGATATTGATATCACTGCCAATCTTGACCCCGGTACTGTCATAAAACCGTATATACCGTGCACCATTAGAAGCCCTGAGTAGTACTGCTGTCTCATCCGAAGGCAAACCTATTGCAGTGTCGAGACTTAAGCTAGTGCCAAGATTCTCGATGGTGAATGAATCGGTCGATGTTGTGTAGCCCATGGTCGAGTCCTCAAGGGAAGATTTGCAGTTGTATAAACAGTTGATCAGGAACGAGTTGATCAGGAACGAGTTGATCAGGAACGAGTTGATTGTCCGCCGGTCGGGCTAGCCCAATAGCTTCCCGACGGTCCATCGATTAGGAAATTGCCCTGCGCGTTATGCACGTCGGCAATGCCGGGGGTTCGTAGCCCGGGAATCACTTTGACATCCAGTACTTCTCGTAATGGGTTTGCAATAGTGACCATACCCCGAATTTCGCCTGTTTCGATATGGACCGCGGCGACCCCTGCGACCATTGAAGTGCCATCTTTACGCAATGGAATTTCTGGAAGACTGGTGGACGAACGCATGGTGGAAAGCCCCACCAATAGCAAGTCTCCCATTAGCGCCAGGCCCCGGGTCAAGCCCGGAAGCCGCACCACACAACGAATATTTCCGGTGCGCCGATCTACTTCATGCACAGCACCGTAGCCCGATTCGCATACAAACAAGCGCTCCCCGAACAGGCGGGGAGAATGCGGCATGATCAAGTTGGACAAAAGGTTGGCGTCTTTTTGCACATCTATCAGAAGTCCCTGAAAGTCCTTCTGGCCACGCCATCCACCGGCATTATCGTAAGGACCAAAGGCGGTGACATAGCGAATTTGGTCGCCACTGATTGCCAAACCGTTCAGATGGCAACGATCCTCCGGCATGGGGTGGGAAATAAACGAGGGATGCCAGATGGGATTTATGTTGTAACGCCCATCAATTAAGCAGACCGTAGAGAACCGGGTGTTGGCTACGACCAATCCTTGCTTTGCCACGGCAATATCATGCACGAGGCAGTCGCCAGTGTGAAACGTCACCAAAGGGGTGAAGTAGGAGTCATGCACGCCGGGTTTGTCCGGGTGATCGGCAGCAAGGTTGGTGACGCAGTTGTAAATCGTGATGCCTTGCTTATGGGAGACTGCCAAGCGCTTGCCTTCAATTGCCACAGCAAACGCGTTGGGGATGAAACAGTGGTCCACGTGAATACGACCACTCGCTTGTGCGCCCAGCAGGAGTAGGCCATCTGGCCCCACCGTTATTGCCAGAGAGTTGCCTGAGGTTGCCAGTAGTTTGGCAAAATCGGTGCTGACATTTAAATCCAAAGGCCCTGGTACAGGCCTGTCAGAATTGAAGGCGTTTTGATTAGTCTGTTGCATCAAGGATCCTCAATTTTTTACCATCCCAATTGGGTACTCGGCTTTTCCTGCGTGTAATACCGTTAAGGCGAATTGTTGGGGCAATAGGACGGCAGGTGACGGAACTGCGAAGCATACAAGGCAACGGCGCGACTTGGTGTGGTGGTGATGACACATTGGTAAATCCTGAATCAGCAGCAGTTTCGCAAGTGACGAATGCTTACCCGTGAGACAACACTCGCCTCTCAGTTTATTAGTCATCATGTTGATGGCTTCTGAAAATCGCAAATGCGCGCCACGGCCTTTGGCAGGCTGAGTTGACTGGTGTCAATGCACAGGTCGGCATTGATGGGCGATTCGTAGGGCGCGGCGATACCAGTCAGGGCAAAGCTGCTGTCCTGGCGGGCTTTGGCGTACAGGCCTTTGGTGTCGCGTTGCTGGCACACAGCCAACGGGGTGTTGACATAGATTTCAATGAACCGCGCGGCCCCGATGGTTTGTCGGGCTGCTGCGCGTCCTGCGGTAGTAGGCGAAATCAGCGCCACAACGACAGCAATGCCCTGGCTGTTAAGCAG
>DAIMCQ010000092.1:0-13918 GCA_036726285.1 Azonexus sp.
TCGAGATACTGCCGCGCCACGGTACGCACCGCCTCGTTCATCGCCTGGTTGTTGTTGGTGGTGGACACGATCAGGTTGCAGTAAGTCACCAGATCGTTGTCGTCTACCCGGTAGTGGTGGAAGAGCGTACCGCGCGGCGCCTCGATGACGCCGACCGCTTCATGCCGTCGAGCCCCCTTCTCCGCCATCAGGTCGAGGCCGAGGATATCCGGATCGTTGAGCAGGTCGCGGATCATTTCGGCGGCGTGCACCACCTCGATCAGGCGCGCCCAGTGGTACATCAGCGTGCCATGTACCGGCTTGCCGCCGCCCAGCGCCATCATCGCCTGGCGCTCGGCCTCGGCGAGCGGCGTGGACAGGTAGCTGGCGGCCTGGATGCGGCCGAGCGGGCCGACCTTGTACCAACCGTTTTCCGCCCCCAGGCTGCGGATATGCGGGAACTTCATGTAGCTCCAGGGCTTGATCTCTTCCTGCAGCACGTCCTGGTAGGTGGCGTAATCGACCTGGTCGAAGATGGTCTGGCCATCGGCATCGACGGCGCGCAGCGCACCGTGATAGAAGTCGAGCGCGCCGTCCGGCCGGACCAGGCCCATCATGTTCGAGCGGAAATCGCCGAAGACGTTGTAGAAAGCCGGATTGGTCTCGTGCAACTGCTTGACCATGTGCACGGCACCGAGCGACCAGGCGATCATCTGGTCGATATCCTTGGCCATTTCGTCGCGCTCGGCCTGACTCAGCGCCTTGTTCATGCCGCCGGGAATCGCCCCGGTGCCATGCACCCGCTTGCCGGCGGTGTGACGGATCACTTCCTGGCCGTATTTGCGCAGCAGCACGCCCTGCTTGGCGATTTCCGGATGATCGAGGGCGACGCCGACGATATTGCGCCGGGTGAAATCGCTGTCAAAGCCGAGCAGGATGTCCGGCGAAGCCAGGTGGAAGAAGTGCACGGCATGCGACTGCATGATCTGGCCGTAATGCATCAAGCGGCGCAGTTTTTCGGCTGTCGGCGTCAGCGGGCCGTAGCCGGCGATCAGATCCATCGCCTTGACCGCCGCCAGGTGATGGCTCACCGGGCAGATGCCGCACAGACGCTGGACGGTGACCGGCACCTCCCAGTAAGGACGGCCTTCGATGAAGGCTTCGAAGCCGCGGAATTCGACGATGTGCAAACGAACCTGGTGGATCTTGTTGTCCTGATCCAGCAGCAGGGTGACTTTGCCGTGCCCTTCGACCCGGGTCACCGGGTCGATGGCGATACGGCGCAGGGTTTCCGGGTGAGCGGCGGTTTCCAGTGCAAACATGGGGGCTCCGATTAATCGAATTTGAGCAAGGGATGCTCGATCCGGGGCGTGCGCCCGGTCAGCAGGTCGGTCAGGAACTTCCAGATGGTGTCGCCGGAAGGCGGACAACCGGGCAGGAAGTAGTCGACGCGGACGATTTCATTGATCGGGTACACCTTGTCGAGCAACAGCGGCAGTTCCGGATCGTTGGGCACCGCCACTTCGCCGCTTTCGGTGCGGTAAATCTGGGCCAGGCATTGCGTCACGTCGAGGTTGTTGCGCTGGGCCGGCAAGCCACCGCTGATCGCGCAGGTGCCGAGGGCAACCAGCACCTTGCAGTTCTTGCGCAGCTCGTGCAGGACATGGACGTTCTCGGCATTGCAGACGCCGCCTTCGACCAGGCCGATATCGCAGGGACCGCAATGTTTGATGTCGGTGATCGGCGAACGGTCGAACTCGACCAGATGCGCCAGTTCAAGCAGACGTTCGTCGATATCGAGGAAGGACATGTGGCAGCCGAAGCAGCCGGACAACGAGGTTGTCGCGACCCGCAGCTTGCGGGGTAGATCACGCGGTGCATTCATCTCAGGCCCCCTCCGTTTCCGTGACTGTTTCGGCGGCTTTGATCGGGATGGTTCGCCGGGCCAGGTAATCGACCTGGTGGCTGATCGTCGCCTGGTCGAACTGGCGCTCGCCGATCGGTACGGCATAACCAACCCGCTTGGGCAGGATGGCGCCGACCGGACAGACGTGCGCCGCCCGGTCGTCAATGGTCAGCGCACTGTCCTTGAGCAGGCCGGTCGGCGAATTGACCACCACCTTGGAGTCGGCACCGCGGCCGGCCAGCATGAAGACGTTCTTGCCGTCGAGATCGCGGCTGGCGCGGACGCACAGTTCGCACATCACGCAGCGATTGAGATCGAGCCAGACGTCGGGGTGCGAAGCATCGACCGGACGTTCCGGGAAGGCATGGCGGAAGTGCGGCGCCAGCATTTCCAGGTCGTAGGCCAGCGCCTGCAACTGACAGTTGCCGCTCTTTTCGCAGCCCGGGCAGAAATGGTTGCCTTCGACGAAGAGCATCTGCAGCAGGACGCGGCGACGGTCGTTCAGGGCCGGCGTATCGTTTTCGACTTCCAGCCCCGGCATGGCGCGGGCCGTGCAGGCCGAACCGTTACGACCATTCACCGTCACCGTGCACAACTTGCAGCTGCCGTGCGGTTTGAGTTCGGGATGGTGGCACAGATGCGGGATGTAAACTCCGGCCTCCAGGGCTGCATGCAGGATGGTCTGGCCGGGTTTGAACGGTACCCGGCGGCCATCGATGGTAAAGGTATTGGCGCTGTCGAAGGCGCTGTTCATGCTATCGCTCATGCTTCTGCTCCCAGGTGGGCGTGGGCATCGTCCCGGCCGGTCAGTTGCCGGGTCTTGGCCAGTGCGGCGTCGAGATCGAAGGCCGGAACGAAATCGGTCTGCGCCAGCCGGCGCTCGTAGGAAGGACGGAATTTCTGCACCGTGTCGGCCACCGCGTTGCCGGCCGTCTGCCCCAGGCCGCAGTGGCTGCTCGCCTTCATCACCGCCTGGATGCGCAGCAACTCGTTCATTTCGTACTGGGTGCCGCGCCCTTCGGCGATCTTGTCCATCATCTCGCTCAATAGTGCCGTCCCGGCCCGGCATGGGGTGCAGAAGCCGCAGGATTCATGCTTGAAGAAATGCGCAAAATTGCGCGCCACTTCGAACATATCGCGCTGGGCATCGAAAATCATGAAGGAACCGGCGGTCGGCACATCCTCGAAGGCAATGCGCCGCCCCAGTTCGCGCTCGGACAGGCAGGTCCCGGAGGCACCGCTGACCTGGACGGCGATGGCGTTGCGCGCCCCGCAATCTTCCAGCACCTGCGAGATGCGCACGCCGAAGGCGTATTCGTAGATCCCCGGCCGTTCGCAATCGCCGGAAACGGACAGAATCTTGGTGCCAGTCGACTGCTTGGTGCCGATCGCCTCGTACCAGGCGCCGCCATGAATCGCGATTTCGGTGGCCTTGCACAGGGTTTCGACGTTATTGACCACGGTCGGCTGGTTCTTGTAGCCGCAGGTCACCGGGAAGGGCGGACGAATCCGCGGCTTGCCGGCCTTGCCTTCGAGCGACTCGATCAACGCCGACTCTTCGCCGCAGACATAGGCGCCGGCGCCGAGATGGATTTCGATATCGAAATCGAAGCCGGCCAGCCCGCCGATATCCTTGCCGAGCAGGTTCTGCGCCCGCATCTCGGCCAGGAAGGCTTCGAGCTTCGGCCGCAGGTAGCGGTACTCGGCCCGCAGGTAAAGCAGACCGAGGTGGGCGCCGACTGTGAAGGCGGCGATGACCATGCCTTCGAAAACCCGCCCGGGATAGGATTGCAGCAGCACCCGATCCTTGAAGGTGCCCGGTTCGCCTTCGTCGGCGTTGCAGACGATGTAGCGCCGGACGCCCGGCGCATTGCGACAGGCTTCCCACTTGATGCCGGTGGTAAAGCCGGCACCACCGCGACCGCGCAGGTTGGAGGTGCGCATTTCGAACAGCATTTCGTCACGGCCGCGGGCGATGGCGGCACGGATGGCCTCACCCGGCTCGTGCGTCGTGCCGAGCAGCAGGTCGGCACGCTGGATGTTGTCTTCGACGACGAACAGTTCGGCCGGCCACTCGGCCAGCGGCACTTGCCGGCTGACCAGACCGCAGATCTGTACGACCCGTTGCGGCGTCATCCGCGGAATGGCCAGTTCATTGACCAGAATGGCCGGTCCCTGGTCGCACATGCCGGTACAGGAGGTCAGGTCGATACTGACCAGACCGTCGCCCGACACCTTGCCCGGCTCGACACCGAAGTAATCGAGCATCTGTTCGAACAATGCCTGGTTGCCGGCCATCCGGTCGGTAATGTTGTCCGAGAAGAGAATCCGGTAGCGGCCGCGGTTTTCGCGATAGAGGAAGGCGTAGAAATCGCGCGTGCTGGTCGCCTGCGCATAGGAAACCCCCAAGGCTTTAGCCAGCCAGGCGGTGGTTTCGTCGGACAGGTAACCCAGCACATCCTGCGCATCGCGCAAGATCTGCAGCAGTCGGTCGGGGCGGCTCTGGTGTCGCTGCAAAACCGGGTCAAGCAATGTGTGCAACTCGGAAGCGTCGGTCATTTTTCGATTCCCGTGCGTTTAATGAAGCGGCGACCATATTCTTATTCCAAAAGGGAAATATTGAGCTTGGTCAACAAAACCCTCCTCCGCTATCTATTTGAATATTCGAGAAAGTTTCAGAAACCTAAATTTCACATTTTTGTGCCACAATGATGCTGCACTGCAATAGCGATAACCGACCAAAAAGCCGGCCATGCACGTTTTTAGTGCTGCATCGCAGCAGAAAAAGTCAGCCAAAACGAAAGGGAAATCAGCATGAACCAGAATCCTGAGCAAAACACGACGGCAACCCCGCTTCTTCCCCTTGCCGGCAAGAAGGGCCTGATTACCGGCGTCGCCAACGACAAGTCGATTGCCTATGCCGTTGCCAAGGCAGTCCGCGCCCTCGGCGGCGAAATCGCCCTGACCTACCAGAACGAAAAGACCGCCAAGTACACCCAGCCGCTGGCCGAAGCCCTTGGCGCCAAGCTCTTTCTCAAGCTCGACGTCACCGAGGAAGGCAGCCTGGAATCGGCCATCGCCCAATGCGGCGCCGAATTCGGCGAAATCGACTTCGCCATCCACTCGATGGCCTTCTGTAATGGCGACGACTTGCACGGTCGCGTCATCGACACCACCGAAGCCGGTTTCGACTCGGCAATGAACATTTCCTGCCACAGCTTCCTGCGCATGGCCAAGGCCCTCGAGCCGCTGATGGCCCATGGCGGTTCGCTGATCACCATGTCCTACCTCGGCGCTGAACGCGTCGTCCGCAACTACGGCGTGATGGGCATCATCAAGGCGGCGCTCGAATCGGCCGTCCGTTACATGGCCTACGACCTCGGCCCCAAGGGCATCCGCGTCTTCGCCGTGTCGCCCGGCCCGATCATGACCCGCGCCGCCTCCGGCATCGCCAACTTCAACACCCTGCTCGAGAACGATGCCGCCAAGGCGCCGCTCGGCCGCACCGTGACCATCAATGAAGTCGGCGCCCTGACTGCCTTCCTGTGCACCCCGGGCTCTTCCGGGATGACCGGCCAGACGATCTTCGTCGACGCCGGCGCCCATATCGTCGCCTAAACTGCCTGGCCCCCGGTGCGCCCCTCGGGGCAGCCGGGGTATGCTGCATACTCTCGACCACTCCGGCGGAGCAACCGATGCAACTCGACTGTAGCCTGCTGATTCCCGACCCGGTCCCCGATCACCCGCTGCTCAAGGGCAGAAAGGAAATCGGCCGCGGCGAAAACACCATCGTCCTCGACGGCGACGTCGTCGATGGCCAGGAACGGGTATTCAAGGTGCTCTCCTCGCCCACCGACTACGCCTACTACACCGCGGACGATCGACCGACCGGCAGCCATTTCCCGGTGGTCTATGCCGATCACGGCACGGCAGGGCGCTCCAGCCGCGGTTTTCCGTTTCACATCGTCGAGGTCGAGAAGCTCTATCCTCTTCCCGGCGGTTGCGAGGCAGCCGATGTCGCCACCAAGATTTCTACTTCCTATTTCGAAGCCTGCCAGGCCTGGCGCAACCTGGCCCAGGACATGGGCCGCATCGCCCTGCACCACCTGGTGGTCACGCCGATGGGCTGGACCGACACCCTGCAGGAGTCGCTCAAGGCGCTGGAGGAGTTTTCCACCGAGTATGGCGCCCTGCCCGATCTGATCAAGGCCGACAACCTGATGATGCGCAAGGATGGAACGCTGGTTTTTTCCGATCCGGTATTCATGGAATGACAATCAAACAAGTATGCTTCGCCTCGCGCGAACTGGCCGAATCGCTGGCCGGCAACCCCTACATGGCGGTCATTTCGATCACCGACCCGGGCACGCCGGAGGCTCGCCTCGACCCTGCCTTCCGCCACGTCTTGCGACTCTCCTTCTACGACGCGGTACCGGCCGACGAATTCATGCCTGCCCCCTTTCCCGGCCTGTTCGATCACCACATGGCCCGACAGATCGGCGATTTCGTCGGCGAACTGCACGCGGCGCCCTTCGAGATTTCCATGATGGTGCATTGCGAGTACGGCGTCAGCCGCTCAGCCGCCGTCGCCCTCTACGTCGAGGCCCGCTCCGGCGCCCCCCTGGCGGCTCGGGAATTCACTTACGAGGCCAACCACTGGGTGGTCGATCGCTTGCAGCAACTCGACCCGCAACTGTCGCTAGAGATTCCGCCCAAAGCCGCGGTTCACGACCGACGCCAACGACAGCGCGCCTCCTGACGCCCCCGCCCTCGATGCCACGGCCAGCCTCAGCCTCGCCTGCTGCACCTGCACATCAGCAACAACCCCGAAAAAAATGCGGCCAAAGACAGTACAAGAGGGAATCGAGCGTCACGCTCAATGGTGGTAAACCACATTGTTTGCTGCAACGCAGCACACTATACTGATAGTCAATTTTGGAACGCATGATCAAAGTTTCAGGGGGAACAAGTCCATGCAAGAACATAGCGAACAACGGTATCTCGTCAATAAAACCTACGACGAGATCCAGATCGGTGACGCCTCCAGCCTGACCCGGACCCTGGCGCCGGAAGACGTCAAGCTGTTCGCCATCCTGACTGGCGACATCAATCCGGCGGTCGTCGACCCGGAGTATTCGGAAAGCGGCCTGTTTCGCGAAGTCATCGCCCACGGCATGTGGAGCGGCTCGCTGATCTCGACCGTGCTCGGCACCCAGTTCCCCGGCCCGGGGACCATCCTGATCGACCAGACGCTGCATTTCGCCCGTCCGGTCACGATTGGCGACACGATCACCATTACCGTTACGGCCAAGCAGAAATTCGATCACAACAAGCACATCATCCTCGATTGCGTCTGCACCAATCAGGAAGGCTTGCAGGTGGTACGCGGCACTGCCGAAGTGCTGGCCCCGATCGAAAAAATCTCGCATCTGCAGGCCGTCCATATGCCGGCCATCCGTATCGACGACAAGCATGAGCGCTACAAACATCTGCTGTCGCGGGTCAAAGGCCTGGAGCCGATCCCCACCGCCGTCGCCCACCCGTGCGATTGCGAATCCCTGAAAGGCCCGGTCATCGCCTTCCAGGAAGGCATCATCGAGCCGATCCTGGTCGGCCCGGAATCGAAGATTCGCTCGGTTGCCGAAGAATTCAACATCGACCTGCACGGCATCCGCATCGTCAATGCCGCCCATAGCCACGATTCGGCCGCCATCGCCGTTTCGCTGGTCCGCACCGGCGATGCCGAAGCCTTGATGAAGGGCAGCCTGCATACCGACGAACTGATGGGCGAAGTGGTCTCACGTGCCAACGGCCTGCGCACCTCGCGCCGGATCAGCCACGTCTTCCTGATGGATGTTCCGACCTACCACCGGCCGCTGCTGATCACCGATGCTGCGATCAACATCGCACCGGGCCTGGAAGAGAAGGTCGACATCATCCAGAACGCCATCGACCTCGCCCACATCATCGGCATCCCCGAACCCAAGGTCGCCATCCTGTCGGCGGTCGAAACCGTCAATCCGAAAATCCAGTCCACCCTCGACGCCGCGGCGCTTTGCAAGATGGCCGACCGCGGCCAGATCCGCGGCGGCATCCTGGACGGCCCGCTGGCTTTCGACAACGCCGTCTCCATCGTTGCCGCCAAGACCAAGGGCATCAAGTCGGCTGTCGCCGGCCATGCCGAAATCCTCGTCGTTCCCGACCTGGAGTCCGGCAACATGGTGGCCAAACAGCTTGAATACCTCGCCAACGCCCTGACTGCCGGCATCGTGCTGGGCACCCGGGTTCCCATCGTGCTGACCAGCCGCGCTGACTCGGCCGAAACACGTACGGCTTCCTGCGTCATCGCGGCGCTGATTGCCCACGCCAACCGTAACAAAGGAAACGCCTGATATGAAACTCGGCATTCTGACCATCAACGCCGGCTCCTCGTCGATCAAGTTCGCGCTCTTTCCGCTCGCCCACCCGATCTCGCCGGAAGCCGAAGTCTCCGGGCAAATCGACGGCATCGGTGCCGAATCGACCAAGCTCATCGCCAAGAACCGCGTCGGCGACCGCATCGCCGACCAGACCCTGAGCGGCGAACGGGTCACTCACGACCAGGCCTTCGACGCCCTGCTCAACTGGTTCACCGGCAGCCACAACGACTGGGAGATCGTCGCCGTCGGCCACCGCGTCGTGCATGGCGGCGACCACTACTCGGCACCGATCGCCATCGACGCCCACGTGCTGGAGAAGCTGAACAGCTACGTGCCACTCGCCCCGCTGCACCAGCCGCACAACGTCGCCGGCATTCGCGCCCTGCAGGCCCTGCTGCCCCGCGTGCCGCAGATCGCCTGCTTCGACACCGCCTTCCACCGCAGCCAGCCCGACGTCGCCCAGATCTTCGGCCTGCCGCGCTCGATTACCGCCGAAGGCGTCAAACGCTACGGCTTCCACGGCCTGTCCTACGAGTACATTGCCCGCGCCCTGCCGCAGCATTCGCGTCGCGCCGAAGGTCGCGTCGTCGTCGCTCACCTCGGCAACGGTGCCAGCATGGCGGCCATGGTCAATCGCAAATGCGTCGCCACGACGCTCGGCTTCTCGACCATCGATGGCCTAGTGATGGGTACCCGCGTCGGCAACCTCGACCCGGGCGTCGTCCTCCACCTGATGGAGACCAAGGGCCTCAGCGTCAAGGACATGACCAAGATGCTCTACAAGGAATCCGGCCTGCTCGGCGTTTCCGGCATCAGCCAGGATATGCGCACCCTGCTTTCCAGCGACAAGCCGGAAGCCCAGGAGGCGGTCAACCTGTTCTGCTACCGCATCGCCCGCGAACTCGGCTCACTGGCCGCTGCGGCCGGCGGTCTCGATGCCGTCGTCTTCACGGGGGGGATCGGCGAGCATGCCGCCGAGGTCCGCCGCCGCGTCTGCCTGCTCTCCGAATGGCTCGGCATCCGCCTCAACCCGGAAGCCAACGCCCGTCACGATCTGCACATTGCGGCCGGCAACAGCAGTGTCGATGTGCTGGTCATCCCGACCAACGAAGAGTGGATGATGGCCCACCACGCCCAGACCCTGCTGGCCTTGTAATACCGCCCCGCCCCCTAGCCGATACTCCGGCCGGCGGGCGGGTCTTTCTTTTCAGCCGAACGGATACCAACGCTGAGTTGGCTCGGTGGAGCGCCAGGATTTATATCAATTAAGGCCAACGGCTCGATAGCGGATGGATCGACCGCAAACCGTCGCCCTCCGAAACCGGTCGTAGTTCAAGCCGGTTGTGCCGCCAGAATGTCCTTTCTTGCCCCCTCCAGCCATTCCTTGTTATTGCGGAAGTATTGACGACCATTTAGCGAGGCACGCTTTTCTGCTTCGGCAAGAACCTTTTCCGCAAGATGGACGCGCCCGACCAGGGCCAGCAACGAGGCGTAGCGACAGCAAGCCTCTTCGCCGGAAAAATGCTCGAGGATGGCTTCGTATTGCGCCAGCGCTTCCTCGGTACACCCCGTACTGGCCAAGGTCCGCGCCCGCAGCAGCTTGGCTTCGCCACTGCGAAACCAGGGATCGATGGCAATGACACGATCCAGTGTTGCCAAGGCGTTGTCACCGTCCCGCTTGTAGAAATAAGCCTCGGCCAACCCGAAAATCAAGCTGGGTTGATCGGCATGCAGGCCGACCAGGCAACTCTGATACAACGCGATGGCATCGTCGAACTGACCGGCGTTGATCAATTCGTCCGCCAGTGCCGCCTTGTTGGCGACCGATCCACAACGCTCGACTTCACGAATACGCGCCTTGAGGTCGACGCCGGGGTCAATGACTTTGATCACCCGCTTGACGACCCGCGTCCCACCGGCCTTCGGCAGAATCTCAAGAAACAGGTAAGCCAGCGCACCAAACATCGGAAACATGATGATCACCAGGTACCACCATTGCGGCCGCCCGGTTCGATAGACGTGGATGATGCACAGCAAGTCCAGGATGACTGGAAGGGATGCAATGATCGGCATGGCGCTCGCTCAGAAAATCAAAGGGCGCAGTCTACCAAAAATACAAATGGAATATATTCATGACCGGGCAATAGCCGACCGAAAGCGGTTGACCGACATGGCGCGCTGCCCCCCCTCTTCCACTCAATGCGCCCCTCCTCGCCCCCGCTTTGCCAAGCAATTTATTCCATGATCGGGAAAGGGCCATTTCAGACGCCCGTCATGGGGACATCGCTATAAAATCCGCCCCCCAAAAAAATTTGTCTCAAACTCTTTCGAGCACGCTCAACATTTCTTTTTTGCCAGCCGCCAATGCGCTGTTCGAGTTACGGAGCCTTGTTTTTTCTAGCTTTTCCCCGACATGACAAATCAGTTACACCCCCGGCACACAAACCCCGTATCTAGTCAACGGATTGAATTGACCTACTAGATATAGTAGATTTACGCCCATTCGAAAATTAACAAACATGTTTAACGCCGCTATTCCGAGGAGCAAAAAGTGAGCCCAGTTGCCGAACAGCTTTCACTGACCGACATTCCCGCCCCCCCCGAATTCGCCCCGCTCGAGGAGCAGGAGATTTCAGCTGAAGTGCTGATCGAAAAGTACGCCAAGGGCAAGGAAACCAATGTTCATGACGTGCGTCGTCGCGTTGCCTATGCACTGGCCCAGGTCGAGCAAGAGAAAGATCGGGCACACTGGGAAAACAAGTTCCTGTGGGCTCAGGAAAACGGCTTCATTCCGGCTGGCCGGATCAACTCGGCGGCCGGCACCGACCTGCAGGCAACCCTGATCAACTGCTTTGTGCAACCAGTCGGCGACTCCATCGTCGAAAACACCGACGGCCGTCCGGGCATCTACACCGCGCTGGCCCAGGCCGCTGAAACGATGCGTCGCGGCGGCGGTGTCGGCTACGACTTCTCGTCGATCCGTCCGCAGGGCGCCCGCGTCAAGGGCACCCAGTCCCGTGCCTCCGGCCCGGTTTCCTACATGCGCGTTTTCGACCGCTCCTGCGAAACCGTCGAATCGGCCGGCGCCCGCCGCGGCGCCCAGATGGGCGTGCTGCGCTGCGACCATCCGGATATCGAGGAATTCATCCACGCCAAGGACCATGGCGACCTGACCAACTTCAACATCTCGATCGGCGTGACCGACCCCTTCATGGAAGCCGTGGACGCCGATGGCGACGTCGAACTGCTGCACCGCGCCGAGCCGAATGCCGACATGCGCGACGCCGGTGCCTACCAGCGCGACGACGGCCTGTGGGTCTATCGCAAGGTGCGCGCCCGCGACCTGTGGGATCAGGTCATGCGCTCGACCTACGATCACGCCGAGCCAGGCATCCTGTTCCTGGATCGCATGAACAAGGACAACAACCTCAATTACTGCGAAGTGATCGAGGCGACCAATCCCTGCGCCGAACAGCCGCTGCCGCCTTACGGCTGCTGCTGCCTGGGTTCGATCAACCTCACCCTGTACGTGCGCCACGCCTTCTCCGACAAGGCGGAATTCGATTTCGCCGCCTTCGAGGAAGTCGTCCGCGTCTCCACCCGCATGCTCGACAACGTGCTCGACGCCACCCACTGGCCGCTCGAACGCCAGCAGCAGGAAGCCGCCAACAAGCGTCGTGTCGGCCTCGGCTTCACCGGCCTGGGCGATGCGCTGGCCATGCTGCGCCTGCGTTACGACAAGCCGGAAGCGCGCGCCATGGCAACCCGCATCACCGAAAGCATGCGTGATGCCGCCTACCTGTACTCGGTCGAACTGGCCAAGGAACGCGGCGCCTTCCCGCTGTTCAATGCCGAGCTCTACCTGTCGGGCGGCAATTTTGCTTCCCGCCTGCCCAACGACGTCAAGGCCGAGATCCGCAAGCACGGCCTGCGCAACTCGCACCTGCTGTCGATCGCCCCGACCGGCACCATTTCGCTGGCCTTCGCCGACAATGCCTCGAACGGTATCGAACCGCCGTTCTCCTGGACCTACAACCGCAAGAAGCGCATGCCGGACGGCACGCTGAAGGAATACGCAGTCGAGGACTACGCCTGGCGCCTGTACAAGCACCAGGGCGGCGACGTCAGCAAGCTGCCGGAATACTTCGTCACGGCGCTGGAAATTTCCGCCCAGGCCCATGCCGACATGGTTGCCGCCGTTGCGCCGCACATCGACACCTCGATTTCGAAGACGGTCAACGTGCCGGCCGACTACCCGTACGAAGACTTCCAGGATCTCTACATGAGCGCCTGGAAATCCGGCCTCAAGGGTCTGGCCACCTATCGCCCGAACAGCGTGCTGGGTTCGGTGCTCTCCGTTTCCACCGAACCGGCCAAGACCGACACCGGCGGCGCCGACGCCAAGGCGCCGCAGGACTTCGTCTCCGACGCCAACCGCCGCCTGTCGATCAAGAACCTGCCGGCGCCGGTGCTGTCCAGCCTGCGCTGGCCGGGTCGCCCGAACCTGCCGGAAGGCAACCTGTGCTGGACCTACATGATCGACTCGCCGATCGGCAAGTTCGCCCTGTTCGTCGGCCACGTCGAACCGGAAGGTCGGGCCTGGCCATTCGAAGTCTGGGCCAACGGCCCGGCCGAACCGCGCGGCCTCGGCGCTGTCGCCAAGACGCTGTCCATGGACATGCGCGCCAACGACCACGGATGGCTGGAAATGAAGCTGGACGCACTGGCCAAGACGCCGGGCGATTCCTTCGAAATGCCGATGCCGCCGCATGGCGAACGCAAGCGCGTCCCGTCCGTGGTCTCCGCCATGGCCCAGGTCATCCGCTGGCGTGTCGAGCAACTTGGCGCCCTCGAGCACGAAGGCCCGACCCCGGTGATGGATGCCCTGTTCAGCGCCAAGGAACCGAAGACCGGTACCGATGGCACGCTGTCCTGGACGGTCGACATCAGCAATCCTTCGACCGGCGAAGATTTCGTCCTCGGCCTCAAGGAAATAACCTTGCCGGACGGCGTAACCCGCCCCTACTCGATGTGGCTTTCGGGTAACTACCCGCGCGCCCTGGATGGCCTGTCGAAGCTGCTCTCGCTCGACATGCGCGTCCTCGACCCGGCCTGGATCGGCATGAAGCTGCGCAAGCTGCTCGACTACTCCGAGCCGCTGGGCGATTTCATGGCCTTCGTCCCCGGTTCGCGCAAGCAACAGACCTACCCGTCTACCGTTGCCTACATCGCCCACCTGATCATCCACCGCTACTACATGCTCGGCATCCTGGATGACAAGGGTTTCCCGCTCCAGCAAATGGGTATCCTCGAAGCGCCGGAAAACACCACCAGCAACAAGGTGCTGCCGACTCAGGGCAAGCTCTGCCCGGAATGCGGCAACCACACGATGATCCGCAAGGACGGTTGCGATTTCTGTACGGCCTGCGGCGCAGTAGGCACCTGCGGGTAAAAGACCACCAAGCTATCCGCCAGATAAGCTCAAAGCCCCGGAATCGCAATGATTTCGGGGCTTTTTCATGGGCCGCGCCAAGACTGACGTTGGCGGAGATGGAAAAGAAAGGCTCTGTAGGAATTAGCTGTTGATGGCACGTCCCGCAGCCTCGGCTAAGCA
>DAIMCQ010000093.1:0-13909 GCA_036726285.1 Azonexus sp.
GGGGGCCGGGCTCGACCCCTGCGGCGCCATCCAGCTGGCTTTCGATCTGGCCGACGGCGAGTCGCGGCAGATCGTCTTTCGTCTCGGCGTCGGGCGCAATGTTGACAGCGCTGCCCGCTTGGTTCAACGCTATCGCGGCAGCCAGGCTGCCACCTCTGCCTTCGCGGCGGTCGGCCGGCTGTGGCAGAAGACGCTGGGTGCCGTGCAGGTCGAAACGCCGGATCCGGCCTTCAACCTGCTGGCCAACGGCTGGCTGCTCTATCAGACGCTGGCCTGCCGGCTGTGGGCGCGCAGCGGCTATTACCAGTCGGGCGGCGCCTTCGGCTTTCGCGACCAGTTGCAGGACGTGATGGCGCTGGTCCATGCCGAACCGGCACTGGTCCGCGCCCAGTTGCTGCTTTCGGCCGGCCGCCAGTTCGTCGAGGGCGATGTCCAGCACTGGTGGCATCCGCCTTCTGGGCGCGGCGTGCGCACGCGCTGTTCTGACGACTACCTGTGGTTGCCGCTGGCGGTCTGTCGCTATGTCGGGATCAGCGGCGACCGGGCGATTCTCGATGAGCGCCGGGATTTCCTCGAAGGCCGCCCGGTCAATGCCGAGGACGACTCCTACTACGACCTGCCCGGTCAGTCCGGGCAATCGGCCAGTCTCTACGAACATTGCGTCCGGGCTATCCGCCACGGTTTGCGCGTCGGCAGCCACGGCTTGCCGCTGATGGGTTCCGGCGACTGGAACGACGGCATGAACCGGGTTGGCGTAAAAGGACAGGGCGAGAGCGTCTGGCTTGGCTTTTTCCTCTGCGAGGTGCTGCACGATTTTAGCCAACTGGCACGGCTGTACGGCGACCCGGAGTTTGCCGAGTTCTGCCAGAGCGAAGCCCACCGTCTGGGTTTGGCGATCGAGGCGCAGGGTTGGGATGGCGCCTGGTATCGCCGGGCCTATTTCGACGACGGCCAGCCGCTCGGCGCCAGCCAGAACGAAGAATGCCAGATCGACTCGATCGCCCAGAGCTGGTCGGTGCTCTCCGGCGTGGCGCCGGAACGGCGGGCGCGGCAGGCGATGCAGTCGCTCGACGCCCGGCTGGTCGACCGGGCGCAGGGACTGGTGCAACTGCTCGATCCGCCCTTCGATCTATCCAGTCTCGATCCCGGTTATATCCGGGGCTATGTGCCGGGGGTGCGTGAAAACGGCGGCCAATACACCCATGCCGCGATCTGGGCGGCAATGGCCTTTGCCCGGCAGGGCGACACGACGCGGGCCTGGGCGCTGGCGACGATGATCAATCCGCTCAGCCATGCCGGTTCGCCGGCGGCGGTGGCGCGCTACAAAGTGGAGCCGTATGTGATGGCGGCCGATGTCTATGCCCGGGCGCCGCATGCCGGGCGCGGCGGCTGGACCTGGTACACCGGCTCGGCCGGCTGGATGTACCGGCTGCTGCTCGAATCCCTGCTCGGGCTGCGCCGCCAGGGCGACAGGCTGCATTTCGCGCCCTGCCTGCCGGCTGAATGGTCCGGCTTTACCGTGCACTATCGTTACCGGGCGACGCGCTATCACATCACGGTCAGCCAGGGCGCAGCCGGCATGGATGCGGACGGAAGCGAAGGACAGATCAGCCGCCTGCGGGTCGATGGCGTGGCGCTGGCAGGCGAGGTCATCGAGCTGGTCGACGATGCGGTCGAGCACCATGTCGAACTGCGTTTTACGCCGCCTACGGTGACGGGCTCAGGCGGGTGGTGAGGCGCCGGCCAGCCACTTGCAGAGCATGGCGAAAAGTTTGTCCGGCACCACCGGCTTGGCGATGAAGTCGTTCATGCCGGCCGCCAGGCAATGCCGCCTATCCTCGGCGAAGGCGTTGGCGGTCATGGCCAGGATCGGCGTCTGGCGATGGGCGGCCAGCTGGCGGATGGCTCGGGTGGCGCTCAGCCCGTCCATCACCGGCATCTGCATGTCCATCAGGATCAGGTCATAGGGCGTCTCGCCGGCCATGGCCAGGGCCTGGGCGCCATCGCCGGCCAGATCGACGGGCAGGCCGATATCTTCGCGCAGGATTTCGAGCATGACTTCCTGATTGATCTCGTCGTCTTCGACGAGCAGGATGCGCTTGGCGCGGTGCTGCGTGCGGAGCCGGTCTTCCGCGTCTTCGTCGGGTGTTTCGCTGGCGGCGGGGCCGAGGCTGTCGTCGCATTTCCGCAGCGCGATGCAGAAGGAAAAGCTGCTGCCCCGATCCACTTCGCTGCTGACCTCGATTTCGCCCCCCATCAGGCGAACCAGGCGCTGCGAAATGCTCAGGCCGAGTCCGGAGCCGCCGTATTGCCGGGTGGTCGAGTTGTCGACCTGTTCGAAGGGGCTGAAGATGCGGCTTAATGCCGAGGCTGGAATGCCGCAGCCGGTGTCCTGCACGCTGAAGCGCACCCGGATTTCATCGGCTTCGCTGCTGACAATACCGATGTCGAGCCGGATATCGCCCCGCCGGGTGAACTTGATGGCATTGGTCAGCAGGTTGAGCAGCACCTGCTGCAGGCGCAACTGATCGCCGATCAGCCCCTGGCGCTGCAGGGCCGGGGCCAGGCTGACGTTGAGCGCCAGCGACTTGGCCCTGGCGCGTTCGACGACCAGCTGCGAAACATCGCTGAGCAGGGCGTCGAGCCTTAGCGGGTGTTCCTCCAGGTGCAGGTATTCGGCATCGATTTTCGACATGTCCAGCACGTCGTTGATGATGCCGAGCAGGTGTCTGGCCGCCGTGTCGATCTTGGTGAGGCGGTTTCCCTGTTCGTCGGTGACGCCCGACTGCCGTATCAAATGGGCCATGCCGAGGATGGCGTTCATCGGGGTGCGGATTTCGTGGCTCATGTTGGCCAGGAAACTGGCCTTCGCCCGATTGGCGACCTCGGCGGCATCCCTGGCCGCAGCCAGTTCGTCGTTACGCATGACCAGCGAGGCGATATCTTCTTCCAGCACCTTCTGACGGGAGAGGTCGCTGACGATCAGGCGGCATTCGCGGCCGGCCTCATCGGCCACGCCTTCGACGAACACATAGGTGGCCGGCTCGCCGGCGGTATCGATCAGCGACAGGTTGCACACCTCCAGGCGTCCCTGGAAGCGGATGTGCTCGATAAAGCGCTGGAAAATGGCCAGCGATGCCGTCGCGACGAACTTCGAGAAATACTGACCGTCGAGTGCCAGCAAGGGGCTGCCCAGCAGTTTTCGCCCCTGGGCATTGGATTTGGTGATCCGTCCTGTCCAGTCGAGGGTGAAATAGGCGACCGGCGCCAGTTCGTAAAGGTCGGTCAGCTGGGCGAGTTGGCGGGATATCTGGTCCTGCGCCTCGCGCAGGATCTCGTTCTGCATTTCCAGCTCGACCTGGTGTACCTGCAATTCGTGCAGCAGTTTAAGTTGGTCGACATCGCTGATTTCAGATCCTCGTACTGCAGAACCTGCATGCAGATGCGCTTCGGCACGATCGCGCAGTTCTTTCGCTGAGGGGATTTGCGGCCGACTCATTGCGTTATCTCCTATGCAACGTTCCTGTCTTTTCTGACTGCCCGGAGTTCGGCCTCGAGTCGCTTGGCTTCATTGATGTCGATGAAGGTGATGACGACACCATCAATGACGTTGTCCAGCGTCCGGTAGGGCAGGATCTTGACGATGTACCAGTGCCCGTCATGCGTGGCGATCTGCTTTTCCGAGAAGGCCAGGGTTCTCAGTACTTCCTGGGCATCCTGTTCCAGCGTCGGGTAATCGAGTTGATGCACGATGTCGCTGAGCGGCCGGCCGATATCGCCGGTGATCAGCTTGAAGATCTGCGTTGCCTGGCTGGTGAAGCGCCGCACGTGCAGGGCGTTGTCGAGGAAGACGGTGGCAATGTCGGTGCTGTTCAGCAGGTTCTTCATGTCGCTGTTGGTGGCCGACAATTCGTCGACCTTCGATTGCAGCTCGGCATTGACCATCTGCAGTTCTTCGTTGAGCGACTGCATTTCCTCCTTGGAAGTGGTCAGTTCCTCGTTGGTCGACTGCAATTCTTCGTTGGTGGATTGCAGTTCCTCGTTGGCCGATTTCAGCTCCTCGTGCGAACTCTGCATTTCCTCGCGGATGATCTGGACTTCTTCGCGGGCGCTCTGCAGGGCCTGTTCGAGTTCGCGAATGCGCGCATCGATGGCCGGCTTACCCTTGAGCTGACGGGCTTCCGGCTTGCCGGCCGGGACATCCTTGAAGACGATCATCAGCATGCCCTTGAGCGCGGCCGGCTCGCTGATCGGATGCACCGTCAGGTCGATGACCTGCGTTTCGTCCTGGCTACCGACCACCAGGTTGCGGCTGACGACCGGCGCGCCGGCGCGCAGCGCCTTGGGCAGGGCGAGGCTCAATTCTTGGCGCAGGCCGTCGCGGGCCATCGCATGAATGTTCCAGTTGGCCTTGCCGGCGGCCGGTTCGAGATACTTGCCGGTCCGGCCGTTGATGAACAGTACGTCGCCCTCGGCATTGGTCAGTACGGCGGCAGGGGCGAATTGCTGGAGGAGCAGGTGATCGGCCAGGGTTTGCAGATTGTCGGCAGGCATGTTCGGCGGCAGGCTTTCGGTCGGGTTGATGACCTGGAACGGGTGGCGGGTCGGAAAGTCGACCTCGAAGGGTTTCTGGGGGATTTGTTCTCGGCGGAAAATCCGGGCTTTTGCTTCACGGGTGACAAACAGTTCGCTAAAACTTCCGATGCTTTCTGCACTGCCGAGAAAAAGCGTCCCGCCCGGCTTCAGGCTGTAATGAAAGAGTGGCAATAACTTCTTTTGCAGCTCCGGGCCAAGGTAGATCAGCAGGTTGCGGCAGGTGAGGATATCGAGCCGGGTGAACGGCGGATCCATCGTCACATTATGCGGTGCAAATACCACCATCTGGCGGATTTCCTGCGAAATGCGGAACTGGTTGCCTTCGGCATGGAAGTAACGGCTCAGGCGTTGGCTTGATACATCGTTGGCGATACTGGCCGGGTAGCAGCCCTGGCGGGCGCGGGCGATGGCGTCGGGGTCGAGATCGGTGGCGAAGATCTGCAGATCGATCCGTTGCCGTGGTTCAAATTGTTGGAGCGCTTCCTTGAAGGCAATGGCCAGGGTGTAGGCCTCCTCGCCGCTCGAACAGCCGGCCACCCAGGCGCGCAGCGTCGTCGCGCCGGCATTGGCGAGGATGATTTCGGGCAGGACATGTTCCTGCAGGTAGGCCCAGGCGGCGGGATCGCGAAAGAAATTGGTGACGCCGATCAGCAGTTCCTTGAACAGCAGATCGACTTCCTGCGGGTTGCTTTGCAGGAAGGCAACGTAATGCCCGATGCCGACCAGTTGATGGATGCCCATGCGGCGTTCGATGCGCCGGTAGAGGGTGCTTTTCTTGTACAGCGAAAAATCGTGTCCGGTCCTTGCGCGCAGCAGGATGCAGATTTTTTCGAAGGCCGAGTTTTCGGCCGGGCCGGCTTCGCCGGTCGAGCCTTCGGCTGTGCCCAGCCGCGAGTGGGGCTTGCGGTCAATGATCAGGCCGGCCATCTGTTTGGCCGGGGCAACGATGTCGGCCAGGCCGGCGTCGATTGCGCTGCGCGGCATGGCATCGAATTTCGCCTGCTCCGGGGTCTGGGCCAGGGTCAGGCCGCCATGCTTGCGGATCGCGTCCAGACCGAGCGTTCCATCCGACCCCATGCCGGACAGGATGATGCCGACCGCCTGTTCGCGACGGTCTTCGGCCAGGCTGCAGAGAAAAAAGTCGATCGGCAGGCGCAGTCCGTGCGGGGCCGCCGGTTCAAGCAGGAACAGCGTGTCGTGCAGCAGCGAAAGATCCTTGTTGGGCGGAATCACGTAGACATGGTCGGGGCGGACCTTCATCCGGTTGGTCGCCTGCCTGACCGGCATCGCCGTTGAGCGCTGGAGCAGTTCGGGCAGCATGCCGTGGCGGTTCGGGTCGAGGTGCTGGACGATGACGAAAGCCATGCCGCTGTTTGCCGGTACGCCGGCGAGAAACTGCTCAAGGGCTTCCAGTCCGCCGGCCGAGGCGCCGATGCCGACGATCGGCCAGGCTGCGGGCAGTGCCGAACCGGCCATTCGACCCACTTCCGGCATGCCCGTACTGGCGTCGTCGAGGCTGCTGGCGGGAAAATTGGCGGTCATACGCGCAGTATCCATCAAATCGGGAGGCGGGCGGCCTGATTCAGTGGCATCTGGCTCAAACGCCCCAGGTAATCGGCACCTTGTCCTGCAGCGAGCGTTCCAGCATCTCAAGCAGCGGTACGACCCGGCGCGACAGGCTGACCGGCGTTTCCGGATCGTCGCCGCGTGTTTCGTTTTCGCTTGGCGGCGCGGTATCCGGCGGGTTGTCGGCCAGCACCTGACGGAGCCGGGCGATGGCTGCCGGCAGTTGTTCGACGGTAATGATGCCGGTGGCGGCGTCGGGCGATTTACCCAGGGTGGCGAGCATTTCCCGGCCGCTTTCGGGCAGCATGATCAGGTCGGCGCTGGTCGTTGATTTGAAGATGACGAGCATGATGCGGGCTCCTTTCGGAAAGGCCGGGGCTGCAGGCGGGGGCAATCGGCTTGAGGATAGGCGGCGATGCCGGGCCGGTCTGTAACGCAGCGCACATAGGATCGTTTATGCGCCTCAGGGCGTGGCGGAAGGCGCGTCGTCCGGTTGCGTGGCAAGCTGATTGCCGCCCGCTGCCAGGGCCAGGTGCACCGCCTGGTCGGCGCGTCGCAAGCCGTCTTCGCCGGATTGGTCGTTGCCGCTGATGCGGGCCAGGCCGATGCTGACGCTGATCGATTGCTGCCGGCCGCCCAGGCTGATCGTCGTGCCGGACAGCTTGTCGAGCAGGCGCTGGGCAAATGCCCGGGCGGCGGCCAGATCGGTGGCGGCCAGCAGGATGGCGAATTTGTGCTGTTCGATCCGGCCGGCGAAATCAATCTGCCGCAATTCGTCGTGCAGCAGGCCGGAAAAGACGCGCAGCAGCGCATCCTCGGCCAGCCGCCCGAAAGCATCGCCGGCAGCATTGAAGTGGTCGAGGTCGATCCGCATGACGGCGACCTCGTGCTCGACCCCCCGTCTGAGGCGCGAATGCGCCTGTTCCAGGTGGGTCATGAAGTGTTTTCGGCTGGCCAGCTGCGTCTGCGGATCAATACAGGCCAAGCGGCGCAACTCAAGCTCCAGTCGCTTGCGGGCGGTGATGTTCTCGAAGGTGGCAAGCAGCGCCACGTTCTTTTGCCATTCGGTCGCTCGCAGGTGCATCAGGCAGTCGATCGCCTCGCCATCCTTGTTCAGCAAGCGGATTTCGCTGCTCGATTCGTCCTGCGGGCCGATCGAGCGGACCGGCGCCCCCGGCATCAGCATGGGCCGGTCGTCTTCGTGGACCAGCCCGAGGATGGGGCGGTCGATGCACTCGCTGGCCGCATAGCCGAGCAGTTGCAGGGCGTGCGGGTTGAGATACCTGATCATTTCATCCTGGATGATGGCAATGGCCAGCGGCATGCCTTCGATCAAGCGGCGGTAGTGTCGCTCCGAACTGCGCAGCGCCTGTTCGATCCGGTATTGCTCGGTGATGTCGCGGGCAAAGCCCACCGTGCCGATGGTTTCGTCCCCCAAACGGATCGGCGATTTGTCGATTTCGTACCAGCGCTGCTCGCCGTCGGTTTCGGTCGATAGCACCTGGTGCCAGGGCTGGCCGGAGTCGAGGACGGCCTGGTCTTCGGCCCGATAGATTTCGGCGTTTTCCGGCGTCGCGATGTCGAAATCGTTGCGGCCGGTCAAGGCGTCGGCCGAGGGCCAGCCAAGATTGGCGGCGAAAGGCGCATTGACGGTGATGAAGTTGCTTTGCCTGTCTTTCAGCCAGGCCATGAAAGGCAGGTTGTCGAGCACCGTGCGCAAGTATTGCTCGCGTTCCTGCAGCGCCTTTTGCGCTTGCCTGGCGGGCGACACATCGATCACCACCATGCGGCATTCTTCGCCGTTTTCATCCGGCACCGCTTCGATCATCACGCTGGCTTCGCTGCGATGATGGGTGGCGGCCAAGATAAACTCGCCCACCGTCTTGTTCCTGGCTTGCAGGACCTGCGCGAAAAAGTGCTCGAAGGCGGGCAAGTCGGCCGGGGCGACGCGCGAGGCGAAGCGATGGCGGCCTTTTTGCGAGCCCTTGATGCCGAGCAGGATGGAGCCGGCCAGGTTCATGTCGACGATGACACCCTGTTTGTCGAGCGTGAAATAGCTGATCGGGGCGAAATCGTAGATATCGGCATAACGTTCGATCAGCGCATCGGCTTCGTCGTAGGCCTGGCGCAACTCGTCGTTGTGCATTTCCAGCTCGATCTGGTGCACCTGCAGTTCATGCACCAGTTGGGCGTTGTCCCAGGCCGTTTTCAAGGTTTCCGGCGTGCTTTGCTGCAGGCGCGCCTCGGCCCGCTTGCGCAGGGTTTCCGGGTTGGGGCGAATGCGGTTCTTGCTGCGCGTGGTGGCGGGGAACTGGAACAGGCGGTCGTACTCGGCCTTGACCACGGCGTAGCATTCGCAGGCCCGTGCTTCCAGGCCGGCCCGGTCGACCAGCGTGATGTGGCCGCGGCTGTAGTGGATCAGACCGGCGGCCTGCAGCTTGCCGGCCGCCTCGGTCACCGCTTCGCGGCGGACGCCGAGCATGTTGGCGATCAGTTCCTGGGTCATGTTCAACTGATTGCCGGGCAGGCGGTCGAGACTGAGCAGCAGCCAGCGGCATAGCTGCTGGTCGACGGCATGGTGCCGGTTGCAGACGACGCTTTGCGCCATCTGGGTCATCAGCGCCTGGGTGTAGCGCAAGGCGAGCTGCTGCAGCTCGCCGCCCTGGTCGAGCTCCCAGCGCATGACTTCGAGTTTGAGCCGGAAGGCAATGCCTTCGCTTTGGATCACCGCCCGGTGGGTCGTGGTTTCGCCGCCGAGCACCAGCGGGATGCCGACCAGGCCGTCATTGCCGGTGATCGCCAGTTCCGCCGAGGCACCCTTGCGGGTGGTGAAGATCAGCGAAACGATGCAGGTGGTCGGAAAATAGACATAGCCGAGATTGTCTCCCGGCTCGAAAAGCACTTGTCCGAGCTTCAAGAACACGCATTCGAGATCGTCTTGAATCCGAGCGTAATCACTTGGCCTTAACGCTGCCAAAATTCGATTCGAATTGGCAGAATGGATTTGTGCAAAAGTCATCAAGCCTCATTTCATGATTCGGCTGCATATACGCGTGCATATTGCCTATCCAGGCGTCGAATGTTCGGATTATTTTTACCGCCTGTCTGTTGCCTGGCGCACATAGCATTTTTTTGCCATGAGGAGGTCCGGGGCGGGCATCGTCATGGGTATCGGTTTTGATCCGATCTGCTTTGTGTTCCTCTTGAAAAAAGCGATCGGGATGCGGCGCACCCCAGTTGAGTTTGATGCCGAACGAGGCCTTGAGCCGATAAGTGCCGTGTTCCGGATGGGCGATGAGCGTCTCGCGCAATCCAACCGGGAATGCGGCCGGAATAGGATTTATGCCGAAGCACGATATCGTTGCCTAGCCTTGCGAAGCGAGGCAGGGAAGAGGAAGCCGGCGATGATGGGGAAACTGGCGGCGAGCAAATCGATCCGGCTAATGATCCGGCGTGAAGTTCTGGGCGCAAGATGCGCTGGCCATCTGCCCGACATCTCTGATGTCAGTTCCTTGAGAGACTGCTGTCCTTGTCGCGCCAGTCGAGGCGGAAAACGTAAAACAGGGCAGATGGTTGAAGAATCGACGAATGCGTGAGGGAGCCGTCATCCAGAGCGGCCGATCAGCCAATTTTCGAGCTCCTCCTTCGGCAAAGGGGGAGCAAAGAGATAGCCTTGCAGCACGTCGCAGCCGATGCTTGTCAGGAACTGCCGTTGCGGCTCGGTTTCGACGCCTTCGGCAACAACCGACAAGCCGAGCCGACGGGCCAGGGTGACGACGGCACTGGCGACAGCGGCATCGGGCTCCGACTCTGGCAGGTGCTGGACGAAGCTGCGGTCGAGTTTGAGGACGTTGAGTGGCAGGGTGCGCAGCATGGCGAGCGAGGAATGACCGGTGCCGAAATCGTCCATGGCGACCTGTATGCCTTGTTCGCGCAGGCGTTGAAGGACCTGAACGGCGCCTTCCGGATGAGCCATTGCAGCCGATTCGGTGATCTCCAGTTCAATCCACGCATTCGCCGCGCCAGCGCTGGCAAGGATGCGTTGCAGGCGGTCGCCCAGGTCGGCAGCGTGGAATTGGCGGGGCGACAGGTTGACCGCCATGCGCGGTAGCGCGATGCCTTGCCGGCGCCAGGCGACGATCTGTTGTGCCGCCTCGGCCAGCGCCCATTCGCCGAGTTCGGTGATGATGCCGGCCTCTTCGGCCAAGGGAATGAATTCGGCCGGCGAGACCAGTCCGCGTTCCGGGTGATGCCAGCGCAGCAAGGCTTCGACGCCAGCCAGGCTGCCGTCGGCGGAACGGATCTGTGGCTGATAAAAAAGTTCGAGCTGACGGCGCGCCACGGCGCGGCGTAAGTCGGTTTCCAGAGCCAGGCGCTGGCTGGCCCGGCGATTCATCGCCTCATCGTAAAAACGGAAAGTATTGCGCCCGGCGGCCTTGGCGGCATACATGGCCGCATCGGCATTGCGCAGCAGGCTTTCGATATCGTGGCCATTGTCGGGATAGAGGGCCAACCCGAGGCTGGCGGCAATGTCGATATCACGGCCAGCAGCGCGCACGGGCGGCGTCAGCGCCGCCAGTATTCGGCCAGCGACGCCGGCAGCGACCCGGGCATTGCCCATGCCTTCGAGCAGCATGACGAATTCGTCGCCGGCCAGCCTGGCCAGGGTGTCGGCACCTCGGCATACGGCGCCCAGGCGTTGGGCAACTTCGATCAACACGGCGTCGCCGGCAGCATGACCGAGACTGTCGTTGACCAACTTGAAGCGGTCGAGGTCGATAAAGCAGATGGCAAAGCCGCTACCTCGATCGGCCCGGGCCAAGGCTTGGCGCAGGCGGTCGTCGAACAGGCTGCGGTTGGGCAGGTTGGTCAGCGAATCGTGGTTGGCCAGGAAGGCGAGCTGGCCCTCGGCTTCCTTTCGGGCGGTGACGTCATTGAGGACGCCGACGTAATGCGAAACGCTGTCCGTATCGCCGCGGACCGGCGAAAGGAAAAGTTCGATCCATTGTTGCGAACCGTTGCTGCGCTGGCGGGACAAGGTCGTGTAGCCGTCACGGCCTTCGGCGATGGCGCTGCGGATGACGGCAAAGCCGTCGTCGTCGCCGGTGCACAGGCAGGGCTGGCCAAGCACCTTGTCGCGCGGGGTGCCGATGATCTGCGAGAAGGCGGCGTTGATGTAGATCAGTCGGCAGTCGTCGGCAGCGGCGGCGGCGATGAAGATGCCGTTGACGCTGGATTCGATGGCGCGGTCGCGCAGGGCGATGGCTCGTTTGTCGGCGTGGATGTAAGTGTCGAGGGTCAGCCCAAGGTCGAGCATGACCACCTTGAGCAAAGCGTCGAATGCCTGGGCGAAGGCCGGAAACGTTTTGCCGCTGGCCGTCCAGGTTGCCTGCAGCATATCGGAAAGGTATTTGCGGAAGGCACCGACGTACCATTTCGGGGTCAGGCCGATGCGGGCGTGGGTCATGCCGACCCTTAGCCGGCCATCGACGTAGGCATCGCCGTAATCGCCCTCGGTCAGGCTGGCGAAATAACGGTTGTGGGCGGCTTTGAGGCGGGTAACCGTGGCTTCGTCGGGGAGCAGGGCTGCCAGTTCCGGCAACTGACGCAGGTATTCGTAGAAGCCGTCGGCGAAACCATTCTGGGCGCTCGCCAGTTGATCGCGGATGCTATGCAGGCGTTCGGCATCGACTTCGGTCAGTTCGAGAAAGGCCTTGCGGGAAGCGATTTCTGCGGCATCGATGCCCATTTCGGCAGCAATGTCGTCTACAGCGCCAGAGATCAGCCTTGGTGTCGCTGCCCGACAGTTCATGGCGTCACCATTCGCCCCGGCCCTTTGGCCAGAATGCGCTCCATGCCGGCCATGACCGTCAGGTTGGCTTCTTCCATTCGGGTCAGGGCAGTGAGGGCACCGCTCAGGTCGCCGCTGCGGTAGCAGGCGACGGCTTGGCGTGCCTGATCGTGTACTGCCTTGTGCGGCGCTTCCATTTCGCGATAACCGGGCAAACGCGAAAACTCGGCCCGGCCTTCGCCCTCGTAATACCACTGGCCGAGGCGACATTCGGTTTCGTCCGGCAGATCCCCGGGCTTGAGATCGGAAAGGCCAAGCAGGACTTTGTATACCTCGAGCTTTAGCGTCAATTCCTCGATATTCGCCAGTTCGGCATTGGCCAGTCTGGACGACGAGGCAATGCTGTCCTGCATGTGTTGGGAGAGACCGAGCAGGCGCTGCATGCTGTGCATGGCGGATTCGCTTTCGGCGCTTTGGCTGGCGGCGCTGTCCGCCCCAATGTCCATGATTGCCTTGGCTTGGCCGGTTTCCAGCTGGATGCCGCTAACCAGCCCGCCAATTTCGGTGGTTGCCTTGGCTGTACGCTCGGCAAGTTTGCGTACTTCATCGGCGACCACGGCGAATCCACGTCCTGCTTCGCCGGCCCGTGCAGCCTCGATGGCGGCGTTGAGTGCAAGCAGGTTGGTCTGTTCGGCGATCTCCTTGATCAGCAGGACGATGCCACCGATTTCACCGGCTCGTCGCGAGAGATCCTCGACGCTGTTGCCGGCGGCGCTGATGCGCTCGAACATGGCATGCAGGTTGGTGGCAATCTTTTCAAAGGCCGAACGGTTGGTGTCGGACTCGTTGGCGGCCGTCAGTGCTTTGACGGAATCTTCATTCAATTGGCTGGAAAGCCCCGAAAACGACAGGCGAATACCGGCCAGCGATTCGCCAAAACGAGGGATGTTGCCGAGTACGCCATCGAGCAGGGCTTGCCGTTTGCGGAGTTCTTGCTGAGCGTTCTCAGCGTGGGCGAGGCGATCTCGTGTCTCTCCCAGTTCTGCTTGCAGCGCAAGTACGCGTGTTTGCAACGCAGCATTGTCGGCCCGCGCGGTGGCCAGCTCACGTTTGGCTTGGTTTCCGAACATGCTGGGCATCCTCCTGTTTGATTGATTGTTGAGTAATTTACTCGGGTATTTCTGCTTTGCCCATGACCGGAATCAAAATAGTTGGTGCCAGGCCGAACGAGCTAAAAAGAGTTGGCACCGAGGGCGGGGTTGCTGCCCGGTTGATTGCCGGAATGCGACCATCGGCTTGGCTGGCTGGTCGCGCCGAGATAGGAGGCCTGCTTTGTGATGGAGATCAAATCACCTCATTAAATGCTGAGTAATATCGTCAGCAAATGTTTGCCCTGAATCTGGGCGCGAATCATGTTGAGGCAGAAAAAATGAGCAGCAAGCCGGGGTTTTTCAAATCAACCGAAATGGCCAAGAAGTTTCCCTTGAATCCGAAGCATCCGGAAAGAACGTGCTGGGGTTGCGATAAATACTGTTCAGTGACATCGCTGCAATGCGGCAATGGTTCTGGCCGTACTCAGCATCCGGCCGAAATGCTTGGCGATGATTGGTATACATGGGGTGACTGGGGGATCGTCGGCGATGATGCGTCAGCTAATGAAAAGGTAGATTGAGTCATGGCCGGATCATGGGGGTGCCCGAATGAGTTGAACGGGGTGTGCCAGAAGGTCAACCAATTGCCGTGTGATCCGGGGATGAAAGGTTGCGTCCTGTACGGCAGGTATGTGTTTGCGAGCGCAAAGAAAAATGAGCGCCTGTGCGAAAAGCACGCGCGGCGATCAGAGAGCGACCAAAGCCTTCGTAAATAGTATCCACCTCCAGCTTCTGTTGCCGTCTCTTAAATGGTTTGCTCGACGGATTGCTGGCGGGGTGATTTTTGGGTTGAATCTGAAAGTTT
>DAIMCQ010000094.1:0-5644 GCA_036726285.1 Azonexus sp.
AACGAGACTGCTCCGCTCCGCTGCCAGATCGCCATCCAGGGCGAGCTGAATATCTACACCGCCACCGAATGGCGGGATCGCCTGATCATCGAGACCGCCGGCCAGCAAGACGTCGACCTCGACCTCGGCGAAGTTGGTGAAATCGACTGCGCCGGGCTGCAACTCCTGCTCGCGCTGCGTCGCCAGATCGGCAACGAAGGGCGCCAGCTCTGCTTTACCCGAAGCAGCGAAGCTGTCCGCAGCCTTCTCGCATTCACGCACCAATCGCCCCTGCTCGACTCACCCGACATCCAGCCGCTCGCCGCCGGCCGCGAGGAGACCCTGTCATGAGCATCAATCTTGACGACGCCCTGCTAACTTTCATTGCCGAAAGCCGCGAACTGCTGCAACAGATGGAAGAAGCGCTGCTCGACATGGAAAGCCGGCCGAACGACCCGGAAACGATCAACGCCATCTTCCGTGCCGCCCACACCATCAAGGGCAGCGCCGGCCTGTTCGGGCTGAACCATATCGTGGCCTTTACCCACGTTGCCGAAAGCGTGCTCGACCGGGTCCGCAACAACGAGATCAAGCTCGACGAAGCGCTTGGCGCCCTGCTGCTCAAGGCCGGCGACCACATGGGGCAGCTGATCGAACTGGTCGCCCGCCACGAAACCCCGGACAGTACCGTCGAAGCCGCCGGCCAGGCACTGCTTGCCGCCCTGGAAACCTACCTCGACAGCGCTCCCGCCAGCACGCCCGGCACGGTCGCCGAAGCAAGCGCCGGCGCCAATAGCCATGGCGTCGCCAATCCGAACTGGCACGTTTCGCTGCGTTTCGGCCCGGACGTGCTGCGCCAGGGCATGGACCCCGTCTCGATCCTGCGCTACCTGGCGACGCTGGGTGAAATCACCGCCATCCACACCATCGCCGATGCCGTGCCGATGCTCGCCGAGATCGATCCGGAAGCCTGCTATCTCGGTTTCGAACTGGCCTTTGCCAGCGCCGCCGAGCGCAGCGAAATCGATGGCGCCTTCGACTTCGTCCGCGACGATTGCCTGATCCACCTGATCGGACCGCATGCGCCGCTCACCGAATATCGCCAGATGGTCGAGGCGCTGAGCAAGGACCCCGACATGCGGGAAATCCTCCTCGCCCTGGGCAGCCTGAACGCCGGCGAAATCGCCGATCTCGACCATGACGAGGCCAGCGTCGCCGCCGAGGCCGTCGCCGAATCCGGCAGCGGCAACGAAACAGCCGGCGCCTCGGGCAAGGAAAACAAGACCAGCGAAAGCAGCCTGATCCGCGTCGATGCCGCCAAGCTCGACCAGTTGATCAACCTGGTCGGCGAGCTGATCATCGCCGGCGCCGGCGCCAGCATGGTCGCCCGCAGCTTCAAGGCCCCGGCGCTGATCGAAGCGACGACGCTGGTATCCCGCCTGGTCGAAGACGTCCGCGACTCGGCGCTGACCCTGCGCATGGTACAGATCGGCGCCACCTTCAACCGCTTCCGCCGCGTCGTCCGCGATGTCGCCAAGGAAATCGGCAAGGACATCGAACTCGACATCCACGGCGGTGACACCGAACTCGACAAGACCGTCGTCGAGAAAATCGGCGACCCGCTGACCCACATCGTCCGCAACTCGATGGATCACGGCATCGAGCCGGCCGAAGTCCGCCTCGCCGCCGGCAAGCCGGCCAAGGGCCAGCTGCGCCTCAACGCCTTCCACGAATCGGGCAGCATCGTCATCGAGGTCAGCGACGATGGCGGCGGCCTGAAAAAAGAGCGCATCCTGAAGAAGGCCATCGAACGCGGCCTGGTCAGCGAGAACCAGACGCTCTCCGACAAGGAAATTTTCAACCTGGTCTTCGAGCCCGGCTTCTCCACCGCCGAACAAGTCAGCAAGCTATCCGGGCGCGGCGTCGGCATGGATGTCGTCAAGCGCAACATCATGGCGCTGCGCGGCACCGTCGATATCGAAAGCGTCGAAGGCGTCGGCACCACGGTGCGCATCCGCCTGCCGCTGACCCTGGCCATCATCGACGGCTTCATGGTCGGCGTCGGCACCGCCTCCTACGTGCTGCCGCTCGACATGGTGGTCGAATGCATCGAACTGCCGCCCAATCCGAACAACGAGGAACAGGCACCGAATTACCTGAATCTGCGCGGCGGCGTCCTGCCCTTCATCCGTTTGCGCGAACAGTTCGAAGTCAGCGCCCCGGCCCCAAGCCGCGAGAACGTTGTCGTCGTCCAGTATGCCGGGCAACGCGCCGGCCTGGTGGTCGATCGTCTGATGGGCGAATTCCAGACCGTCATCAAGCCGCTCGGCAAGGTCTTCAGCCAGATCCGCGGCATTGGCGGCTCAACCATCCTGGGCAGCGGCGAAGTTGCCCTCATCCTCGACATCCCCGGCCTGGTCAAACAGGTCACCACCCCGGCCCAACTTGCTCAGACCATGGCCGTCGAGCACAACACGACCACCAAGGAATAATCATCATGACCGTCAGCAAAAAAATGATCTTGCTGGTTCTCTCCGGCATCCTCGGCGCCCTGCTTCTGGCCGGCATCGCCGTCTATCAGACCAGACAGGTTTTCGCAGCCGCCAACTACAGCAACGAGAACAGCTTGCCCAGCGTTCTGACCCTGAGCCAGGCCATCGAACAATTCGGCCGCTGGCGCGTACGGACCTATCGCGAACAGCAAGCCGAAACGGAGACCGAACGTTTGCAGGAACGCGAGAAAGGTTTGGCCAATCGCGAGCAGATGTTTGCCGCGTTGAAAAAATATGAAAGCCTGATCTCCGACGAAAAGGACAGATCCTTGCTCGCCGCTGACAAGGCTGTCATTGGCGAATATGAATCCAGCCTGCACCAATTCGCCGCCTTGAACGAGGCCGGCAAGACCGAGCAGGCCAGGGCCCAACTCAAACAACCGCCAGCCTGGCGCAGCGCATCAACGGCACCCTCGGCGAGCATATGCAATACAACACCGAGATAGCCAAGGCCAGCGCCGAGAAAGCAGTAGCCGCCGAACACTCAGCCATCGTCATGCTGAGTAGCGTGCTGGTGCTAACCCTTGCCGCCCTCTCTATCATCGGCCTGCTGATCACCCGCAACCTGTTGCGTCAGCTGGGCGGCGAACCCGACCTGGCAGCAACCATCGCCCGGCGCCTGGCGGCCGGCGACTTGAGCACGAAGATCGAGCTGCGCGCCGGTGACGACAGCAGCCTGATGGCCGCCATCCAGGAAATGAGCTCCACGCTGCAAAGCTTTATTGCCGACATGCGGCACATGAGCGCCGAGCACGACAAGGGCGATATCGACGTGCAGATCGACGGCAACAAGTTCAAGGGCGATTACCAGGTCATGGCGCAAGGCGTCAATGCCATGGTGGCCGGCCACATTGCCGTCAAGAAAAAAGCCATGGCCTGCATGCGTGAGTTCGGCGAAGGCAATTTCGCCGCCCCGCTCGAGCAGTTCCCGGGCAAGAAGGCCTTCATCAACGACACCATCGAACAAGTGCGCAGCAATCTGCAGACCTTCATTGCCGACATGCGTCACATGAGCGCCGAGCACGACAAGGGCGACATCGACGTGCAGATGGATACCGCCAAGTTCAAGGGCGACTACCAGGTGATGGCCAAGGGTGTAAACGACATGGTGAACGGCCACATCGCCGTCAAGAAAAAAGCCATGGCCTGCATTCGCGAATTCGGCGAAGGCAACTGCGACGCCCCGCTGGAACAATTCCCGGGCAAGAAGGCCTTCATCAACGACACCATCGAACAGGTCCGCACCAATATCAAGGCGCTGATCGCCGACACCCAGATGCTGGCCCAGGCCGCCCGCGCCGGCGAACTCGACGTACGGGCCGACGCCAGCCGCCATCGCGGCGACTTCTTCAAGATTGTCGAAGGCATCAACGGTACGCTCGACGCCATCGTGCAACCGCTCAACGAAGCGATGAGCGTGATGCAGGCGATGGAAGCCGGCGACCTGACCCAGAATATCGAGGGCAACTACCTGGGTAGCCTGCTCAAGCTGAAAAACTCGGTCAACCAGACGCAACAGAAACTGGCCGGCATCATCGGCGAAGTCAGGAACGCCGCCAATTCGCTGTCGGGATCGGCCGAAGAAGTCAGCGCTACGGCGCAAAGCCTGTCGCAGTCAGCCAGCGAACAAGCCGCCAGCGTCGAGGAAACCTCGGCCGCGATGGAAGAAATCAGCTCGTCGATCAGCCAGAACAGCGACAACGCCAAACTCACCGACGGCATGGCCAGCAAGGCCGCCAAGGAAGCCAGCGAAGGCGGCGAAGCCGTCAAGACCACGGTTGCCGCGATGAAGAGCATCGCCGACAAGATCGGCATCATCGACGACATCGCCTACCAGACCAATCTGCTGGCACTCAATGCCGCCATCGAGGCCGCCCGGGCCGGCGAGCATGGCAAGGGCTTTGCGGTCGTCGCCGCCGAAGTGCGCAAGCTGGCCGAACGTAGCCAGGTTGCCGCCCAGGAGATCAGCGAAACCGCCAAAAACAGCGTGCATCTGGCCGAACGGGCCGGGGTGCTGCTCAATGAAATGGTGCCGAGCATCGCCAAGACCTCCGACCTGGTGCAGGAAATCGCCTCGGCCTCCGAGGAGCAGAACTCCGGTGCCTCGCAAATCAACGGCGCCATCATGCAACTAAGCGAAGCCACCCAGCAGAACGCCTCGGCCTCGGAACAACTGGCCGCCACCTCGGAAGAAATGAGCGGTCAGGCCGAGCAATTGCAACAACTGATGCAGTTCTTCCGGGTTGGCGAAAGCAGCCAGTCGGGCCGCGAAAAGCTCCTCCAGCCAGCCCGCAGCAGAACGCCGAATTCCAAGCTTCGCAGCCTCTCCGCCCAGAACTTCGTGAGTTTCGAAGGCTGAGGCACAACCCGCTCATCGACTTTTGACCATTTCCTGCGCCGCTTAGCCCGCGCACGCCAACCTCTACGGAGACACAATCATGACCGTAACTAAAAAAATGATCTTCCTGGTGCTGTCCGCAGCATTCGGCATCATCCTCCTCGCCGTGCTCGGCCTGACCCAGATGAACCGGGTCTATAACTCGGCCAACTATGGCAACGTCAACGTCGTACCCAGCATCCTGACCCTGGACCAGGCCTTCTCGCCGATGGCTGCCATGCGTACCCAAGTCTGGCAGCATATCGCCGCCTCCGACGAAAAGGTCATGGCGACGCTGGAAGAGCGAATCACCGCCAATCGCAAGAAGGTCGACGAAGCACTGAAGGCCTATGAAGGCCTGCTCAGCGACGACAAGGACAAGGCACTGCTCGCTGCTGACCGCGCCGCACTGAACGATTTCGACCAGTTGCGCGAGAAAGTCTATGTCCTCTCCCGCGTCAACAAGATGGAAGAAGCCCGCGACCTGATCATGGCCAACCAGACGATCATGTCCCGACTGTGGGAAAGCTTCGAGGATCACCGCCAATACAATGCCGAACTCGGCAAGAAAGCCTCGGACGAAGCCGCCGCCACCGAATCGAGCGCCCGCTGGATCGCCATCATCACCGGCTTGAGCACCCTGATCGCCGTTGGCCTGATCGGTTTCTTCATCACCCGCAGCCTCGTGAAGCACCTGGGTGGTCCGGACCGGGTGGGCATCGGCTTCGCGGCCGGG
>DAIMCQ010000094.1:5654-13804 GCA_036726285.1 Azonexus sp.
GTTCAGAGAATGGTTGCCGAAGCGGGGAACGAGAGCGAAGCCATGATTGAGAAATTTGAAATCGCGTTGAAGCAAGGCGCGGCCTCTTAGCCCTGGACGATCATTATGCCGATGCACCGAAAATTCGACACCAAGATGGCCGAAGGCGACATGACCGTTCGCGTCGACACCAAGCCGGGCGACAACGACAGCCTGCTCTTCAACCTGCGCGGCATGGTCGAACGCCTCTCCGCCACCATCGCCGAAGTCCGCTCCACCGCCGAATCCCTGGCCGGTGCCTCGGAAGAAGTCTCGGCCACCGCCCAGAGCCTGTCGCAATCGTCTTCCGAACAAGCCGCCTCGGTCGAGGAAACCTCGGCTTCGATGGAACAGATGGCCGCTTCCGTGACCCAGAACAGCGATAACGCCAAGCTCACCGACAGCATGGCCAGCAAGGCCGCCAAGGAAGCCATCGAAGGTGGCGAAGCGGTGCGCTCCACTGTCACGGCGATGAAGAGCATTGCCGATAAGATCGGCATCGTCGATGACATCGCCTACCAGACCAATCTGCTGGCCTTGAATGCAGCCATCGAAGCCGCCCGTGCCGGCGAGCATGGCAAGGGCTTTGCCGTGGTCGCTGCCGAAGTGCGCAAGCTGGCCGAACGCAGCCAGATCGCCGCCCAGGAAATCAGCGAAACCGCCAAGAGCAGCGTCGCCCTGGCCGAACGGGCCGGCACCCTGCTTAACGAAATGGTGCCGAGCATCACCAAGACTTCCGACCTGGTTCAGGAAATCACCTCGGCCTCTGACGAACAGAACTCCGGCGTCGGCCAGATCAACGCCGCCATGGCGCAATTGAGCCAGGCCACCCAGCAGAACGCCTCTTCTTCCGAAGACCTGGCCGCCACCGCCGAGGAAATGAGTTCGCAAGCCGAAAGCCTGTCGCAGACCATGGCCTTCTTCCGGGTCGACAACGGCAGCCGCCGCGAAACCGCCAGCCGCAGCCAGCGCGCCGCCGCGCCGTCGAAGGGCAAGAGCAAGGCCGCCGCCTTCTCCCACAACGATTTCGTTCAGTTCGAGGGCTAAGCCATGAATGCGCCTGCCACCACTTCTTCTGCCGCTCTGCCGGCCGAGCCGCGCCAGTACCTGACCTTCACGCTCGGCGGTGAAATGTTTGCCGTCGAGACCCTGAGCGTCAAGGAAATCATCGAATACGGCCAGATCACCGCCGTGCCGATGATGCCGCCCAGCATCCGCGGCGTCATCAACCTGCGCGGCGCCGTCGTCCCGGTCATCGACCTCAAGGCGCGCTTCGGCACCCAGCCGACCGAAGTCACCCGGCGTACCTGCATCGTCATCACCGAGCTCGGCACCGGCGACGAGCATCAGGTGATCGGCATCGTCGTCGATACGGTGAGCGAGGTCCTGGAGATTCCTCTTTCCGAGATCGAGCCACCGCCGGCTTTTGGCGCCCGCATCCGTGCCGACTTCATTTCCGGCATGGGCAAGATCGCCGGCCGCTTCGTGATCCTGCTCGAAATGGGTCGCGTCCTGTCAGTCGACGAACTGGCCTCCCTCGGCTCGCTGGCCGAACGGCAAGAACCGACCGCCTTGGTGGCTTGAGCGAAAGGCGGATCATGGCGCTAGCAACCAGCACTTTTCCAACCAGCAGCGCATCGGGACTCAGCGACAAGGAGTTCCAGCTGTTTCGCAGCCTGATCTACAAGCAGGCCGGGATCAGCTTGAGCGACGCCAAGAAGCCGCTGGTTGCCGGGCGCTTGTCGAAACGACTGCGCCAGCTCGAGATCAGCAGCTATACCGAGTATTTCCGCCGGGTACAGGGCGATGGCAAGGAATTGCAGACCGCCATCGACCTGCTGACCACCAACGAGACTTACTTTTTCCGTGAGTCGAAGCATTTCGACTTCCTGCGCGAACAGGTCCTGCCTGCCGCCATCGGCCGCGGCCCGCTACGCATCTGGAGCGGTGCCTGTTCGAGCGGCGAAGAACCCTACACCATCGCCATGGTTCTGGCCGATGTGCTCGGCCAGCGCCCCTGGGAGATCGTCGCTTCCGACCTGAGCAGCCGCGTCCTGCAGGAGGCGTCTGGCGGTCTCTATTCGATGGAGGATTGCTCGGGCATTCCGCGCGATGTGTTGCGCAAGCATTGCCTCAAGGGCGTCGGCGAGCACGAAGGCATGGTGCTGATTAACCCGGCTTTGCGCGATCGCATCAGTTTTCGCCAGATCAACCTGAACAACGCGCTACCTAACCTCGGTCTGTTCGATGTCGTTTTCCTGCGCAACGTGATGATCTATTTCGATATCGAAACCAAGCGCCAGGTGGTGCAGCGCATCCTGCCACTACTCAAGCCGGGCGGCTATTTCATGATCAGCCATTCGGAAAACCTGAACGGCGTCACCGACCAACTGAAGCCGGTGCGTCCCTCGATCTACCGCAAGCCCGATGCTTAAACCCGATGGCGTCATCGAAATCTTCCTGCAGCCCGGAGAGCATTTCTTCGGAGACCGCTACACGCGCCTGCGCACCGTCCTCGGCTCCTGCGTCTCGCTGGTTTTCTGGCACCCCGGCGAACTGGTCGGCGGCATGTGCCACTTCATGCTGCCGACGCGCGGCTGTCGTAGCGGTAAGGCGCCGGATGGCCGCTACGCCGACGAGGCGATGGAACTGATGTTGAGCGACATCCGCCAGACCGGCCTCGCCCCGCAGGCTTTCCGGCTGCGTATCTTCGGCGGCGGCAACATGTTCCCCGAGTTGACCCGCCGTAACGACCGCCACATCGGCACGAAAAATGTCGAGGCAGCCCTGGCCCTGATGCAGAACCATTGTCTCCAATGCATCTCCAAGCACGTTGAAGGCTATGGTCATCGCAACCTGCTGTTCGACATCTGGAGCGGCCATGTCCATGTCCGCCATTCGACCATTACCCCTGAACAACCCCAATTGATAGGAACAAGCCCATGTCCGCCATCAAGGTCATGATCGTCGACGATTCGGCCGTCGTTCGCCAGGTGCTCTCCGCCGCGCTGGACGAGGATGCCGGCATCGAAGTGATCGCCACCGCACCGGACCCGATCTTCGCGCTGGAAAAAATGCAGAAGACCTGGCCGGATGTCATCGTCCTCGACGTCGAAATGCCGCGCATGGATGGCGTCACCTTCCTGAAGAAAGTGATGGCGATGCGCCCGACCCCGGTGGTGATCTGTTCGACGCTGACCGAACGCGGCTCGGAAACCGCCATGCAAGTGATGGCCGCCGGTGCGATTGCCATCGTCACCAAGCCGACCACCGGCCTGCGCCAATTCCTGGTCGAGAGTTCTCGGGAACTGATCCAGGCGATCAAGGCCGCCGCCAAGGCCAACCTGAAACGCCTCGGCCCCTCGATCCGTCCGGCAACGCCGCTGCCCAATACCCCGAAGCTGAGTGCCGATGCCATCCTCGCCGCCGGCAGTCACAACCAGGCGATGGCTCAGACCACGGAGAGCATTGTCGCCATCGGCACCTCGACCGGCGGCACCCAGGCGCTCGAAGCGGTACTCACCGCCTTGCCGCGCGTTTCGCCCGGCATCGTCATCGTTCAGCACATGCCGGAAAAGTTCACCGCCGCCTTTGCCCAGCGCCTGAACAGCCTGTGCCAGATCGAGGTCAAGGAAGCCACCCATGGCGACCGGGTGATGGCCGGCCGCGCCCTGATCGCCCCCGGCGGCCGTCACATGCTGCTCAAACGCAGCGGTGCGCAATATGTCGTCGAGATCGTCGACGGCCCGCCGGTCAGCCGCCACCGCCCCTCGGTCGATGTCCTGTTCCGCTCGGCCGCCCGTTTCGCCGGCAAGAACGCGGTCGGCATCATCATGACCGGCATGGGCGACGACGGCGCCAAGGGCCTCAAGGAAATGCACGACGCCGGCGCCTGGACGGTCGGCCAGGACGAAGACAGTTGCGTCGTTTATGGCATGCCCAAGGAAGCGGTCAAACTCGGGGCGGTCGACAAGGTGCTGAGCCTGAACGAGATCCCGGAAGCCATTCTCGGCCGGATCAGCCGGCGCAGCTGAAAATCGGATCGGCAGAAAAAAGGCCGCCTCGACGGGCGGCCTTGTCGCATCGGCTTGCCGGACTCAGGCGGCGATGCCTTCGAGCAGCTGTTGCAGTTCGCCGGTCTGGTACATCTCTTTCATGATGTCGCAGCCGCCGACGAATTCGCCCTTGATGTAGAGCTGCGGAATGGTCGGCCAGTTGGCGTATTCCTTGACGCCATTGCGGATTTCCTCGTCGGCCAGCACGTTGACGGTGACGAAATCCTCGACGCCGCAGACCTTGAGAATCTGCACCGCGGTGGCGGAGAAGCCGCATTGCGGGAAGCGGGCGTCGCCCTTCATGTAGAGCACGACCGGGTTGCCGGTAACGGTTTGATGGATGCGTTGCTGAACGTCGGACATGGTTTCTCCAGATTACAGTTGGGCGCCTGAGACGCGGTCGATGCCGGCCAGGTCGGAAAGGGTTGATGCGGCTTTGAACCCGGCATCGTGCAATAAGTTCCGGCTGGCCTCGCCCTGATCGTAGCCATGCTCGAACAGCAGCCAGCCACCGGGCGCCAGATGCGCCGGCGCGGCGGCGACGATACGGCGTATACAGGCCAGGCCGTTGCCGCCGGCTTCGAGATCGGTCAAGGCCAGGCGCGGCTCGAAGGGCAGGCCGTTGAGTTCGAGATGCGGGTCGCCCTCGGCGACATAGGGCGGGTTGGAAACGATCAGGTCGAACTGCCGTCCGGCCAGCGCCGACAGCCAGTCGCTTTCGACGAACTCGACACGGGCGCCGAGACGGCCGGCATTGTTCGCCGCCACCTGCAATGCCGCCGGCGAGATATCGGCCGCCGTCACGCTTGCCGCCGGGCACTCCAGGGCCAGGGAAATGGCGACGATGCCGGAACCGGCGCCGAGATCGAGCACCCGCGGGGCAGGCCAGCCACGCATTTTTTCCAGGGCCTGTTCGATCAGCACTTCGGTTTCCGGGCGCGGGATCAACACCGCCGGCGAAACCTGGAAGACGCGGCCGCGAAACTCGGCCTCGCCGACCAGGTAGGCCAGCGGCTCGCCCGCGGCGCGACGCCCGACCCATTCGGCGAACTGCGCGTAGGCCGGCGCGAACACCGGGGTTTCGGGCCGGGCCAGCAGATCGGCATGGCTGCAGCCGGTGGCGTATTGCAGCAGCAGGCGGGCATCGAGCCGGTCGATCTGCTGCCGCGCCGCAGCCAGCGCCTCGCCCAGGGTCATTGCTGCTCGGACAGTTCGGCCAACTGATCGGCCTGGTGCTCGGCAGCCAGGGCGCCGAGCAATTCGTCCATGTCGCCGTCCATGATCGCGGCGATCTTGTACAGCGTCAGGTTGATGCGATGGTCGGTGATCCGACCCTGCGGGAAGTTGTAGGTGCGGATGCGTTCGGAGCGGTCGCCCGAGCCGATCAGGCTCTTGCGGGTGCTGGCGATGGCGCTCTGCTGGGCGCGCACCTGTACATCCTTGATGCGGGCCGCCAGCACCTTCATCGCCGAAGCCTTGTTGGCATGCTGCGAGCGGCCGTCCTGGCACTCGGCAACGATGCCGGTCGGCAGGTGGGTGATGCGCACCGCCGAATCGGTCTTGTTGATGTGCTGACCGCCGGCGCCGGAGGCGCGGAAGGTGTCGATGCGCAAGTCGGCCGGATTGAGATTCACGTCCTCGACTTCATCGACTTCCGGCATGATCGCCACGGTGCAGGCCGAGGTATGGATACGGCCCTGGGTTTCGGTTTCCGGCACGCGCTGCACGCGATGGCCGCCGGATTCGAACTTGAGCCGCGAATAGGCGCCATTGCCGCCGATGCGGCAGATGATTTCGCGATAGCCGCCCAGTTCGGACTCGCTGGCCGACATCACTTCGACCTGCCAGCGCTGGCGCTCGGCAAAACGCGAATACATGCGGAAGAGGTCGCCGGCGAACAGCGCCGACTCGTCGCCGCCGGTGCCGGCGCGGATTTCGAGAATGACGCTGCGCTCGTCGTTGGGATCCTTGGGCAGCAACAATTTCTGCAACTCGACTTCGAGTTCGGGCAGGCGCGCCTTGGCGGCCGCGATTTCCTCTTCGGCGAAATCGCGCATTTCCGGGTCGGCCCGCATCGCCTCGGCCTCGGCCAGATCGCGCTCGGCCTGACTGAAGGCGTTGAACTGGGCGATCACCGGGTCGAGCTCGGCGCGTTCGCGCGAGAGCTTGCGGAACTGGTCCATGTCGCCGGCCGTGCTCGGGTCCGACAACATGCGGTCGATTTCGTCGAGACGATCAACCAGCAGATCCAGTTTTTGGCGAATGCTCTCTTTCATTTCAGTCAGCCATTCGGCCCGGGTATTCGAAGGGGCGTAATGGTAACCGAGATCACCTTCGGTCGGCGACGAACGGTGACGACAAAGATTGCCAGCAAGCCGACCCCAACGCATAATCCCGGATTAGACAAATATCCGCTCATGCTGACTATTGCCCATTCCGTTATCGCCCTGGCGGAAACGCTCGAACGCCGCTGGAAGAGCTACCGCGAAGGCGGAGAGTTCGATCATTTCGTCGAATTCACGCTGTCGCTGAATGGGCTGACCGAACAACTCAATCGTCAACATCTGCCCGGACTGGTTCGCGCCTGCCAGGAACTTGAAAACAAGGCCCTCGCCCTGTTCGGCGACCAATCGATGCACCCGGTTGCCATCGACCAGGCCAATGCCATCGAACGCCAGCTGGCGGTCATTCTCAGCGAACTCTATCGTCACGAAACCCCTGCCGTTCAGGGACGCCGCAGCTCCGACCAGCTCGATGAACCGAGCACGGCCTGGGGCCAGCCGCGCGAAGTGCTGCTGGTCTCCCGTGCCGGGCATCCGTGGGCCGCTTCGCTCAGCGAACAACTGCGTTTCTTCGGCTTTTCGCCGCGCGCCCTGCGCTGGGAAGAAAAAATCACGCTCAACGAGGCACCACTGGCCCTCGTTTTCATCCCGGACCGCGAAGGTGCCGCCTATCCGCCGGCAGCCGTCAGCGCCATCATGGCGATGCGCACGCAATTCCCGACCAGCTACTTTTACTGCCTGTCGGTGCCCTCGAATCTGCAAAGCATCGTCCTGCTGCAACGTGCCGGCGCCGATGCCTGCGTCCCCTCCGGCAACAAGGTCAGCGATGTCCTGTCGCGCATTCTCGACCTGGTCGAAACCCGCGAGCAGGAAACGCACCGTGTGCTGGTCGTCGAGGATTCGCCGACCGCCGTCGCCCATATCCGGCGTTCCCTCTCCCAGCACGGCATCGACAGCCGGGCCATCAACGATCCGCGCCAATTGCTGGAAGCGGCGGCCGACTATCGGCCGGATGCCATCCTGATGGACATGTACATGCCCTTCTGCACCGGCGTCGAAGTCACCAGCGCCCTGCGCCAGATTCCCGAATACCAGGCCTTGCCGGTCATCTACCTGTCGAGCGAAACCGATATCGCGCAGCAGGTCGAGGCGCTACGCCTCGGGGGCGACCAGTTTCTGACCAAGCCGATCAATCCGATCATCCTGGCCTCGGTGGTCAAGACCAAGATCGAGCGCTACCGCGACATGCTCTATTCCGGCCGTCACGACAGCCTGACCGGCCTGCTCAATCATTCGACCTCGAAAGGTCAGCTGGAAACCCTGCTGCGCCCGCGCACGCCGGCCAGCAAGCTGGTCGTCGCGATGATCGACATCGATCACTTCAAATCGGTCAATGACAATTTCGGCCATCCGGTCGGCGACCAGGTGATCCGCAGCCTGGCCTGGCTGCTGCGCGGCCGACTGCGCAACAGCGACCTGATCGGGCGCTATGGCGGCGAAGAATTCATCCTGGCGCTACCCGACGCCGATCTTGCGCGGGCACTCGCCCTGCTGGACAAAATCCGCATTGATTTTTCCGCCCTGCCCCATGCCCACAGCCATGGCGCATTGCGTGCCACCTTCAGCTGCGGCGTCGCCGCCCTGCCCGATTACTGCACGGCCAGCGAATTGATCGAGGCGGCTGACCAGGCATTGCTGCAGGCCAAACGCACAGGGCGCAACAAGGTGGTGCTGGCTCCCGGCGCCGAGAGCAGCTCAGTCGTTCGAATGCAGATGAAAGAGGCGGCTGGCGGCT
>DAIMCQ010000095.1:0-13698 GCA_036726285.1 Azonexus sp.
TCATCAAAAGCTCAAATGATGCCTCGGCGCCTTCGAACTGATAACCACGGTTTTCCATCTCTTTGATATTACCCAGAATTTCCAAGGTTACCGGGTCCTTGCTGTCCAGGTTGATATTGAACTCTTCGGCCTTGGCCAGAATATTGGAGATACTGAGCAGAATGGTTGCTGAATCGTCTACTAGGAAAATGGTTTTCATCGGTGCTGTACTCAAGTGATGATCTGGGTTTATCTGGTTGCTTGAACGTTACATGTACTGCACTCATCGTCAATACGTTTAGCATATAGGCAAACGACTTTTTTTGCCGCAAATCGACATGCTCCCGCAATAAACGGCTGCGCGGCTGGATTGAGATTCATGCTGTTTTCTGAATCGTATCAACGGATTTCGTTGGATGGATGAGGACCGAAAATCCAAAGGGCGATGTTTGGCGAAATTGATTTTTGTGTTATATTTGCCAATTAGTCCGTAAAACCATCACAGGTTACCTTATCACTGTTTTGTGACGAAAGTCATGTGTTTTTTTGACTAACGGCGATTAATCCTGGTTTTTGATATTTTCACCGAATTTTTCGACTTGAAATCCTGGCTATTTCAGCCAAGCCGAGGATTGTCAAAGGTGCTGTTTCTGGTGCTATACAGCTAGGCGCTTAGTGTTCCGAGGGACTCGAGTCGGTGGGCTTCGATGAAACCGTTGTCAACAATGGCTTCGAGACTCGTCCGATCGCGTTCCTCGTATCTTTTGCCTGATCAAGCCAAGGCTCGGATTGTCTGCTCAGAGAGTGCCGAGTCGCACAGTGTGCGACTCGAGGTAAGCCGGTCAGTCGGGTGCTAGCGCAACCCTGTTTCGCCCAGCTCGTTTTGCGGCATAGAGTCCGGCATCGGCAGCTTTGAGCAGGTGTTGCGGAGGCAGGCCGTGCTTGGGTAGCAGGCATGCGATTCCAAAGCTGCAGGAAATTCGTCCGCAAACTCCTTTTTCATGTGGAATGCCCAGGTCGTGAGCGGAGCGGCGCATGCGCTCGGCTACCGCGAGGGCGCCAGCGACATCCGTGCCTGGCAGGATGGCCGCAAACTCCTCGCCGCCATAACGTGCAACGGTATCTTCGACGCGGTACAGCGATTCGTTGAGTGCGCCAGCCACTGCGCGCAGGCAGGTATCGCCGGCCTGGTGACCGTAAATATCGTTGAACTGCTTGAAGTAGTCGACATCGCCAATCACGATGCTGAGGGGGGCTTCCTGGCGTATGCAGCGCTTCCATTCCATGGCCAGGGTGTCGTCAAAATGCCGACGGTTTGGAATGTTGGTCAGGCCGTCCAGCAATGAAATTTCCTTGAGTTTTTGATGGGCCAGATGGAGATCCTTCTGCATGCCTGCGATCCGCAACATGGCGCGGATTTTTGCGAGCAGGACGATTTCGGAAATCGGCTTGTAGAGGAAATCGTCACCCCCTGCCAGAATACAGCGCGCCAGCATTTCTTCGTCCTGGATGGCGGAGAGCAGGATGATCGGTGTCCATGCAGAGAACTGCCCTTGATCGCCGGCTTGTTCCCGGGCTCGCATTTCTCGGGTCAGCGTGATGCCATCCGTGTCCTGCAGGGCAATGTCGAGCAAAACCAGGCTTGGGACGAATTCGTCGAACAGGCGGAGCGCTTCCAGCCCATTGGCAGCGGTCATCAGCTTGATTTCCGGCAGCTGACCGAGGCAATCGCAAATCAGGGCACGATTGCTGGCTGAACGATCTACGACAAGTATGGTTTGTCTATCCTGATCAAGCATGGCCGGTGTGCAAGCAAAGAGGCGCTAAGTGTCGTTCCAGCGCCCGATCATAGCACCACCCGGTGCGGATACTGGCGATGCTAGGCGGGAATCGGGGTGTCGTGCGGTTCTTCCGAAATGCCGCTGGTTTCGCTGAAATAGCTACCTAACGGGCAGATACGATCGGCTGGGCATTCATGTTCGCGGGCGCATTCCGTCTGGGTTTCGTCGGTCAGAACCATGGCACGAGCTGCTTCGCAGCGGGCGATCGGGGAGTCGAATAGGGACATGGCAGTTTCCTTTCAATGTGGTCCAGCATCTGTCGCGGGACAATTCAGTCTAGATCGCGAATTGGGGAATACCACTGTTCTTGCCCTCTCTGGAAATCAAAATTGCACCGGGTTAATATGTTGTATTCTCCATACGGTACCGTCTGGAGTTGGCCCGCTTGCTGCGGGTTTTCTAAGAGAGAAGGAGATAGCTGCGATGCAGATCAAGGACAAGGTATTTCTCGTGACTGGCGCTGGTTCAGGCTTGGGGGCGGCAACCGCCAGGACGCTGGCTGAAGCAGGCGCCAAGGTGGTGCTGGCTGATTTGAACCGCGAAGCCGGCGAAAAACTGACTGTCGAATTGGGAAATGCGGCGATTTTTGTCGAAACCGACGTGGCCAATGAGGCTTCGGCAACCAATGCGGTGCAGATGGCTGTTTCATCCTTCGGTGGGTTGCATGGGCTGGTCAATTGTGCGGGTATTGCCCCGGCTGAAAAGGTCGTGGGCAAGGAAGGGCCGCACCGGCTGGACAGTTTTGCGCGGGTCATCAATATCAACTTGGTCGGCACCTTCAACATGATTCGCCTGGCTGCCGATGCCATGATCAAAGGCGAGCCGGATGCGGGCGGTGAGCGTGGTCTCATCGTCAATACGGCCTCAGTCGCTGCTTATGAGGGGCAACTCGGCCAGGCCGCTTATGCGGCTTCGAAAGGTGGGATCGTGGCGCTCACCTTGCCGGTTGCGCGCGAACTGGCACGCAGTGGTATCCGTTGCGTGACCATTGCACCGGGGATCATGGAAACGCCGATGTTGCTCGGCATGCCACCGGAAGTTCAGGAGTCGTTGGGCAAGATGGTTCCCTTTCCGTCGCGGATGGGCAAGCCGGCTGAGTATGCCGCACTGGTCAAGCATATTGCCGAAAACGCCTACTTGAACGGTGAAGTGATCCGCCTGGACGGTGCGATCCGCATGGGCACCAAATAAACTATACTTGGCCCCCGCCAATAACCCCAAAAGGCACTTCGGTGCCTTTTTTGTTTGCATGTCAGAAGACAACTGTTATCACTGCGGCCAGCCAATTCCGGACGATATTGATTTGCCGGTGACGATTGGCGGTGAGGCGAGAGAAATGTGCTGCTATGGCTGTCAGGCGGTGGCGCAGTCCATTGTCGACAACGGCTTGGCCGATTATTACCGCAGTCGCGATGCCTTGCCCGAGTCGCCGCGCGAAGCGATGCCCGCCATACTTGAACAACTGGCCTTGTTCGATCACGCTGATTTCCAGAAAAGCTTCGTCAAGTCACTGGGCGAGAACGAACGTGAGGCTTCGTTATTGCTCGAGGGCATTACGTGCTCAGCCTGCATCTGGTTGAACGAGCAGCATCTCGGCAAACTCAGCGGCGTTACTGCTGTCGATATCAATTACGCGACGCGGCGGGCGCGGGTGCGCTGGGACGAGTCTCGGGTCAAGCTTTCGGATATTCTCGGCGCGATTGCGGCGATCGGCTACCGGGCCTATCCCTACGATGCGGCAAAAAGTGAAGAGATTTCCCGCAGGGAGCGGCGCGATGCGCTTTGGCGTTTGTGGGTGGCCGGGTTCGGCATGATGCAGGTCATGATGTATGCCTACCCGGTGTACATCGCCAATGGCGAAATGACGGCCGATGTCGAAAGCCTGATGCGCTGGGCCAGTCTTGCCCTGACCTTGCCGGTGATCTTTTATTCGTCGGCTCCCTTTTTTAGAAATGCCTGGCGCGATTTGAAGTTGCGCCGGGTTGGAATGGACGTGCCCGTTGCCCTGGGAGTGGGGGCTGCTTTTCTCGCAAGTTGCTGGGCGACCTTCAATCAGGCGGGTGAGGTCTATTTCGATTCGGTGACGATGTTCGTGTTTTTCCTGCTTGGTGGGCGTTTCCTGGAAATGACGGCGCGCCAGAAAGCCTTGAGCGTGACGGAGGCGCTGGCCAAGTTGCTGCCAGCGTTTGCCCAAAGATTGCCGGGGTATCCGGCGGATCGCTCGACAGAGCAGTGTGTGGTGGCTGATCTAGGTTGTGGCGATCACGTTCTGATTCGTGCCGGGGATATCGTCCCGGCTGATGGTGTGGTGATAGAGGGCATCAGTTGTGCCAACGAGGCGTTGCTGACCGGGGAGAGCAAGCCTGTTCCCAAGGCGCCGGGCGACTCCGTGACAGGCGGTTCGGTTAATGCGGAAAGTCCCTTGGTTGTTCGTGTCGAGCAGGTCGGTGAGGGAACACGACTATCCGCGATCATCCAGTTGATGGAGCGCGCGGCGACCGAGAAGCCTAAGATCGTCGAAATGGCCGACCGGATCGCCGGGATTTTCGTGGCAGTCCTGTTGTTGATTGCGATTTGCGTCGCCGTTGGCTGGTATTGGTTCGATCCAGCCAAAGCTCTGTGGATCACCGTTTCGGTACTGGTGGTCACTTGCCCTTGCGCCTTGTCGCTGGCGACGCCGATCGCTTTGACTGTGTCGGCGGGGGCCTTGGCTAAAGATGGTTTGCTGGTTACTCGTGGGCATGCCATCGAAACCTTGGCGCGAGCGACGGATTTCGTCTTTGACAAAACGGGAACACTGACCACCGGACGCATGCGGCTAAATGCGCAATGGTCGGCTCCGGGTATGGACGAGGCGCAAATCCTGGCGGTTGCGGCGGCTCTTGAGCGCAGTTCAGAACATCCGGTGGCGCGAGCGATTCTTCAGGCGGCGAGTGTGCCGCTTCCGGAGGCGGTCGGGGCGATCAGTGAGCCAGGCCAGGGGATTGAGGCGATCATTTCTGGCAAGAAATATCGGATTGGTCGTCCGGCTTACGCGCAGGCCTTGTCTGGCTCATCTCTTCCTGCTGAGGTCGGCGATTGGCTGGTCTGCGGTGAAACTGTCGTCGTGCTGGCTGATACCGAGCGTTGCCTGGCAATGTTCAGGATTGGCGATGAAGTGCGACCAGAGTCCCGGTTGTTGGTTGAAGAGTTGCATGCCGCCGGTAGGCGTGTCGTGCTGCTGACCGGAGATGCGCCATCCGTGGCCGAGCGTGTCGCGAGAGAGCTTGGGATTCTGGATGTAAGAGCTGGCATGACGCCACAAGGAAAGTATGAGTGTGTCACTGAATTGCAGGCGGGTGGAGCTGTTGTCGCCATGGTTGGCGATGGGGTGAATGATGCACCGGTATTGGCACAGGCTCAGGTTTCGGTTGCCATGGGGGGCGGTGCGCAACTGGCCCGGACTCAGTCGGATTTTGTGCTTCTCTCCGAGAATTTGGATCATCTGCGTTTTGGCTTGCGTCGTGCTCGGCGCACCTTGGTTGTGATCAGGCAAAACCTGTGGTGGTCGTTCGCGTACAATTTCGTTGCACTTCCGCTGGCTATTGCCGGATTTGTTACGCCTTGGCTTGCCGGTATCGGGATGTCCGCTAGTTCGTTGCTGGTGGTTTTGAATTCCCTGCGCATTCAGCGCCTGGAGAGGGACTGATGGAAAGTATTTACTTGTTGATCCCAATTTCGGTCATCCTGGTTTTTGGGATTGCTTTTGCTTTCTGGTGGTCGGTGCGTAGCGGTCAATTTGACGACCTGGAAGGCCCGGGGTTTCGCGTGCTATTTGACGAGGACCCACCTGCCAAGTCACAAAAACCAACTTCAGAAAGTAATCTCGACAAGGTTTGACCTGTGTCAACGTGATGGGGTGTTTTGCTTGGCATGATGCTTCCCATGCAAGGCAAGTGTCCTGCAAAATTTCTCTGTTGGGGTTGGGGTGCGTTACGACGCACCCTTTTTTTGTCCACTTTCTGAAATCCTGATCCAGTAAGCATTTCGGACTAATTCGCTCTAGATAATCGGTAGATTGATCTAGGTCAAAACGCCCCCGCTAATCTAGAATACCATCCGTTTTCATGCGCCACCTTGGGTTCAGGGAGGTGGACATTCTGTTTTTTATTAACGAGAGGTGGGTTCATGTCTGGAACGCAAACCACATATAACGACAAGGTCGTACGGCAGTTTGCCGTCATGACCGTCATTTGGGGCATCGTCGGCATGCTTGTCGGTGTCATCATTGCTGCACAACTCGTGTGGCCGGAGCTGAATATCGGCCCCTGGCTGCACTTTGGGCGTCTTCGCCCGCTGCATACGAACGCGGTTATTTTTGCGTTCGGTGGTTCAGCATTGTTTGCAACATCTTACTGGTGCGTTCAACGCACTTGCCATACCCGCCTTTGGGGCGGTCCGCTGATTCCGTTTACGTTCTGGGGTTGGCAGGTCGTCATCCTGCTGGCTGCAGTTACTTTGCCGCTCGGTATCACGACCGGTAAGGAGTACGCTGAGCTTGAGTGGCCGATCGACATCCTAATCACCTTGGTCTGGGTCTCGTATGGTTTGGTTTTCTTCGGAACCATTGCCAAGCGTACTGTTTCACATATCTATGTTGCCAACTGGTTTTTTGGCTCCATGATCGTTGCGGTTGCTTTGCTGCATCTGGTTAATAGTTGTGAAATTCCCGTTGGTTTCCTGCGCTCTTACTCCTGCTATGCCGGTGTTCAGGATGCGATGATTCAATGGTGGTATGGTCACAATGCAGTGGGCTTCTTCCTGACTGCAGGCTTCCTGGGGATGATGTATTACTTCGTTCCGAAACAGGCTGGCCGCCCGGTCTATTCGTATCGTCTGTCGGTTGTTCACTTCTGGGCGCTGATCTTTACCTACATGTGGGCCGGCCCTCACCACCTGCACTACACAGCTCTTCCGGATTGGACCCAATCGGTCGGTATGTTGTTCTCGCTGATTCTTTTGGCACCCTCGTGGGGTGGCATGATCAACGGCATCATGACCCTGTCTGGGGCCTGGCATAAGCTGCGCGACGATCCTATCTTGAAGTTCCTGATCACCTCGTTGTCCTTCTACGGTATGTCTACCTTTGAAGGTCCGATGATGTCCATCAAGACCGTAAACGCCCTGTCGCACTACACCGACTGGACTGTTGGCCACGTGCACTCCGGTGCTTTGGGCTGGGTCGCAATGGTTTCGATCGGTTCGATGTATTACCTGCTGCCGCGCGTTTTCGGCAAGACCGAAATGTTCAGTACCAAGCTGGTTACGGTTCACTTCTGGATTGCAACCATCGGTACCGTGCTTTATATCGCCTCCATGTGGATTGCCGGGGTGATGCAGGGTCTGATGTGGCGCGCTGTCAATGCTGACGGTACGCTGGCATACAGCTTTGTCGAATCGGTTAAGGGTTCTTACCCGTTCTGGGCAATTCGTTGGCTGGGTGGCGTTCTGTTCCTGACGGGCATGCTGATCATGGCTTACAACATGTTCAAGACCATGGCTGGTGGTAACACCAAGGATGCGCCGGTTGTTGCTCCGGTTGCTCACCACGCCTGATTAGGGGGAATAATAATGATCAAGCACGATCAAATTGAAAAGAACGTCGGGCTGCTCTTCGTTCTCACGCTGTTTGTGGTTTTGTGGGGCGGCTTGTTGGAAATTGTCCCGCTTTTCTTCCAAAAGTCGACGACCACTCCGGTTGACGGTCTGAAGCCTTACGATGCGGTGCGTCTTGCCGGTCGCGAAGTCTATTTGCGTGAAGGTTGCTACAACTGCCATTCGCAAATGATTCGCCCATTCCGTGCGGAGACCGAGCGCTACGGCCATTATTCGGTTGCGGGCGAGTTTGTGTACGATCACCCGTTCCAATGGGGTTCGAAGCGTACCGGTCCTGACCTGCAGCGTGTTGGTGGTCGTTATTCTGATGAGTGGCAGCGTGCGCACCTGATCAATCCGCGTGACGTGGTTCCTGAGTCGAATATGCCGGCATTTGCCTTCTTGGCTAACACCAAGGCTAAAGACTCGGTCGCTGCTGATATCGAGGCCAAGATGCAGGTGATGCGTCGCTATGCCAATGTCCGTGGTATCCCGACCTATTCTGATGAGGAAATCAAGGGTGCTAAGGCTGCGATCGGCGACAAGACCGAGTTGGATGTTTTGATTGCCTACCTGCAGGAAATGGGTACGGCTCTTAAGAACACCAAGTAATAGCCATGGACATCAACGATCTGCGTTCCCTCATCACGGTTCTCGGGTTGCTCTGCTTCCTGGGGATCGTCTGGTGGGCTTATGCCGGGGGCAGCAAGAAGGGGTTTGAGGAAGCTGCCAACCTGCCGTTCGCAGAGCATGATGACGAAGGTGCGGCGGCAAAAACGTCGCACCAGCGCTGAAATAAAGGAAAGCAAATGAGCGATTTCGTTAGCGATTTTTGGAACCTGTACGTTACGGTAATCGTCGTGGGCAGCATTCTTGCCTGCGCCGTTCTGCTGATCGTTCAAGGTAAGGCGACATTCACTCCGGGTAAGACCATGGGGCATGTCTGGGATGAAACCCTTGAGGAGTACAACAACCCGATGCCTAAATGGTGGAGCTGGTTGTTTGTAATCACGGTGGTTTTTGCTTTTGTTTATCTGGCCCTTTATCCGGGCTTGGGTAACTACAAAGGCGCACTGGGTTGGACTTCTGCTGGCCAGCATAAAACTGAGGTTGAAAAGGTCGATGCAGCGGTTAAGCCTCTGTTCGACAAGTTCCTGGCGATGGATGTCAAGGCTGTTGCTGGCGATAAACAAGCAATGGAAATGGGCAAGCGCCTGTATCTGACATATTGCATGCAGTGTCACGGCGCTGATGCGCGTGGTGCAAAGGGCTTCCCGAATCTGACCGATAACGACTGGTTGTATGGTGGCGAACCGGAGCAGATTAAAGAAACCATTACCAATGGCCGTATGGGTGTGATGCCTCCGCATGCACAGCTTGGTGCTGACTCTATCAAAGATCTGGCGAATTTCGTCCGCTCGTTGTCTGGTCTGCCGAACGACTCTGTTCGTGCCGCTAAGGGTAAAGAAGCCTTTACCGCATCGGGTTGTATTGGTTGCCATGGTCCGGAAGGTAAAGGAACCCAGGCGGTTGGTGCGCCGAACCTGACTGATAAGGTTTGGTTGTATGGATCGTCCGAGGCGACCATTACCGAAACGATTACGAATGGTCGTCAGAACAAGATGCCGGCATGGAAGGATTTCCTTGGTGAGGCTAAGGTTCATCTGCTGTCTGCTTACGTTTACAGCTTGAGCCAAGGCACAAAGTAATTAGATGTGCGTAAACGGGGCGGCTTGCCGCCCCGTTTTTTTTCGGTCTTCCCAAACTTTGTCGAAATTGTGTCTGTATTGATTTGCAAACTTAATGCAGCATAATTTCGAGAAGGAAATTTGATGCTCTCGTGCCTGTCTTAAGCGGCACGATTGATCAGTCGATTGATTTTCATTATTTATGAGCAATACGATGACATTTCGAAATGATAGCCAGCCTTGGTACAAGGAACGTTGGCCTTGGCTTCTGATGGCTGGTCCGGCCATAGTTATCGTTGCTGGTGTTATAACAGCTTGGTTGGCCGTGATAAGCAATGATGGTTTGGTAACCGACGATTATTACAAGCAGGGGTTGGCGGTGAATCAGCAATTGCATCGTGATAAGCAAGCGACGGATCTTGGCTTAGAGGCGAGTGTGATGCGGGCCGGTAGCAATGTTCGGTTGCTAATTAATGCAGAAAGTAATGCACTTTTGCCGACTTCCATTGTCCTTAAGTTGGCTCATCCAACCCGAGCAGGGCATGATCAGCTAATTGACTTGCAGGCTGAGAGCCAGGGGTTTTACAGTGGCAAGCTAAGTGCCGAATTGTCCGGGCGGTGGCTTGCTTCGATCGAGGATCCGGCTGGTCAGTGGCGACTGCAAGGCGACTGGCTGGTTGATTCAGAGGAACCGCTGCGCCTGACGGCCAAGGCGGAAAAGTAGTAGTTTTAACTTGTTACTGGGAGGTGACATATGGCTTGGGAATTGTTGTTTGGAAGCGATATCGGTTTGGCCAGTCTGGGCGTTATCGTCGGCGTGGTCGTTATCGGTGCATTGATGGGGCGTCTTTACTCCAGCAAGATGGAAGAAGAAGCCCGCAAGCTTGGTAAATAAGGCTATTTAAACGCTCTGCAGGTCTGAGCGTACCCTGTCCCCCGGTTGGATTTCATGCGGGGGATTTTTTTGCCTGTCAGTTCGGCTACTTATTTGAAGCTATCCGCAAGTTGCTCAGGCGATTGGGGGTAATGCGGCTTCGTGGAAACCGAACTGTTCAAGCTGCGTATCAACCAGGAAATGGCGTAAGGTCAGTTCAACACTGCGAAATGCGAGATCTGTCCAAGGAATCTCCTCGGGGCGGAAAAGGGCGACTTCCAGACTCTCTTCACCTGCCGCGTAGTCAGGCGAAGTCAGTTGGCCACGATAGAACAGATGTACCTGATTAATATAGGCGATGCTGATCATGCTGAAGGGGGCTTCAATCTTGATTCGTGCACCGGCTTCTTCCCAGGTTTCTCGGCTTGCCGCTTCGGCAGTTGTTTCGCCGTTTTCCATGAACCCGGCAGGAAGTGTCCAGTATCCCAGGCGTGGCTCGATCGCTCTCCGACAAAGCAAAATACGGTCGTCCCAGGTTGCAACGCAACCGACAACCATGCGCGGGTTTTCATAATGGATATGGCCGCAACTGATGCAGACGTGTCGCGGATGCGTATCGCCTGATGGAACGATGAACGAAACATCGGTCCCGCATTGAGTACAGAATTTAATCACGCCTATCCCCGTCGACTTAAACCAAGTCCAGTTTAGCACTTCCAAATGTCCTGAAAAGCGCCTGTGGTGAGGTTTGGCACAGGTTCTTCCTTTGCACTTGGGGGATTGCTATGGCTACAATAGCGAACACCATAAGTAAGTGGATATGCGCTGCGTTTTGTCGCGCGCACTCGGGGGCAATGCATGTTTCTAATTATCGGTTATGTCGTCATCCTGTCTGCCGCACTGGGGACTTATGCTATCCACGGCAGCCTCGTTGCGCTCTGGGTGCCGACAGAATATGTGGCAATTGTCGGTCTTGCTTTGGGTTATTTTGTCGCCTCCAATAACATCACGCTGATCAAGGCGACGCTGGCCGCCGTACCTGGTGTATTCAAAGGGTCGAAATACACCAAGGCGTTTTATATTGATGCGCTGGCAATGCTTTTTGAAATCCTGGCCAAGGTTCGTAAAGAAGGACTGATGTCGATCGAAGGGGATATCGAAAATCCCGAAGCCAGTCCGATATTCTCCAAATACCCTGCCTTGCTCCATGATCATCATGTCATGGAGTTCGCTACCGACTACCTTCGGATGATGGTTGGCGGCAATTTGAATACGGTTGAAATCGAAAGCCTGATGGATGTCGAACTGGAAATCCACCATCACGAAGGGGCTGAACCGGGACACGTTGTGTCGAATATCGCAGGCGCAACACCCGCGTTCGGTATCGTGGTAGCCGTGATGGGGGTGGTTAACGTGATGGGTTCGGTCGGTCAGCCACCCGCCGTGCTCGGGAAAATGATCGGTGGTGCGCTTGTCGGGACCTTTTTGGGGATTCTGATTGCCTACGGGTTTGTCGAGCCGATGGCCAAATTGCTCGAACAAAAAGCGCACGAGAGTTCAACCATCTATAAGTGCATCAAGATGGTTTTGCTCGCCTCCATGTCGGGTTATGCGCCACAAGTGGCTATCGAATTCGGACGAAAGACCCTGGACTCGCATTCCCGACCGAGCTTCCGCGAATTGGAAGAAGAACTCAAGGCGCGCAAAGGCAAATGATTCTATCGTCATCCAATAGGTCAAGACGATGAGCGACGACTCGACTCGCCCCATAGTCATCAAGCGCAAGAAGGTGGTTGCCGGGGGCGCACACGGCGGAGCATGGAAAATTGCCTATGCCGATTTCGTGACGGCGATGATGGCTTTCTTTCTCTTGATGTGGCTGCTTGGTTCCACTGCCAAGGGTGACCTGCAGGGGATTGCCGATTTTTTCCAGAATCCGCTCAAACTGGCTCAACAGGGCGGGAATGGTTCGGGTGATGCGACCAGCGTGCTGCAGGGGGGGGGCAAGGATTTGACGCGCCAGTCCGGACAGGTCAAGCAGGGCGATGTCGAAGCAAAGCGGGCGACATCGTTCTCTAAGGAAGCGCAGGCTGAGTTTCGCCGCAAGGAGCAGGAGCGCCTGGAGGCGCTGAAGGCCGATATCGAGAAGATGATTGAGCAGAGCCCGCAGTTGGCTCAGTTTAAAAAGCAGTTGTTGCTTGATATTACTTCGGAGGGGTTGCGCATCCAGATCGTCGATGAGCAGAATCGTCCGATGTTCGACTCGAGCAGCGCCGACCTGAAGCCTTACACACGCGATATCCTCAGGCAAATTGGCAAGGCGTTGAATGGTGTGACCAATCGTATCAGCCTTGCCGGCCATACCGATGCAGCACAGTTTTCCGGCGGAGAGCGCGGGTTTTCGAACTGGGAACTCTCGGCAAATCGCGCCAACGCCTCCAGGCGTGAATTGGTTGTCGGCGGAATGGATGACAGCAAGGTATTGCGCGTTGTCGGCCTCGCATCAACCGTCTTGTTCGACAAAAATGATCCTTTGAATTCGGTCAACCGTCGAATTAGTATCGTTGTTCTTAACCAAAAGACGGAACGGGCCATTCTCCAGGAAGAGGGTCCCGAGTCCGAGGTTGGAAATGACGAAACGGCTACGGAAGCCTTGAAATTGCCAAATTCCGGTAAGGGAACAGCCGGGTAGCTGGATTCCCTGCTGAGGAGCAAGTGTGGATAAGAATATAAAAATTGCATTTTGCGGCTCGGCATGTTCGGCAGTCGTGCTTGCCGGGCTTTGGGGATTTTCCGCTCAGTCTTTGACTTGGCCGGTGCTGGTTGCGGTTCTGGCCTTATCGGGTGCTTGGTTATTCATTCTGTACTTTTTCGGTCGGCCCACTGAGTCGCCAGTGTGCGCAGGATTGGCGACTACGGATGATCGACTGATCCTGGTGCAGCGTAGTGAGGCGATGATTCGTATCTCGGCCGAATTTTCGTCGCAGATACAGGAAGTCCGGAGTGAAATTACGCGCACTCAGGATTTGCTTTCAGAGGCGGTAAATAGTCTTATCGCCAGTTTCCATGGCATGAACCAACATGTTCAGCGACAACGTCAGCTTGGTATGCAGATCGTATCGGGCGGTGATGATGTTGGTTCGGTGAGTGAGTTTGAGCAGTTTGCAACGAAGACATCCGATACCTTGGGGCAGTTTGTCGAGAGTATTGTTGAAAACTCCCGACTCGCCATGAGTCTGGTTGAGATGACTGATCGGATTACCACCCAGATGCGCGAAGTGCATGGCCGTATCGGTGAAATCGAAGGGATTGCCAAGCAGACGAATCTGCTTGCCCTTAATGCAGCGATCGAGGCTGCGCGGGCCGGGGAGGCTGGGCGCGGTTTTGCCGTAGTGGCGGATGAGGTACGTGATCTTTCCGGCCGGACCAACCATTTCAGCCAGCAAATTCGCGATGCGCTGGGCAGTATGCAGGTAACGATCGACGCTACCGAGCAGGCGATCAACCAGATGGCAGCACAAGACATGACATTCGCACTGACCTCGAAGAGCGATGTCGAGCAGGCCATGAACGGGATCGATAGCTTGAATCACAGGACAGGAGCCAGTGTTGGCGAATTGAACGAGATCGCCGCTGAAGTTGAAGTATCTGTCGGTCAAGCTGTTCTGTCGCTACAGTTTCA
>DAIMCQ010000096.1:0-13688 GCA_036726285.1 Azonexus sp.
TGCTGCTCGACGACTTCCCTAGCTTCCTGAACGAGGAAGGTCGGTGATGAAATGATATTTAGGCATGTGCTGGTGGCGGGGCGGAGTCAAGGTTTTTTGACGATGCGGTCGAGAATTGCCGAGAGTGAAGATGTTTGCGTATCGAAACAAAAATCAGGAGCGAACGGCGGCTCGTAGGGAGCATCCCAACCGGTCAGATCCTTGATTTGGCCGAGTTTTGCTTTTGCATAGAGACCTTTGGGGTCGCGCCGGATGCATTCTTCCAGCGTCGTATTCAAATGAATCTCACAAAATTCGCCGGGGGCAAACAAACTACGTACACGTTGCCGATCTGCTGCAAAGGGCGAAACAAAAGCGCAAATCGTGGTGACTCCGGCGTTGACCAGAAGGCGCGCTACTTCTCCGGCTCGCCGAATGTTCTCGGTACGGTCCTGGTCCGATAGTCCCAGGTCGGCACATAAACCACGGCGCAGTTCGTCTCCGTCGAGCACAAATGTTTGTTGGCCATCTTGGCTAAGTCGCTCGGCGAGTGCGCGGGCCAGGGTGGTCTTGCCGGCGGCGGGCAGTCCGGTTATCCAGTAGATGCGGGGAGCAGCGTTCATCGTTCAGGACAAGAGAGCGAGGGGCAGCTGCATCGTATAGCTGTTCCGTCGTTTTGTCCGACGGATATTCCACAAAACGGGAAATCCCTAATCCACAAATGAATGTAGTCTTTGGGGGCCGGATTCCGCTACGGCAGGCGGGGTAGTTCGGCTTCGGCGGGTTGCCGGGATTTATTCGATTGGCGTTTTTCTGTCTTCGCTGTCGCAAAAGGTGGGCTTGCGTTTCAGGCAACAAAAAACCCGCACGTAGCGGGTTTGAAGTTTTGCTGCTTTATTTGGTGCTCTGGGCGAGACTCGAACTCGCACACCTTACGGCACTACCCCCTCAAGATAGCGTGTCTACCAATTTCACCACCAGAGCCTTGGTGCGTCCTGACGGGGTCGAACCGCCGACATTCGCCTTGTAAGGGCGACGCTCTACCAACTGAGCTAAGAACGCGAAGGGGCCGCATTATAACGGCAATGTGCCGGGTGGCGTCAATTATTTTTGCGCACCGGTAAACCGGACGATTCGGTTAATCAGAAATTGCCGCCGAGCTCGGTTCGATTCCCAATCGGATTGCCCAGTGCCGACTGTTGTATTGATCTTCGCAATTCACTATTTCCACAAAAGTTGTAGGGCGTTGTGGTGCCGCTCGATTACGCCCTATGGCATAGTGGTCAAAAATGTTGCGATGCAACAAATAACTCGATGTCACTAGGGGAAAGCGCATGTTTGATTTCTGGATACAGTTTGCACTGGTTTTGACGGCCATCCTGATCGGTATTCGCCGTGGCGGCGTGGCGCTTGGCCTGATCGGCGGCCTCGGCGTGGCGGTGCTCAGTTTCGGCTTCCGGGTGGCGCCGTCCGAGCCGCCGATTACCGTGATGCTGATCATTCTTGCCGTGGTGACGGCTTCCGCCACATTGCAAGTAGCGGGTGGCCTGGACTACCTGGTGCAGCAGGCCGAGCGCTTGATGCGGGCGCATCCGCAGCAGATCACGCTGCTCGCGCCGCTGTCCACCTTCTTGCTCACTGTCTGCGTCGGTACCGGCCATGCCGTGTATTCGCTGCTACCGGTGATTGCCGACGTGGCGCTGAAAACCCGCATCCGCCCGGAGCGGCCGATGGCGATTTCCAGCGTCGCTTCGCAGATGGGCATTACGGCCAGCCCGGTTGCGGCGGCGGTCACCACCTTCCTGGCGATGACGGCCAAGACCGGCGAGCCGGTGACCCTGGCGCAGATCCTGATGGTTACGCTGCCGGCCGGACTGATCGGGGTGATTGCGGCGGCGCTATGGAGCATGCGGCGCGGCCTCGATCTCGACAAGGACCCGGAATTCCTCGAACGCATGAAGGATCCCGAATTCCGCGCCTCGGTCGAGATGTCGGTGACGACGCTCGACAAGGCCTTGCCGAAGACGGCCAAGCTGTCCGTCGTGCTGTTCTTCTCCGGCATCCTGACCATCGTCGTGCTGGCGCTCTTCCCGCAACTGCTGCCGCTGGCCAAGGGCAAGCCGATCCCGATGACGACGGTGGTGCAGATCGTCATGCTGGCTTTCGGTGCCTTCATCCTGTTCGCGGCCAATACCAAGGCGGCGGCGATTGCCAAATCGGAAGTGTTTACGGCCGGGATGATCGCCGTCGTCTCGATCTTCGGGATTGCCTGGATGAGCGATACCTTCGTCAAGGCGAATGAGGCCTTCCTGGTCGATAACATCAAGTCGATGGTCGAGTACGCACCGTGGACCTTTGCGCTGGCGATGTTTGCCGTCTCGGCCTTCGTCAAGAGCCAGGCCGCGACGTTGACCATCATGCTGCCTTTCGGGCTGGCGCTCGGCCTGTCGCCGCAACTGCTGCTCGGCCTGATGCCGTCTTGCTATGCCTATTTCTTCTTTGCCTTCTACCCGAGCGATCTGGCGGCGATCAACATGGACCGCAGCGGCACGACGCGGATCGGCAAGTACCTGCTCAATCACAGTTTCATGATTCCAGGCTGGATCGGCGTACTGGTCTCGACCTTTGTCGCCTACGGCTTGTCGAAGGTCTATTTCTAGGAATCTCTGCCTGGACTGGACGCGTGCAATGCGGCGCTGTCGGCACCGTTCAAAGGGGCGGGGCGCTTGGTTAATGGCGCTGTCCGGGCAAACGGACCTAGGCAGGGGGCGGTTGCCTGCCTTATGCTGGCGGTTCCGATCACCGCCCGACGACCGTAGATGCCGAGAAAACGCCAGAAAAAAGTCGGTCGGCCGGTCTATCTTTCAGTCGGCCCCTTGCCGGTCCGCCTGGCGCCGGGGTTTGAAGGCTGCCTGCTGGTCTTCAGCGATGCCAGCCTGCGCCGTCAGGGCGGGCTGGCTGCCGTACTGTTTGCCGACCCGGCTGCCGAGCCGCTGATTGCGGTGCGCAGCGTGCCGCTGCAGGGCAGCAACGAGCTGGAATTGCAGGCGGCGCTGTTCGCCATGGCCGAGGCCGGGCGGCAGTTCCCGCAGCGGCGCTTCGCGTTGTTTTCCGATAATCACGATACCGTGCTGCGCCTGCAACGTGCCATGCGTGAAGGCCTGGCGCAGGACGCAGCCTTGGCGGCCATGCTTGCCGCCGGTGGCCTGACGACGGCGCTGGAGCATGCCGAGGTGCATTGGATTCCCGGCCACGGCACCTGTCGCGGCAATGTGCTGGCCGATCAGCATGCGGCATTGGCCGCCAGCTGAATTTCAGTTGCGGAACTGTTCGGCGACCAGGCCGTGCCGGGTCAGTTTGTCGTAAAGGGTCTTCTTTGGAGTGCGCAGCAGTTCGGCGGCTTGCGCCACGTTGCCGGCGCATTGGCGCAGCATGGCTTCGATGACGCGCTTTTCGGCCGCATCCACCTGTTCGGCCAGCGACTGTTCCCCTGACGCCACCGGGGCGAGTGCTGTCAGGGCATCGGGCAGGCCGAGTGCCCAGCGGTCGGCGACATTCTTCAGTTCCCGGACGTTGCCCGGCCAGTCATGGGCCGTCCAGCGCGCCAGGTCGTTCGGTGTCCAGGTGGCCAGCGGTCGCTGGTAACGACTGGCGGCTTCCTGCAGGAAACTGGCCAGCAACAGCGGGATGTCTTCGCGGCGTTGACGCAGCGGCGGCAGGTCGATACTGACGACATTGAGCCGGTAATAGAGGTCGGCCCGGAATTGCCCGGCGTCGGAGAGTGCCTTGAGGTCGGCCTTGCTGGCGGCGACCAGGCGGCAATCGACCGGGATGGCGCTGTTGCTGCCCAGGCGTTCGACGCTGCGCTCCTGCAGCACGCGCAGCAGCTTGACCTGCAGGTTGAGCGGCATCGACTCGATTTCATCGAGGAACAGGGTGCCGCCGTTGGCGTGCTCGATGCGCCCGATGCGGCGTTTGCCGGCCCCGGTGAAGGCGCCGGCCTCGTGGCCGAAAAGCTCGCTTTCGAAAACGCTTTCCGGCAAGGCACCGCAGTTGATCGCGACAAACTGGCCACGCCGGCCGCTGGCTTCGTGGATGGCACGGGCGACGACTTCCTTGCCGCAGCCGGTTTCGCCATTGATCAGGATATCGACGCCGGTCGGCGCCAGCGTCGCCACCAGTTGCCTGACCTCTCGCATGGCCGGCGACTGGCCGATGATCCGGGCGGTGCCGCTGTCGCCCAGGCGGAACTTGAGCTGGCGGTTTTCCAGGATCAGGGCGCGCTTTTCCAGCGCGCTGCGCACCGCCGCAATCAGGCGTTCGGACGGGAAAGGCTTTTCGATGAAGTCGTGGGCGCCTTCGCGCATGGCTTCCACCGCCATGCCGACATCGCCGTGGCCGGTGATGAGCAGCACCGGCAGTTCGCGGTCATGCTGGCGCAAGTCGCGCAGCAGGCTCAGGCCGTCCTTGCCGGGCAGGCGGACGTCGCTGACCACCAGCGCCGGCATGCTGCCGGCCAAAGCGGCCAGCATGCTTTCGGCGTCGGCAAAGCCGCGTACCGGAATATCGGCAATCGACAGTGCCTGTTCGCAGCCCTTGCGGACCGCTGCATCGTCCTCGACCAGGAAAACCGGGTGTTCAACCGGCATGAATCACTTCCTTGGCGTAACTGGGGCGGTGCAGGTCGGCGGTCTCGACGCTGAGCTGGATTTCCTCGCGGCCGCTGCGGTCGACCACGCTGCCCAGCGCCGCCAGCACGGCATCGGCCAGTTGCTTGCGTTCTTCGTCGCTGCGCCCGGCCAGCAAGACGATGCGAACGTGGATGAAGGCGCGCATCGCCGGCTTGACGCCGACCCGGAAGACGTCGAGGCCGATGGCGCGGCTCTTGATGTCGGGCTCGCTGAACAGGCCGGAATCGAACATGGCTTCGTTGATGGCGTTCAGCGCCTTGCTCGGGTTGAAGCCGGTCAGGTTGCGGGTGTATTCAAGGGTGAGGTGGGGCATCGGAGTCTCCTGCGGCGGGCAGCGTCAAGACGAAGACGGCCCCTCCATCGGCGGCGTTGTGGGCGGAAAGGGTACCACCGTAGCTTTCGACGATGGTCAGTGAAATGGCCAGGCCGAGACCGAGGCCTTCGCCGGCCGGCTTGGTGGTGTAGAAGGGTTCGAACAGATGGTGGCGCGCCTCGTCGGCCAGCCCGGTGCCGTGGTCGCGGACTTCGATGGCCACCATGCCGTCCTGCCGGCGGGCCGCGATTTCCAGGCAGGGGGCGGGTTGCCGGCTCATCGCGTCGAGGCCGTTGCGCAGCAGGTTGACCAGCACCTGTTCCAGCCGGCCGGCTTCGGCCATCACCAACAGGCCTTCGAGTTGCGGGGCGATGTCGATGCGGGCGGCGATTTCGCGGCGGCGCGGCTCGACGATCATCACGGCGTGCTCGATGGCGCTGGCGACTGTCACCGCTTGCGGCGTCGGCGCCTCCTTGCGGGCGAAGGTCTTGAGCTGGCGGACGATGCGGCCGGTACGGTCGACCAGCTGGCTGATCATCTGCACGTTTTCGCCGACCTCCTCGTAGCGGCCGCGGGCGAGCAGGGCCGAGGCGTTGTCGGCGAAGGTTTGCAGGGCGGCCAGCGGCTGGTTGAGTTCGTGGCTGATGCCGGCCGACATCTGGCCCAGGGTGGCCAGCTTGCCGGCCTGCACCGCGGCATCGCGGGTTTCGCGCAGGATTGCCTTGGTGCTTTCCAGCGCGGCAATTTGTTCGGTGAGGTCGGCGGTACGCTCGGCGATGCGTTCTTCCAGTTCGCCATAGACCCGGCGCAGTTCTTCGCGGCGCCGGGCGCGGTGACGGAAGTGGGCGGCCAGGCCGAGAGCGAAGGCGGTGGCGAAGGCGATGGCGGTGGCGACGCCGAGGGCGGCGGCCCGGGCTTCGCCGGGGTCGCCGAGCTGGACGACCTGCCAGCCGAGGCCGCCGACGGCGCGGCTATGAATCAACCGGTCGCGTGCCGTTTCGCCGGCCAGGGCAAGGCGAACCGGGGTGGCGGGGGCATTCGGGATGGCGCGGTCGGCCAGGGGCATGAATGCCTGTTGGCCGTATTGGCGGGTTTCTTCGAGGCGGGCGATGGCCTTGGGGCTGAGCGGCGCCAGCGTGTGGTAGCGCAGCTTGCGATCCGAAGAGAGAAAGACCACGCCATCGGCATCGGCCAGCAGCAGGGTGTCGCCGGCGCCGATCAGGGCCTGTTCCATGGCTTCCAACCCGACCTTGACGACGATGACGCCCAATGTTTTCCCTTGGTCGCGAACCGGGGCGGCGAGAAAGTAGCCGGATTCGCCGGTGGTGAAGCCGACGCCGTAGAAGCGGCCCAGGCCGTCGGTCATGGCATCGCGAAAATAGGGGCGGAAGGCGTAGTTGTGCCCGACGAAGCTGCGCGGCAGGCGCCAGTTGCTGGCGGCGAGCGTATTGCCCTGGGCATCGATCAGGAAGGTGACGGCGACCGCGGCGCCTTGCTGAACGGCTTCGAGGTAGGCATTGGCGGCGGCGATGCGCTGCGGGTTGCCCGGTTCGCGCAGCAGGGCGGCCAGCGAAGGGTCGAGGGCGAGCAGGCCGGGCAGGGATTCATGGCGCGACAGCGTCGCTTCGAGCGACAGTGCGAAGGCATCGAGGCGCTGGGCCGAACTGTGTCGCTCACTGTCGAGATAGATCCCGAACAGGGCGCGATAGGCCAGCCAGCCGAGCAGCAGGCAGAACACTGCTGCCGCCGCGATCTGCAGCGCCGGACGGCGTTTGCGGGACGGGTTCAGCGGCATCGGCTGGCGGACGGCGGCTTACCAGTGGTCATGCCGATCGCGCCGCTCCTGGCGGTAATTGGTCACTTCGAGACGGATGCCATCGGGGTCGGAGAGGAAACAGGCCCAGTAATCGGGCGCGTATTCCGGAAAGTGGCGGGCCGGTGTGGCGTCGATGCCGTGTGCCTGCAGTTGCGCTGCGACCTGCTGCACATCCTCGATGCTGGCGACGCGCAGGCAGAAATGGTGCAGGCCGGGCGCTTCGCTGCTGTGCGGGCCGGGGTGCCTGGCCGGGCGCAGCACATAGCCGAAATGGCGGTTGTAATACTGGACGTGCGGGTCGTCACCCAGCGTGAAGCTGTTTTTGCGAAAACCCAGCACGTCCTGCAAGACGCGGTCGTAGAACGCCTCGGCGCGAAGCAGGTCGGAAACGGCGATGTAGATGTGGTCGATCCCGATAACTTCGGTCATGGCGTCTCCCTGGTCAGAGTCGAGGATTCTAATCGACTGCCGCCAGCTTCAACTCGTCATTGGCATGACGCTGTTGTTCTTCCATGACCAGCCGGCCCAGTTCGCGCTTGAGGTCGTTGAAGGCGGCCGACGAGGGGTCGCGCGGCCGCGGCATGTCCACGTACTGGTCGCGCTTGACGGTCCCCGGCCGGTAGGTCATGACGACGATGCGGTCGGCCAGGTAGATCGACTCTTCTATCGAGTGGGTGACGAAGAGAATGGTCTTGCCCAGCTTCTCCCAGATGCGCAGCAACTCGTCCTGCAGATTGCGCCGGGTTAGCGCGTCGAGGGCGCCGAAGGGCTCGTCCATCAGCATGATCGGCGAGTCGAGGGCGAGGACGCGGGCGATGGCAACGCGCTGGCGCATGCCGCCGGAGAGATCCTTCGGGAAGCGGTCGCGAAAATCGTTGAGATGCAGCAGGTCGAGCAGCTGATTGACCGTCAGGTCGATCTCGGCCTTGTCCTTTTTCTGGATTTCCAGACCGAAGGCGATGTTCTGCGCCACGGTCATCCAGGGAAACAGCGCGTATTCCTGGAAGACCATGCCGCGGTCCGGGCCGGGGGCGGCAATCTTCTTGCCTTCGACAGTGATCTCGCCCGACGAGGGCAGGGCGAAGCCGGCCACGGCGTTGAGCAGGGTCGATTTGCCGCAACCCGAGGGGCCGAGCAGACAGACGAATTCACCGGCCTTGATTTCGAGATTGATGTCCTTGAGTGCGATGACATCCTTGCCCGGCGTCTTGAAGACTTTCTGGACGTTGTTGACGATGATCTGGCTCATGCTTAGTGCTCCAGGCCGCGGTGCCAGCGCAGCAGATGGTTGTTCAGGCGGCTGACCGCGGTATCGATGGCGAGGCCGAGCAGGCCGATGGTGATCATGCCGGCGATGATCTTGTCCGACCACATGAACTCCCGTGCTTCGAGAATGCGGAAGCCGAGTCCGTCATTGACCGCGATCATCTCGGAGACGATCACCACGATGAAGGCGGTGCCGATGCCGATGCGTACGCCGGCCAGGATGTAAGGCGTGGCGGCGGGCAGGATGACGCGGGTGAACATCGTCCATTGATTGACGCCCAGATTGCGGGCGGCGCGCAGGAAGATGCCGTCGACCTGGCGGACCCCGGCAATGGTGTTCATCAGTACCGGGAAGAAGGCGCCGATGGCGATCAGGAAGAAGGAGGGCGGGTTGCCCAGGCCGAACCAGAGGATCGCCAACGGGATGTAGGCGATCGGCGGAATCGGCCGCAGGATCTGCATCAGCGGGTTGAACAGGTCGTAGATGCGCGGGCTGGCACCCATCAGCAGGCCGAGCGGCAAGGCCAGGCCGGCGCCGATGATGAAACCGGCAATGACGCGATAGAGGCTGGAATAGGCGTCATGCAGCAATTCGCCGGAAAGCATCCAGGCGAGCGTGCTCTGGCCGGCTTCCTGCGGTTGCATCGGCAGCAGGTAGGCCCACCACTTGATGGCCACCGCAGTGGGCGAGGGCAGCAGCACGGCCGAGAACAGGCCGAAACGCGAGCCGGCTTCCCAGAGCAGCAGCAGGAGCAGCGGGACGAGGGCGCCGTGGGCAAAGTCTTTCAGCTTTTGCATCGCGACCTCACTTCACCTTCAAGTCGGCTTTGGCCTTCTGCAACAGGTCGAGCTTGACCCATTCGGCGGCCTTGGGTGGCTTGGCCATGCGCCCGACGCCATATTTCTGCATGAAGTCGGTGGTGATATCGATATGTTCCAGCGTCACGTCGTAGGTGTAATCGGCGTTGTCCATCGCATCCTTGAAGTCCTGCGAGGTGATCTGGCCCTTGAACATCTGTTCGCGAACATATTTGTCGGCCAGCGCCGTGTCGTTGTTGAACAGCGTGGTGGTTTCGACAAAACACTTCATCAGGCGTTGGGCGACATCCTTCTTCTCGCTGTACATCTTCTCGGTCATCACCAGCAGGCGGACCGGTTCGCCCATCTTGGTGGTGTAGGGCTTCATGATCTCGACGCCGAATTTCTTGTTCAATGCCTGCGATGATTGCGGTTCGGACTGGCACATCGCGTCGATCTGCTTGGCGGCCAGGGCCTGGTTGAGGTCGGCAAAGGCCAGGAAGACGATCTGCACATCCTTGCCCGGCTTGTCGGACCAGGTCAGGCCGGCTTTTTCCAGCTCGGCGTAAAGCAGCAATTCGTGGGCGCCGCCGCGGGTGACACCGACCTTCTTGCCCTTCATGTCGGCCAGCGACTTGATGCCGCTATCGACGCCGGCGACGATGCGGGCGCCGCCCTTGGCAAAGCCGGCGACGGTGTAGATCGGCACGCCGTTGGCCCGACCCGAGATGGCCCCGTCGGAGGCCAGTGCGGCAATGTCGATTTCACCGGCGACGATCGCCGGCATGATGTCCGGCCCCTTCGGGAACATCCGTTCCTCGACCTTCAGGTTGTATTTGCCGCAGGCCTCCTTCATGTAGGAGACGGCCCCGTAGTGGGCGAACTTCAGGTTGCCGAGGCGCACGACGTCAGGTGTCTGGGCCTGCGCGGCGAAAGGGGCAGTCAGGCCAAAGGCAGCAAGCAGGGCCAGGCGGATCGAGGTGTTCATGGGTATCTCCTCCAAATTTTTTCGTAAGCCGCGGTGCGGATGAGATAAACGTTTGCAGGAGGCGTGCCAGATTGGAATTTGTTCTAGCCTGTTGAATTATTGCTGTTTTTGTTTGTGCTTTTCGAGGCGTCGATGCGGTTTTTCAGACGCCCTGATGCGGCTGGTGCGAATTTCCGCACGGGCTGTTGCGGCAGGTCAGCGCGGTATCAAACCGATGGTTCAAGGGGCCAAAGCGATTTGTCGAGCCGGCTGGTCAGAAAAATCAGTCTTTGTTACAGACTGATACAAATGCCGTGTCATCGCTTTTGCCGTTCAGGCGTTATTCGGGCACAGCCATCCAAAATCCACGGAATATTCAACATGATCCGCAATCCCAATACCGAATCCACGCAATTCGTCCAATCGCTCAAAGTTGCTGGCATCTCGATCAACAACGAGAACGAGGTCATCGAGCGTCTTGAAGAAGCGCGTGAATGGCATTACGCCTTCACCACGCTGGTCAAACAAGGGCAGCGGATCGGTATCAGTTTCCTGGCTACGCCGAAGATGCAGCTGGCCGAATTGAAGAAGATATTCGCCCAGTATCGTTTCGCCGACCACGCCGAAGCGGCTTTCGAAGCGAATCTGGTTCATTGATTTTGGTTATTCGTCAAATTGCAAACAACTTGGTAATGGGTATGTCGGTGCGTAAATTTCTGATCGCTGTGTTGACTTCGCTGGCCGTGGTTGGTGCGCACGCCTGGGAGCCGACCACGACGGAAAATCCGCCCGAAGAGAGTCTGGTCCAGGCCGCCGCCAACGAGGCATTGGTTACCATTTCGGCTGTTCCGATGCCGGGCGTGGTCATTGAACTGGCCAACTATGCGCCGAAAAGCCCTCATCAGGTCAAGAAGGTCAAGGCAGCCAAGCTGGCGCGTGCGAAATCGATGCTCTCCCGCTCGGCTCGCGAGCAGATCGTGCTGGCCCATGCGAGCACCAAACCGGATGAACGCGCCCGGCTAAGTGCCTCCGATGATGAAGAAGCCGATACCGGTCTGGATGACCTCGATCTGCATCGTTCATTCAGTCAGCCCAAGGTCGCCAAGGCCGCTGATCAAATCGACGATGAGGATGACGATGACGCCGGGGCGGATTTGTCCGACCACGTCAAGCTACGTTTGCTGATGGCTCGTACCCGCGCGGTCGAGACGCTGGTACTCAATCAGGCCGCCCAGGCGGCGCAGTCTGACCAGACGGAGGTTTCAGATGCGGTCCAGCACCGCTTGAGCCTTGCCCGGTCCAAGGCCATGGACGCTTATCACGCGAAGTTCGGTACCGCTTGATGGGCTGAAGGCAGGGTTGGCCGCAAGGCTAAATAACGTTTGAAGCATGGCGATGGCGACAACCATCGCCATGCTCTATTGGCTTTTAAGTAAACGTTCGGTGACTGCGACAAGGTCGGCTTTCTTGACGACGCCGAGCTTTTTCTCGATGACCTGACCGTTGCGGTCAATGAATAGCGTGAAGGGCAAACCGCCCTTGGTATTGGCCAGGGCCTGCATGAGCGGAATGCCCTTGTCCTTGGCGACGAAAATCGGATAGTCCATTTCGTAGGCCTTGGCAAAATCCTTGGCTGGTTCGGCCTTGTCTTCAATACCGATGCCGAGTACCTCGATTTTTCCTTTGTGCTGGGCACGGAACTTGATCAACTCGGGAATCTCGGCCCGGCAGGGGCCGCACCAGCGCGCCCAGAAATTGACGACCAACGGCTTGCCCTTGTAGCGGCTGAGTGCGACCGGCTTGTCGTCGAGGTCATCGAGTGTGGCAGCAAATAAGGGGGCGCTGCTGGGCATTTCTTCGGCGAGGGCGAGGCCGGCGATCAAGCAAAGGCTCAGGGTGGCAAACAGTTTTTTCAAGGCAAGATCCTGAAGATGGTCGGTACGGTCCGGTGGCGCAGATGGTAGCACCGTCTCGGACCTTGCCAAGTCCGGCAAGGTTCCGTTGGTGCGTGGCTGCGACAATTTGCCGCACACTGTAGTCGTGGTGAATTATGAAAGAATTGATGTCTGGCAATTACAGTGGCGATCTTTCAGCGAGAATGCGCAGGTGCTTCGATGCCGAAAGGGCAGTAACTCTCAAGTGAATAGAAAAATATTGATTGATGTCATCGGTGTGTTGTTGATCGCACTGGTTGTGGTTGTTGGCTACAAGTTGTCGCCGATGCTGTTGCCCAAGGCCGATGTCACGGTGCAGCCCGATCCGGCCTGCAACCTGCATCTTCAGTCTTGCAGCGTTGCCCTGCCGGGTGGCGGCAAAGCTGAATTGTCGTCCAGTGTGCAACCGATTCCAATGGTCAAGCCGTTCAATATCCAGGTCGTGCTGAACGGCGTCGAGGCGTCTCGGGTCGAGGTCGATTTCACTGGATTGGATATGAATATGGGACTGAACCGGCCTGTGCTCAAGGACCAGGGCGGCGGGCGTTTCGTTGCCGAAGCCACGCTGCCGGTCTGCATTACCGGCGACATGGACTGGCAGGCGACGGTGCTGATTGAAACCGGCAGCCAGCGCATCGCCATTCCCTATCGCTTTTCCGGGAACGCTCATCAACATGGCTGAACGCATCCTTCTGGCTTGTGCCGCGCTGCTCCTGACCCTCGTAGTGGGGCTGGCGCTGTTCTGGCACCCCGAACCGCCCGAACGGGTATTGCCCAAGGCGGCCGGTGGCGGGGGCGGCGATTTCACTCTGCAGTCGGCGAGCGGGCCGGTGTCGCTGAGCGACTTCAAGGGCAAGGTGGTCTTGCTCTATTTCGGTTACACCTATTGTCCGGATATCTGTCCGACCTCGCTGGTTGCCACGGCGGCCGGTCTCAAGCAGCTTTCGGTCGACGAGCAGGCCAGGGTGGCAATGATCTTCATCTCGGTCGATCCCGAGCGTGATACGCCGGCGCGGCTCAAGGAGTATGTCGAGTTCTTCCATCCCAATATCGTCGGCGTCACCGGTTCGGCCGAGAGCCTGGCCGATATCGCCCGCCGCTACGGTGCCTTCTACGCCAAGCAGTCGGTGGCGACAGCCGGCGGCGGATACGTTGTCGATCATTCGGCCGATACCTATGTGATCGGCGCGGATGGCAAGCTGGTCGGCAAGATTGCCCATGCCACGCCGCCGGAGCAGGTGGCCGGCGAAATCCGCAAACATTTGCAGAAATAACCTGAAGGAGAGATAGCCCATGAAACAACTGTCCCTGCTGGCTGCCAGCCTGCTTTTCTCAGCCGGTGTCCTGGCCGCTGCGGCCGATGATGTCTCGGTGGAAGATCCCTCCGTTCGACTGGACCCACCCAATGCGCCGGCGACCGGGGCCTTCATGGTGATCAAAAATAATGGCGACAAGGACGTCAAGGTGACCAAGGCCGATAATCCCGCTTCGCGCGTGACGGAATTGCATACCCACCTCAACGACAACGGCGTGATGAAGATGCGTCCGGTACCGGCCATCGAGATCAAGAGCAAGGGCGAGGCGGTGCTCAAGCCGGGCGGTCTGCATGTGATGATGATCGACCTCAAGGCGCCGATGAAGGAAGGCGATGTCGTGCCGATTACGCTGAGCTTCGATGACGGCAGCAGCAAGAAGGTCGATGCCAAGGTCGTCAAGCCGATGGCCATGCCGATGCCGGCTGGTGCGGCACCGATGGAACACAAGCACTAAGCGGTTTTCTGCGCTAAGCAGATGTGAAAAGGGGCGGCTCAATCCGCCCCTTTTTCAATTCTTGACCGGGTGTTTCGAGAGCTTGCGCTGCAGCGTGCGGCGATGCATCTTGAGGGCGCGGGCGGTGGCCGAGATGTTGCCGTCGTTTTCGTTG
>DAIMCQ010000097.1:0-13633 GCA_036726285.1 Azonexus sp.
CGCAAAAACTAGGGCCGGTCTACCGAACCTGTCTTTCCAGACCCCCGTGCTTTTTTGAGGCGCTATACCCATTGCGATCGGGTGTAGCCGACACCCGATCATCAAAGATGGCCATAGATATCCCTCGATTGCACCTAGGTCGCGCGCATTCATTGAGCATGCGCGTGTATAATGTGCATCAAAATGATGAAGCAACATCAGTCTTCTTGATCTATCAACCGTTTCGACCGAGCCTGCAGAGCATCGATAAATGCCCACCGCCAAGAGCAGCATCCAAGACCTTTCGCAGGCACAACGTGAACGACTGGCTTCGCTGGAAATGCGTGCCTTCTTCACGGGCGAAATCAGGCGTTCGGAAATCGAAGCTCGTTTCGGTATCAAGCCTGCGGCTTCGTCCAGAGATCTGAGCGCATATCGCGACCTGGCTCCTAACAACCTCGACTATGACGCTGTCGCCCGGTGCTATCGACCAACGGCTGAATACAAGCCGCTTTTCGAGATCCAGGCTGAGCGGGTATTGACCTGGCTTCAGCAGGGTTTTGGCGACGGCTTGGATGTGAAGCTAAAGCAGGTTGCGCCCTGCGAAGGGCCGGGGGGGCTACGAAAACTCGACTTGTCGACGCTTGCCGCAGTGACGCGTGCATTGTGCGCAAAGCGGGCATTACATATCAATTATCTTTCCTTGCAGTCAGGACCAACGCGTCGCGAGATCGTGCCGGTGGCACTGGCCGATGATGGACTGCGTTGGCATGTTCGGGCATTCGACCGAAGCAAGGAAAGATTTGGCGATTTCGTCCTGACCAGGATCACGAAGTTTCGAGAATTGACCGCCAAAGTCGGGGACTGTGAACTCTTGGTGGCCGATGAGCAGTGGGCCCGTATCCTCGAATTGGAACTAGTGCCGCATCCTGGAATTACCTGGTCCAAGGCGATAGAAGCGGACTACGGGATGCAGGATGGCGTCGTACGTGTAAAGGTGCGAGCAGCTGTGGCCGGCTACATACTGCGCCGCTGGTCTATTGATTCCTCGCCTGATCACTCTCTCGACCCCGCCTCCCATCACCTATGGCTGAGAAATCCGCAAACGCTTTATGGTGTGGAAAGTGCTGCTCTAGCACCTGGCTATCCAGACACCGAAAGAGCCCTGGCTGATGCTTGAAGTCGGCAAAGAAAATTTGGAAAGAAATATGGAATTTGAATCAACCGCTAAGTACATGTCTAGCACAGCCATTGTTCGAAATGGGATAACCCGGGTGGGTTGGTGTGACTCATTCGACATCGTCGGCTGCTAAAGAAGAACATTTTGGAGATTACTGTTTCTCAACCTTCGAAGCCACGGGCTCCCGAAAAAAATTCACGAAGCGCTCCTCAAGATGATGACTGGCGTTTGTTCATGCCTAGCATCGATGATGACGGGACTGCTTATTCGATGCTCCGGCGCCTTGCGAAACTTCCCCATGAGGAATCTGTAGCAAGGCTGTCGGCGTTCGCCAATGCACAGGCCCAGATAAAGGGAACGCAAGCATTGAAGACGCGGGTTTCGGCAACCCTGTTGCGGGATTTGCTGCACATTGGCTGGGAGGTGCTTGTCAATCCACATCACATTTATGTTCGCCCACCCACTCCAAAGGACCGGGTGGCGCGCAAGGCCTTTATCCGGCAGCAGTTGCTCTATGGGCGAGATGACCAACTTCTTGACGACTCGCACCGGCGGTTTCTCTTCACGATGGAGCGGCCTTCGAAGTATTCGTCGTGCAAGCCCGTCACTGAGTTGATCGCGGATGGTCGGCGGCTTGCTGAGCAACTTCGTCCCATCGCGGCTATGCCGAAAGAACAACGTGCGGCACTACTTGAGCGCGTCTGTCAGCCGTACCTGCAACTGGTTAGCGACGAACGGGACGAATTCACGAATATCCGTTTGATTGATATCTGGCGCTACTTCCGACACAGTTGGAGTACGCGGTATCGTTCGTCACCCGGCCGCAATCTGTTCTATCTGGTTCGGGATGCGGCGCAGCCGAACCATCCTGTTATCGGCATCACTGCGCTGGGCAATACCGTGATGCAATTGACACCCCGAGATCTGGCCCTTGGCTGGACGCTCGAAGGTATGTTGGGTCTTTGCGATCGGGGTGAATTTACCGATAGCGAAGTGCTTCGAGCGCTGCGGGTGCGACTGGAGCAGGACTTCGAGCAAATCTATCGGGATGACCTGCCTGTTGCCCGTCGAATTGACCATAGTGTTGACGACGAGACACTGAGCCGGCTGGCTGTGATTGAACAGGATTCGATCCGCGACCGTGCGGACTCGCTCAAAGGCGACGACGAAAATGCCAATAAGAGGGTCGAAGACCTGGCTCCTGAACGGCTGGTCCACCTGACAAAAACCCCTCTATTTCGCTCGAAGAGAGCGCGTGCGACCCGCGAAATTTTGCGTGCCTACCGCACGATCGCGACTTGGCGTTGCAGCCTTCGTGACCTGGCGGCAACCGACTACGGAACCTGGGCACTGAATGTAGCCCTGAAGCAAATCAAGAAACGCTATTCCGCAACCAGCATGATGGAACTGACCGTGTGCGGCGCGGTAGCGCCGTACAACCATTTGCTGGGTGGAAAACTCGTCTGCCTCATGATGATGAGTCCCCGTGTCGTAAATGACTACCGCGAGCGCTACGAGGGCATGGTAAGCATCATTGCCAGCCAGATGGCCGGACGTCCCATCAGCAAGGAACCGCATCTGGCTTTTCTTGGTACGACCAGCCTTTATACGGACCACTCGTCGCAATACAACCGGGTGAAGTTGCCCCCCGGGACTGTCCCAGGCCAATCGTCGAGTATTGAATATACCCAACTTGGACGAACCGAAGGCTTTGGCTCCCCAAATCTATCGGCTGAAACCGAACTCGGCCTAGCTGCGATTGCGGAGGCATCCGTCGGTTTTCGCAATGTCAATTTTGTGTTTGGTGAAGGTCAAAGCCCGAAACTTCGGCAATTGCGCGAAGGATTTACAGGGCTTGGCCTGAATCAAACTAATCTGCTGCAGCATGGTTCCCCGCGCATCATCTACGGCGTCCCCCTAGTCAAAAACCTTCCTCGTGTGCTGCTGGGCATCGACGAAGAGCCTACCTACGCTATTGACCCATCCGAGGCTGGTGCTGAGCAGAGCATCGGCAGTTACTGGATTCAGCGATGGCTTGCTTCTCGCCTCGATCACCTCCCGTCCCTGGAGGCAGTCGCCAAGTCGACGCCACTGACCGAGCGTGTTTCAAGATTGATACCCGAGCGACCGGCCGATTCTGCACCGCAAGGTCAACTGCCGTTCAGAACAGTCAAAGGAGATAAGATCGACATGCAGACCGGAATCATGACCGACGAACGGCTACAGTTTATTCGGCTGCTGTACCGAAATGAGAGCGCATTCAGCGATCACGTCAGCCTCACTCGGTTAAAAGAGTTGAATATCAAGACCAACCTTGAGGAGGTTGTGCGCAAGGTAGTCCGCAATGGCGGTTCGGTGGTCATTACTGGCAATGCTGGCGACGGAAAGACCCACGCTATCCTTCTTATGAAGAAGGAATTGAAGGGGGCCGAAGTGGTCACCGATGCAAGCGAACTGACTTCAGCGGATATCGCCGTGCGCTGGCAACTTGCGCGAGACGAGAAACGCCCGTTCTGTATTGCAATCAATGAGGGGCCGCTGGTGGACCTAGTTCGGGAACACCGTCACACTCAGCCCTGGCTGGAGGATATTCGAGGGCAGTTGCTCCGCCTTGTTGGCTACAAGCCGCTCGAAAGTTTGCAGAGTGGTGATGCCGAGAACTGGAAAATATCCGCTGGCGAAGCAGTCATTGTCGACTTGAGTCACCGCCGTGTGTTGTCCGCTGACCTGATTGCCGCGATTATCGAGAAGTTGACCGATGACCACTGGTACCAAGGATGCAGCAACTGCCGAGCAAACACGACCTGCGCCGTTACCTACAACCGGACCATGCTGCGCTCCGAGTTGCCGCGCCAGCGCATGGTCAAGTTGCTGACGACAGTTGGAAAAACCGGCGTGAAGGTGACGTTTCGCGAGGCACTTGCTTTCGTCTCCTACGCTTTGTTTGCCGGTAAGACGTGTGAAGAACTGAAGGAGTTGGGAACCAGTGAGGAAACGCGTTATTACTGGAACGCCTTCGAAGGCGAAGGGGCTATTTTTGAATTGTTGTCACGCGGGATCGATCCGCTGAAGCAAACGAACCCGCAGATCGACGAGAACTTGTGGCGAGGGATTTTCAATCCTTCCGACTTCGCCGGAAATTCGATGTTACCGGCGTTGCAGCGTAACCTCGACGAACTTGCCGAGCGGGAACAACGCAACTTGGCCGATGAGTTTACTGCCCTCAAGCGCCGCTGGTATTTCGAACACAAGGAAGGACACCTTCTCGATTTCTCCGAGGCAAATCGGTTATTTGAGGAATTACAGGATACGTCGGTCGCGATGGCGATCCGGCTCAGCCGGTTGATCACGTTAATCAACCGCTGGTGGAATCGTGGAGGGGAGTCCAAGGGGGATGCCCTGCGGTTATGGACACGCCTCTCCTATCAGCCGAGATCGAGAAGCCAAGCCATGGTCTCCGGCCTAGCAGTCAACCGCAACCGCCTGAGGCTCTACAAGCAGGAGTTGGCACCGGTGCTGAGAAAGGCGTTTGGCGAGCAGCCTACCGGCCACCTTTTGCTTGCTTCGGCGGACGACCCCCGATTTGCGAGGCTGGTCGTGGATACCGAACTGTTGGAAGGTCTGCTGCATGGCTCGATTGCCGATGGGCAAAGCGAGATCAGCCGGCGACTGGGTCAATTCAACGACACGCTCTCACAGTACGGGGATAAAAGTTCCGATGTCCGTACGGTCGATGTCGTAGATCCGCAGAGCGAACTGCGAACGACGGTAGTCGTTGATCTGGTAAATCGCCGTTACGACTCCGCGAATTGAGGTCTCAAATGAGTAAACAACTCCGCAAGGCGCTCACTGACGAACTGCATCGCAGGCATGGCTACAAGGTGATGGAGGCAAAGATAAAGCCGGTCCACATTGCCAACGCGCTGATGCGCAGCGAGCATCAATGTGTGGGTCGAATGACAGTGCTCGAGCAACTGTTTGTGGCCACTTTACCCAAAAACAGCATGGATGCACGCATCAATGCCGTGCGCTCAATGCTGGACAGTCAGCGTGATCGCTGGGGTGCCTTGGGGCAGTCATCGGATATCAAGTCGTCCTTGTTGATGACCAAGGTTTTGCCGCTGATTCGCACTCTATTGGGTACCGATGGTGCAGCATTCGGAAACTCCCCGGAGTTTTCGTCATTCTCTTCGCCGACGGCCTTGACCGTCACCGGCGATCCATCGGATGACGGTGCCGGGGCCTTTGTGCATCGCTTGTGGGGGGCTCACGATGCTGCTGTCCGGCTGCCAATCCTTGACCTGCTGGCAGAACTGAGTTCGCCTGACAAGGACCCGGCGCATATGGACGATCTGTCAGCCTTGCTGGCGCCCTTGGTCGACTCTACAAAAAAACGGCAACCGGGTGTCATCACGGCCGAGGATTTGGGAAGTGGCTATTCGCCTCTGGAAGAAGCGTTGCGGTCCGCGGCTAATTGTTTATGTGCCTACGAACGAAAACTCAATCCTAATCCCATTGCGAGTTTGCAGCGCGTCGTATTACTTGCTGCTCTGTCAGTGTTTATGCACGCGGCAACCCGGGCACATGAACGCGCTGGCCATCCTGCACGCATTCTCCTGCTGGATGCGTCGGGCGACCACTATTCGGCGATTGCACAGGCCAGTACGCGCTGCGTCACACAACTCATCAATGATGCCTGTAACTACATGGTCTCCGTGTTGGATGACCTTTTAACTGCGCAAATATTGGACTGGCCGAGTTCCCCGCTGGCGGCGATAAACTCCTTGTTCGAGAGTGTCGGGCAGGCGCCCCTAGATGCGAACAATCCGCTGGTCCGTCGTATCGAAGAAATCGTTCAGGACAATACTGATCTGGACGAAGTCCGTCGTGAAGTGGCAGAAGAACTGGTTCGCCAGGCAGAAGGAACGTCTCGTCGTGGGCTCGATGGTTATCTTCGCCTTCTTGGTATCCGTTCTGGTTTTCTGTACCCGACGCAAAAAAATCCCAACAAGCGCCTGAATCCGGCCGACCGAACGCTCGAGGTTCTGGTTGCCTCGACCATTGATGTCAGTGCGCAGCCTATGGAATACCGCGACTTCCTGGAACTCCTGCGCCAGAAATGGGCGATAGTCGTCGGTGGCAGGGTCGAGGATGCGGCATTGCTGGCTCATCTTGGTGCGACCGTGCCAGTGCGTTTGCTCAGCGAAAATAGCGAGCGGTTTCTGAGCCGCCTCGAATCCCTTGGACTTGCCCGACGCTTGGCGGACAGTGTCGCCGTTGTCGGTCTGCTGGAGGCAACTCATGAATGACGAGCGAAATGCGGTTAACGAACGCGTAGCGGAATTGCTGTTGGCTGAATTTGAAACCGCCGTCCATCGCGAAGAGTTCGGTGTTGTCGCCCAGGATATGGCCATGTTTGACAAGCAGCATTTCCTGGCAATGCTGCCGGACTTGCTTGCAAAAACGAAAGGGCGCCTGCGTATTTCCCTTGTCGGCGAGCGTGACGATATAGCGAACTTTCAGGGTTTGTATCCGAAGTTCGCAGAGTTCGTAGCCTCTGATGAGGAAACGGCTGTGCAATGGCGGAACCAGAAGCTAAAAACCATTGTGGTGATCGCCAACGGGCCTCTCAGCAAACAGGCTTCCTTAAAAGACTTTCGTTCGTTGGGCGAACATAGCCTGATTAAGTTGCTTTGCGAGGAAGAACGTGATCGGGCCGAGGTACTGAGGCTGCGGACACTATGGGATGCCCTTAAGTCGACACGGGGGCCGAGTTTGTCGCTGCACGCCATTGCCGCCTTCTCAAAGGCGTTACAGAGTTTGAGCCCAGTGAACCGCTCGGTGAAGGCGCCAACCCATCTTTACGCACTTGGTCTATTCCCCGATTTGCACCTTGCTGATGAGGCGACCGAAGGACGGATCATTCGTCGGCTGAAGGCAAATTCAGATGCTTTGAATATGGTGAGCAATGCCACTCCTGAAGACTGGGATCGCATGACGACCTTTTGTCGGCAATTGCCGGCCAAGGAAAAGGCCAGATTCAATGCGATTCGAAAGCGGCTCAGGGGGATCAACCAGCGTAGTTCGGAGGATCTAAAGGATGTCGAACTCGCCGATGTGCTGACGTTGTGGCGAGGCAAACTCGCTGCATCGGCTTCCAGCAATGGCCAAAACGGGAACGGCAAAGATGGCGGCAAGGTTCCAGTTGAGTCACTCGTCGCGGAACTGCTGCTTGATGGTGGAGAGGAAAAATTAGCCGATTTGGCCGAACAAATCTCGGTCCTGACAGACCAGGCGGAGAACAATCAGACCGTCGGCGATGATGAACCCCTTGGTACAAACGATACCGGCGGCGGGGACAGTTCTCCTGCGGCGCTGCCCGTGACTAGCGTTAACGCCAATGTTATCGGTTTGGCAAAGTCTCGGTCGACGACGAGCGAATGGGGCGGTGTCATCGATATTGAGACTGACCGTCTTGATGCACTGACTGAAGTGACGGCCTTCAAAGCATGGAGGCCATTCCTGTTTCAGGAGTTCAAGTCCTGGATTGAAGAGTTCGTTGAGGCTGAATTGGCGCCACAACTCTGCATTGAACTTGCAGATTCGTTGGCCGCAACGAGGAACCGCTTGCTGGCGCATATTGCAGAGCTGACCGTTTCGCCGGTGACGGTTCTTGCCGGGCGGAAGGATATTTTTGAAGCCGCTGAGGCCTATCTCAAGGCCTACGACCAATTGCTGCGCCAACTTCAGTCAGCCTATCAGGAAATGTACGCCCAAGCCGGTGATGAAGCCGAACGCTTGGTTCACTGGCTGCTCTCAATGGAGTTGTACGTTTATCGTCGGGATGGCGTGACGGAAGTGCTCCTGTCGCCTGTGCACCCGCTGAATCTATGGCGCAGTGTCGCGATCGTTCGCGATCTGCAGTCGCTTGGCGGAAAGTTGTCGGAGACTGAGCGTCAGACGCTGGTTGCGGCGTCTGCTGAAGATTTACAACTGCTTAACGTCTTGGTTTTGCCGAAGATCGAATCGCTGAATACGCAGCCTGCTCTTTTGGGCCATGCTGGTGCTATCGCGCACCTGCCGCTATTCAAGGAGGCTCCGCGAGGTGTATTGGAGCCGGATGGGCTCAGGAGTGTCGGCATCCTGTCGACGTTGATCGCGCACCTTCGTCCCTTCGCACGGCCAGGCTTGCAGGTTCTCTTCATCAATGCACCGCGTCCGGCTCGCTTCCTCGAATCGGTATTGGAGGCATTGGATCTCGATAACGAAACGGCTGAGGATACGTTCTGGGGAGTGCATTTGCGCTTCCGCTACACCTCGGACGACACTCGTGGCTGGACGTCTGAACTCGAGGAACTCGACGATCAACTGAAGGATCGCATTCGTGCTGGACAAGAGCGTGGACTGATCAGTTTATCGATCAACCCTGAAATTATGAAATGGCCGGAACTCATCGATGAAACCCAGGCATTGCCTGCACACCTGACGGTTGTCTTTGACCCCTTTGAGGTTCGAACCGCGCTCGTCGCGCGAGCTGGTCTGCATGACCTCAGTCCTTGGATGCCGAGTTGCGAATATCGCTATAACAAGCTCAAGAAGCAGATCATGATCGTCCCGGTTGCCGAAGAGGAAATTTTTGCGACCTATTTTGCGACAGCAACACTGGTTCATCGTGAATTGAAGCAAAGTACGGCAACACATCAACCCCAGGTGGCGTCCGTGAAGAGTTGGCTGGACCAACTGGCTGAAAGCAGTACATGGACTGTTGTCGCCGACCCCCATAGGGTCCTGGTGCCGCGTCTCGGCGAGGCCGAGGTTATCGACAGGCGGATCGAAAACGCTCGTCAGATCACGACTTTTGGCCGCGATCTGAGTCCCTTCGTGCGTCGTTTGGATCAGCAATTGCGCAAAACGCATTTTGTGGCCGACCCGGCGACACTGGAAGAACTCGTCCGCGATTTGGTGGCGATGGAACCCAACGGAATTCTCGGCTTGGTTGGGGGGGATAAGGGCAAGCACGTCAAGGGAGCGCTTGGAAAATTGATCGCCATGCGCTGGTATCGTCGAGCGGACCCGAGCGGCCTTGCGGTTAGCCTCGATACTCAAAACGCTCGCCGTTGGCTTAGTGCCGGTAGGCATTCCAATGAGCAGGCTGATCTCCTGGGGCTTCGAGAGGAAGGTGGCGACCTGATCATAGACGTGATCGAAGTCAAGACACACGACGACAATGTGCCATACACCATCCGCGACGGTGTCGTTACAGGACACGCGGTCGATCAAGTTCTTGCTACGCTTCACGCCTTGGCAGAGGTTTTTGGTGGGCAAGGGGTTTCACCATTGGCAAAACCACGTCGGGAAGTGATCCGTGAGCACCTCTATACCGCTCTGCTTCGCGATCTCGATCCTAAATATATAGAGCGTTGGCATGGTCTGTTGCAAGACCTCTTCAATGGCAATCTCAAGGTTCGCCTTACCGGCCGTATCGTTCACGTGCAACTTGCCAGTGTGGCGACCACGAGTCCAGTGACTGTTCATAGCGAAAGCGGCATCCCGCTGGAAATTAATACCTTGGCGGGGACGGATGTCGGCTTGGTGCTGACCGCGACCAAATTGGTGCGGGATGATGCTCCCTTGAACCGCGAGCCGATTGGCGTGGCCGGGCACGTCTCCGCGTCGATTGATCCCGTCCAGGCGTTCCAACTTCTGGTTACTGATCAGAAGTCGGTGCAGGCGGCGAGCGCAGTTGCGAACGACCAGGAAATCTCCGGCGCGGGCGAAGACAAAATCAAAAAATATGCGTCAGAGAGCGCGGTGGTCCGGATCGACGCGACGAGTCATGCCGTTGAGGTTGGGGGGGGCGCCCCTACTCAGCAGTCGTTGGAATTGTTCTTAGGCCAAGAACTCAATACCAAGAATTCGGTGGCTTGGTTGCCTGGTCGGCAAAGTAATGGGTTTTTGTTGATTCTTGGAGCTTCAGGTTCTGGCAAGACCGAGACTCTCAAGGTGCTCGGGAAGGGAATTGTTGATTACGGCGTGCCTGTCTTGGTCCTCGATTTTCATGGTGATGTCAATTTCCCAGGTCTTCGATCGGTTTTGCTCTCATCCGGTACGTCGAGTACCACTGGCGTCAATCCGATGGAGTTGGACTCCCAGAGTGCCGAAGAGACAGGTCTCTACGACCAGCGAAAAGTCATACGGGACATGGTTCGCAATGCTGTACCGGCACTCGGCCATCGGCAGAATGCAATTCTTCGCGATGCCATCGAGGAAGCCTACCAGACGGCTGGTTTTGACGATGGCGATCCGCTGACCTGGCGCAATACGCCGCCAACGTTTGCCGACGTTGAACGCATCTTGTCCGGATGGTCCGAGGATGATGCCCGCAAGAGTCAGCGTTCCGCGATAGAGGGGTGTTTGGCTGCCGTACAGGAGATCTTCGAGCACCCGATCTTCCAACGGCAGGAGCACGTTTCCACGGACGAGATCTTGTCGACAAATGTCAGACTCGACCTCAGTAAATTGCCTGATGAAGTTCGATACATCGCCGCAGAAACGTTGCTGCGAAAGATTTTCCGTGTGCTTCGCCTCAAGGGGCCGATTCCGGTGCAGCCGGCAGATGACCGACAACGTTTCCGGTTATTTGTAATTATCGATGAAGCCAAGATTCTCGCGACCGGGGGAGGGGATCCTGATGCGGCTGACCGAATCTTGAATCTACTATTTACTGAAGCCAGAAAGTTTGGGCTTGGCATGATACTCGCGTCTCAAATGAGCGATCACTTTGGTTCTGAGGTGAAGGCGAACGCTGCGACATGGTTGGTACTAAAACCGATGGACATGAGAGAGGCTAAGAAAAATGCGCCTAACGTCCATATGGAACCCGAGGCGCTGACCGCGTTGAAAGGACGAGGTGATGGCTATTTTCGGGATCGAACCTCCCCTCGAGCAAGGCGAATTCAAGTCCAGGCGTTGGAACCCAATGTATAGATTCAGAAGTTGGTGGGATATGAATCTTTAGCAGGGTTGAATGGCGAAAATATGCCGGGAGACTGTCTCCGAAAGGAGAACAGAACATGGCATACACACTCGGCCGCTTTACAATTGATGAACTTGGATTTATTCAAGTTGTTCCGGCGCGCATTCTGGTTGCCTCGGCGAAGGGGGATATCGATCTGAATCTCTTGGCGAGGGAAGAACTGGCCAATCGTGGGTTGGACCAGGCAGGGGTTTGGGTTGGTTTTGAGCGGGCAATAATGGCGCTTAGAAACAGTGGCGACACTTTTTGAACTACTCAGACACCACATCCCTCTGTTGAGGAGTGACTGCGAGGCACCGTCTATCGACATGCTACCCCACAGTGAATTTTCTCTGCAGTAGTCAAACTTCAGCCGGCGGGTGAATGGCATGGTGCCAAACCACAACATTGCCCGCAGTGAAGCGCTGGTCCAGATAGACAGCTTCGATCATGGTTGCCGGGACCTTGATGCCCAATGCATCGAGTTTGCCGGTCAGCGTGCTGATGATCGTCCAGTCGAGGGCTGGCTCATGGAGACTGTCGTAGACGATCTCGTCCTCACCAGCGAGCACGCTTTCCTGGCAGCGAAATACCTGCAGGAATAGTTCGCGTAGGGGCCGGTCATAGCCGGCCACCACCAAAACGGGCCGGCCCGCGTACATGAGCCGGATGTTATGCCGGCTCAAGATGCCAGTTCCGGCGTTTCGAAAGTCGGCAGTCCGTCGATTACGGCCGCTTCGCTGTCGAATTTCAGCCAGACAATGCCGGCCAACTCGGCGATCTCGAAAATCGCGGCCAGGTCTCTTTCAGTCGGGATCCGGTGGCGCGGTGCGCCGACGTAGAGGATGCCGCCGCAGTCGGTCGGATAGGCGTTGACCGACAAGTCATCGTCGGCCAGTTTCAGGCGCGTATTCGAACTCAGGTGCGAGAGCGAGATTGCGGCCAACGGTTCAGCCAGTGTTCTCAGGTGTGTCACGGAAGTATTTTCCATGCGTGTCTCCTTCTTTTTGAGAGAGCGTCGACCTGGTTTTCGAGTATCTGCCAGTTTGACGGCGGTAAGTCATGCCGCAGTCGCGGCAACGGAACCAGCGCAGGCGTCCGAGCATCCCCAGGGGGACGCTATCACCTGCGCAGAATGGGCAACGTGAAGTGGATGTCATCGCTTTTTTCCCCTTCGCAAATCAATTGTTGAAGTCCGACCGGGAGCCTCGGAGAATCCCTCCGGATCGGACTCAGCATGGAAAGCGGGCGACTCATGACGCTAGATCAACCCAAGTTCGGCAAACGAAACGACTTTTTCACCGGCCACGATGAAATGGTCGATGATCCGCACGTCCACCAGGCCTAGTGCCGACTTCAGGGTTTGCGTCAGCAGTTCATCGGCCCGCGAGGGCCCGGCTTCGCCCGAGGGATGATTGTGGGCCAGGGCCAGCGCCGCAGCATTTCGGGTCAGCGCTCCCTTGACCACTTCCCGGGGATAGACCGAGGTCTGGGTCAGGGTTCCGCGGAACAGTTCTTCAGCCTCGATCAGGCGATGATGGGCATCCAGGTAAAGCACCAGGAACACCTCATGTTGAAGGCCTGCGCAGTGCAGGCGTAGCCAGTCGCGCAGAACTTGCGGTGATGACATAACCGGGCTGTTACTCATCTGCTCGCGCAAGTCACGCAACAACAGTTCACGCGCCACACCCAGGCGGTGGGCCAGTACGCTATCGGCCATGTCGTTCATGGCGATGGGTGCAACGGCATCGCTGACATGCAAGGGGATGGCACTCGATGCGAAGACTGCGGGCGCGAGTAATTCGCGGACGAGGTCGGCGCGGGACAGGACGGACATATTCATGGCGTTCTCCTCAATAAATTAAAAAAGCGGGAACGCCGATCCCGACGGGGACGAGGTCCCCGTTTGGGATGAAGGTACGGACGAATGTACAAGTAACAGTCGGCAAGACGAGTGAGGCAGGTATCGACTGCGACGCCGGCCAGAAACCGGGTGACATTCCACAACGGAATGCATTTAGGCTTGGTTAGTTTCTCGCATCGGGTAGCAGGCTTCAATGGGCTGGTAGCGCCGCCATGCTCAAGCCGGTCTGATTCCGGTCGATTTTGGATAGCGTTATCGATGAGTTGTGCGAGAACCATGCTCCATGGACTTGCTTTGGCGGCGTCAGCGGAAGACGCGCGGCTCGATTGTCGCCCCGCGCATGAAGGCGAGGTAGGCGCCGGCCTGGCCGATATCCCGGAAACTGGCGACGACTTCTTCGTGCCGGAGTACGTCCCAGGGGCGCTCGGCATCGGCCGACGGTTTGATGCTCAACTCGGCTTCCCGATAAGCGTCATGGCGGTACAGGAAATTACCGGACGCCCAGTCAACGATGGCCAGGATGCAGGCGCACAGAATGGCACTGCCGCCATGTTCGCCAGACTCAATCAGAAGTGGGACTTTTAGGGTTCCGATC
>DAIMCQ010000098.1:0-13435 GCA_036726285.1 Azonexus sp.
GTCCCTGGTCGATCTGCTGACCATCCTGGCGATCTCGCTGGTCACCTCGAAAGGCGCCCATGGCGTGCCCGGTTCGGCGATCGTCATTCTGGCCGCGACCTTGAGCGCCATTCCCGCTATCCCGGCCATCGGCCTGGTCCTGGTGCTGTCGGTCGACTGGTTCATGGGCATGGCCCGCGCCCTGACCAACATGATCGGCAATTGCGTCGCCACCGTCGTGGTCGGCGTTTGGGAGAAGGATATCGACGCTAATCGGGCGCGCCAGGTGCTCAATGGTGAAATCAAGGTCGACCTGCGGGCGCCGATACAAGCTGACCCGGCTGCCGTCCCGGAAACCATTTCGTATATCCGCAATATCTGATCCCCGGCCGGATTGCCTGCTGCAATCCGCCTGTCAAACCATCAAAGGAGAAATCAACATGGCCCTTGCCATCGGTCCTGCCGTTATTGCCCCGCCCGCCGAATTGCCGGAATGGGCGAGCAAATCCGTCGATCTCGCCAATCCGCGCCTGGGCGCTCGGGCGCTTTACGCTTCCGACGACTTTTTCGCCGAGGTTGGCCGCATGCTGAATCCCGAGCCCGCTCAATTCGTGCCCGGCAAATACGATACCAACGGCAAGTGGATGGATGGCTGGGAGTCGCGTCGCAAGCGGGTGGCCGGCTACGATTGGGCCTTGGTCAAGCTCGGCGTCAAGGGCGTGATCCGCGGTTTCGATGTCGATACCAGCCATTTCGTCGGCAATTACCCGCCGGCCGTTTCCATCGAAGCCACGGTGGCCGATAGCGACGATGTCGAGGTCTTGAAGACGGCGCAGTGGACGGAAATCCTGCCGCCGAGCAGCCTGGGGCCGAGCCGGCATCATTTGCTGGAATCGACCAGCAAGGCGGCCTGGACGCATCTCCGGGTCAATATCTTTCCGGATGGCGGAATTGCCCGCTTGCGCGTTTATGGCCAGCCGACCGGCGGGCTGGAGCAAGCCCAGGCCGACCAACTGGTCGACCTGATCGCGCTGGAGAACGGCGGTCGGCCGGTAGCCTGGAACGATGCCAGCTTCGGCTCCTCGGTGACGGCCTTGCTGTTGCCGGGGCGCGGGCTGAACATGGGCGATGGCTGGGAGACGCGTCGTCGGCGTGAACCGGGTAACGACTGGTGCGTGATCGAATTGGGTGCCCCCGGCATCATCGAAAAGATCGAGGTCGATACTGCGTTCTTCAAGGGTAATTACCCCGACCGCTGTTCCATTCAGGCGGCTTACGTGCGTGGCGGTACCGATCAGTCGGCAATGACCCAGAGCATGTTCTGGCCGGTACTGTTGCCGGAGCAGAAGTTGTCGATGGACGCCGTGCATGCCTTCAACGAGCAGATTGCGGCGCTCGGCCCGGTGACCCATGTCCGCTTCAACATCTTCCCGGATGGCGGGGTCTCGCGCTTGCGCCTGTGGGGGAAGCCGGTGCGTTGAGCGCGGAGGCATTCGTTCCGATGATGACACTTCACCCCGAACCCCTGACTCGCGAAGCTTTTGCACCATTTGGCGAAGTCGTCGAGGTTACCGACAGCGCCCGGCATTTCAGCATCAACGAGGGCAATACCGAGCGCTACCATGATCTTGCCGCGATCGCCTGCGGTTCGGATGGGCACGCCATCGTCTCCATTTTCCGGGGGCAGCCGCGAACGTTGCCCTTCGTTGTCGCCATGATGGAGCGTCATCCACTGGGCAGCCAGCTCTTTGTCCCGCTGTCCGCCTTGCCTTATCTCGTTGTCGTCGCGCCACCCGGCCAGCCGCCCGGCGTGGCCGATCTGCGGGTCTTTCTGGCGGGGGCAGGGCAGGGGGTGAACTATGCGCCCGGTGTCTGGCACCACCCGCTGCTGGCCCTTGAGGCGGTGTCCGACTTTCTCGTCGTCGACCGATCCGGGCCGGGGGAGAACTGCGACGAGGTCCGGCTGGATCCGGCCGGGGTGATTCGCTGACGCTCGCCCGGCCAGGGGCAACCTTCCAAAGGCCGGGTCATTTTTGCGAAATCGGCGCAGACGGCGAATTCATCGGCGATTCAGGCTGGCCGGGCATGCCGGCGAGGCATATAATCAGTACGACTAATGACCATTTGGTCAGTATTGATCGGGTGCCTTATGAACCGTTCTCGCCTTGGCAAAAACCTGTTTTTTGCCTTTCTCGCGGTCGCTGCCATTGCCACCGCCTTCTATTTCTACCAACAACGTCCAAGTGGGCTGCCGGCCGGTCTGGCTTCGGGTAACGGTCGGCTGGAAGCGATCGAAGTCGATGTGGCGACCAAGATTGCCGGTCGGCTCAGTGATGTCCTGGTCCGCGAAGGGGATGCGGTGCTCGCGGGGACGGTTGTCGCGCGTCTCGATGTCGACGATCTCCGGGCTCAGTTGCGGGCTGCCGAGGCGCAGGTGCAGCAAGCCCGCAAGGCGATGGACGAAACCCGGGCCGGCGTGAAGAAATCGGCCAGTGATCTGAACCTCGCCGATAAGACCTTGAAGCGTTCGGCTGATCTGGTGGGCCGCGGCTTCATTACCCGCGACAAGCTTGACCGCGACCAGACCGGGATGGACGGTGCGCGGGCCGGCCTGTCGCAGGCGCACAGCCGGGTGGCCGAGGCCGATGCGGCTGTGGAGACGGCGCTGGCGCGGGTGGATAGCCTGAAAGTGACGCTGAACGATAGCGCCCTGAAAGCACCGATCAACGGCCGCGTGCTATACCGCCTGGCCGAGCCGGGCGAAGTGCTGGCCGCCGGCGGCAAGGCGCTGACCCTGCTTAACCTGGCCGACATGTACATGACAATCTACCTGCCGACCGACCAGGCCGGCAAGGTGGCGCTCAACAGCGAAGCCCGCATCGTGCTCGATGCCCTGCCGGGGCAGGCGATTCCGGCCACGGTCAGTTTTGTCGCGCCGAAAGCCCAGTTCACGCCGCGTGAAGTGGAGACGCGCACCGAGCGGGAAAAACTGATGTTCCGGCTCAAGATCAAGCCCGATACGGCTTGGCTGGAGGCGCATCGCGATCTCGCCAAGGGCGGCATGCCGGGCGTCGCTTACGTCCGTCTGGATGCCGGCACCGCCTGGCCGGCTAACCTGCAGATCGACGGAAAGTAGACCGCCATGGACCGCCCGCCGGTCGCCCGCTTATCGGCCGTCAGCCTGCGTTACGGCGCCGTCGTGGCGCTCGATGCGGTCGATGTCGTCTTGCCGGTCGGCTGCATGGTCGGCCTGATCGGCCCCGACGGCGTCGGCAAGTCCTCCCTGCTGGCGCTGGTTTCGGGGGCGCGGCAGATCCAGCAAGGCCAGGTCGAGGTGCTGGGCGGCGATATCGGCGAGCGGCGTTTCCGCGCCTCGGTCCAGCCGCGTATTGCTTACATGCCGCAGGGCCTGGGCAAGAATCTCTATCCGACCTTGTCGGTCTTCGAAAATGTCGATTTCTTTGGCCGCCTGTTCGGCCAGGGGCGGCGCGAACGTCAGCAACGCATCACCGAATTGCTCACCAGTACGGGCCTTGAGGCCTTTCGCGAACGCCCGGCAGCAAAGCTTTCCGGCGGCATGAAGCAGAAGCTCGGCTTGTGCTGTGCGTTGATCCACGATCCCGACCTGCTCATCCTCGACGAGCCGACCACCGGCGTCGATCCGCTGTCGCGCCGCCAGTTCTGGGAACTGATCGATACCATCCGGGCGCGTCGGCCAGGGATGAGCGTGCTGGTTGCCACGGCCTACATGGAGGAGGCCGAACGTTTCGACTGGCTGGTGGCGATGGACGGCGGCAAGGTGATCGGGGCGGGGGCGCCGGCCGAATTGCGGGCGCAGACCGGGCAGAAGACGCTCGACGCAGCTTTCATCCAGTTGCTGCCCGAAGAGCGGCGCCAGGCTCACCACGAACTGGTGATCCCGCCGCGGATCGGCGATGGCGGCGAATACGCCATCGAGGCCGATGGCCTGGCGCAGCGCTTCGGCGATTTTACAGCGGTCGATCACGTCAGCTTCAAGATTGAGCGTGGCGAGATATTCGGCTTTCTCGGCTCCAATGGTTGCGGCAAGACGACGACCATGAAAATGCTGACCGGGTTGTTGCCGCCGAGCGAAGGCACGGCCCGGCTGTTCGGCAAGGCGGTCGATGCCGGTGACCTGGAAACCCGCAAGCAGGTCGGCTACATGTCGCAGTCCTTCTCGCTGTACGGCGAGCTGACTGTGCTCGCCAACCTCGATCTGCATGCCCGCCTGTTCCATTTGCCGGCGGCCCGGCGCGGTCCGCGCATTGCCGAGCTGATGCAGCGCTTCGGGCTGGAGGAGTACGCCGACAAGGCGGCGGCTGAACTGCCGCTCGGTATTCGCCAGCGCCTGTCGCTGGCGGTGGCCGTGGTGCATGAGCCGAAGCTGCTGATCCTCGACGAACCGACGTCCGGCGTCGATCCGGTGGCGCGCGACCAGTTCTGGGCCTTGCTGGTCGAGTTGTCGCGCCAGCAAGGCGTGACGATCTTCATCTCCACCCATTTCATGAACGAGGCCGAGCGCTGCGACCGGATCTCGCTGATGCATGCCGGCAAGGTGCTGGCCAGCGACACGCCGGCCGGGTTGTGCGCCAAGCGTGGCGAGGCGACGCTGGAAGCCGCTTTCATCAGCTATCTGGAAGAGGCGACCGGGGTGACGGCGGCCAAATCGACGGCGGAGGCCACGCCCGACTTGCCGCCCGCCTTACCGCCCTCTGCGACCGCCGGCAATCGCCCGCCGAGCCCCTTCAGCCTGCGCCGGCTGCTCGGCTATGCCTATCGCGAGGCGCTGGAGCTGCGCCGCGATCCGATTCGCCTGGCCTTTGCGCTGCTCGGCTCGGTGCTGCTGATGTTCGTGCTCGGCTTCGGCATTTCGCTCGACGTCGAAGGCCTGCGCTTTGCCGCGCTCGATCGCGACCAGTCGCCGGAAAGCCGGGCCTATATCCAGAACATCGCCGGCTCGCGCTATTTCATCGAACAGCCGCCCATCGTCGATGACGCCGATCTCGACCGGCGCATGATGAGCGGCGAGCTGGCGCTGGCCGTCGATATCCCGGCCCATTTCGGGCGCGACCTGCGGCGCGGCCACTGGCCAGAGGTCGGTGTGTGGATCGACGGGGCGATGCCTTATCGGGGTGAGACGGTGCGCGGTTACGTCCAGGGCCTGCATCTCGCCTATGTCCAGCAGGTAGTGCGCGAAGCGACCGGCGTCGAAGCGGCCTACCCGGTCAACCTGGTTTCGCGCTACCGCTACAACCAGGATTTCAAGAGCATTTACGCCATGGTGCCGGCGGTGATCCCCATCCTGCTCATCTTCATTCCGGCCATTCTGATGGCGCTGGGGGTGGTGCGCGAGAAAGAACTCGGTTCGATCACCAATCTCTATGTCACGCCGGTGACCCGGCTCGAATTCCTGCTCGGCAAGCAGTTGCCCTACATCGCGGTGGCGCTGATCAGCTTCGTCTTGCTGGTCATCCAGTCGCAGATCATGTTCCATGTGCCGATCAAGGGCAGCCTGCTGGCGCTGAGTTTCGGCGCCGTGCTCTATGTCGTGACCACCACCGGTTTCGGGCTGCTGATCTCGACCTTCACCAGCACGCAAATCGCGGCGCTGTTCGGTACGGCGATCCTGACCATCCTGCCGACGGTCAGCTTTTCCGGGCTGACGACGCCGGTGGGGGCGCTGGAGGGCATCAGTTACTGGATCGGCCAGTGCTTCCCGGCCAGCTATTTCCTGATCATCAGCCGCGGCACCTTTACCAAGGCGCTCGGCTTTGCCGACCTGATCCCGCAGTTCATCGCACTGGCCGCCTTCATCCCGGTGCTGACACTGCTCTCCGTGGCGCTGCTCAGGAAGCAGGAGAAATAGCCATGCGTCTCGACAATATCTATCGCCTCGGCCTCAAGGAACTGAATAGCCTGTGGGCCGACAAGGTGCTGCTGATCCTCATCTGCTGGGCGTTTTCGGGGGCGATCTACACGGCGGCGACGGGCGCCTCGCAAGAGTTGCGCAATGCGCCGGTGGCGGTGGTGGACGAGGACCAATCGCCGCTTTCGCGGCGCCTCGTCGGTGCCTTTTATCCGCCGTATTTCCGTCAGCCGGCCCAGATCTCATTGGCCGAACTCGACCAGGGCATGGATTCAGGGCGCTACAACTTCACGATCGTCATTCCGGCCAAATTCCAGCATGACGTGCAGGCCGGGCGGGTGCCCGACGTGCAGATCAATATCGATGCGACGATCATGAGCCAGGCCTTCATCGGGGCCACCTACATCAAGAGCATCGCACTCGGCGAAGTGAACGAGTATCTGACCGGTACGCGCGATAGCAGCGCCAGCCCGATCACCCTGACGACGCGGGTGCGCTTCAATCCCAACCTGGTCGGGGTGTGGTTCGGCGGCGTCATGGAGGTGATCAACAACGTCACCATGCTGACCATCATCCTGGTCGGCGCCGCCTTCATCCGCGAGCGCGAACACGGCACCATCGAGCACCTGCTGGTCATGCCGCTGACCCCGGCCGAGATCATGCTTGCCAAGATCTGGGCCAACGGCCTGGCTGTCTTGCTCGGTGTTAGCTTTGCGCTGCTGGTCATGGTGCAGAAGGTGCTGGCGGTACCGATTGCCGGTTCCGTGCCCTTGTTCCTGACCGCGGCGGCCTGCTACCTGTTCGCCGCCGCCTCGATCGGCATCTTTCTCGGGACGCTGGCCCGCTCGATGCCGCAACTCGGGCTGCTGGTCATCCTTTGCATCATTCCGTTGCTCATGTTGTCGGGCGGCGTTTCGCCACGCGAGAGCATGCCGACTATCATCCAGAACATCATGTTGGCGGCGCCGACCACCTATTTCGTGCGCCTGGCGCAGGGCATTCTTTATCGTGGAGCAGGCCTCGATGTCGTCTGGCGCGACTTGCTGGCCATGATCGGCGTGGGCGCCTGCTTTTTCAATATCGCGCTTTTCCGCTTCCGCAAGGCTGTCACGCAAACCCAAGTTTGAGCCGGCGCTGCCTGAATTGATGTGCATCATGGGCAGTCAGGCGGGTGGGCGGCAGAATGCGGAACGGTGCAGGAGCGATGTAATCCTCCTCCGGGTGCCTGCACTGACCTCAGATGAAATTAACGGCGACCTTGGTCGCCGTCTTTTTTGGTCGCCTGCAGACGACCGTATGCCAGTCGACGACTGGCGCTTTAGCGATAAACCAGTACCGGCACCTTGGAATGGGTCAGCACCTTGTTGGTTTCGCTGCCGAGCAGGAAGCCGCTGATGCCGCGCCGGCCATGCGAAGCCATGAAAATCAGGTCGCAGCCGGACTTTTCGGCGGCTTCGATGATGGCTTCGTAGGGAATGTCGCTGGTGACCGAGACCAGGCTGCACTCGACGCCGAGCTCGGCGCATTCGGCCTGCACTTCACCGAGATACTCGGTGGCTTGCTGATCGGCCAGTTCGGCGAATTTTTCCGGCGTCGTCGGGTCGATCAACGCACCCTCGCCGAAGTAGGCGATGGGGTATTCCGGTTTGGCAAAAAAGACGGTGATCTTGGCGTCTGCTTCCTTGGCAAAGGCGACGGCACGTTTGGCCGTGGCGCGGGAAAGTTCGGAACCGTCGGTCGGGACGAGAATGTGTTTGAACATCTGGTTTACCTCCTGAAAAGGTCTGCTGGCGTTGCTTTCCGCCTTCTTGAGGTTCATGCTACGCCAAGTCGGGAGGAATATAAACATGCGACTGACTTTTCTTGGAGCGGCCGGCGAAGTGACCGGTTCCTGCACACTGGTGGAGACGGGAGAAATCCGTTTTCTGGTTGATTGCGGCATGTTTCAGGGCGGGCCGGAGGCGCGCCAGAAAAACCAGCGGGCCCTCGATTTCGGCTTCGATGTCCGCAAAATCGATTTCGTCCTGCTCACCCATGCACACATCGATCATTCCGGCTTGTTGCCGCGTCTGACCATGCTCGGTTATCGGGGGCCGATCTACGCCACCCCGGCCACCATCGATCTGCTCGAAGTCCTGTTGCCGGATAGCGCCCACATCCAGGAGAAGGAAGCCGAGTGGCAACTGCGCAACCGGCATCGGCGCGGCAAGGGAGAGCGGGGTATCCCGGCCCCCTTGTACTCGGTGGTGCAGGCCATCGCCTCGCTCAGCCAGCTGGAGCCGGTACCCTACGGGCGATTGCTCGAACCGGCCGAGTCGGTGAGCGTACGTTTCCACGAGGCCGGCCACATCCTCGGTTCGGCCTGGCTGGAAGTCATGCTGAATGGCGAGGGACGGCCGCGTCGGCTGGTTTTCTCCGGCGATCTCGGCATGCCGGCGCGTCCGGTGTTGTGCGATCCGGAAAAGCCGCCGGCCAGTGCCGACGTTGTTCTGGTCGAATCGACCTATGGCGACCGCATGCACCGCTCGCTGGCCGAGACGGAGGATGAAATCGTCGCCGCCTTCGAACGGACGCGGGCCGCCCACGGCAACCTGATCATCCCGGCTTTCGCGGTCGGCCGTACGCAGGAGATGATCTATACGCTGGCCGACCTGGTGCGGCGCAAGCGCCTGGCGCCGCTCAAGGTGTATGTCGATTCGCCGATGGCCAATACCGCGACCCGCATCACGCTGGCGCATCAGGAATTGCTCGATGCCGAGACGCGCCAGCTGATGGCCTGGCAGCAGGCGCATCCCGACAAGATCAAGGTCGAGTTCGTGGCCGATGTCGAAGCCTCCAAGGCGCTCAACGCCATCCGCAGCGGTGCGGTGATCGTTTCGGCCAGCGGCATGTGCGAAGCCGGGCGGATCAAGTACCACCTGCGCGAAAACCTGTCGCGCAGCGAATGCAGCATCCTGATCACCGGTTTCCAGGCGGCTGGCACGCTCGGTCGCCGGCTGGTCGATGGGGCCCGGCTGGTGCATATCTTCGGCGAGCCGGTGCCGGTCCGGGCGCGCATCTACACGGTCGGTGGCTTGTCGGCGCATGCCGACCAAGGTGCCTTGCTCGATTGGCTCGGCGGTTTTCACCATGCGCCGGGGCATACGTTCGTGATGCACGGCGAAGCCGGTGCTTCGGCCAATTTTGCGCGCAGTATCGAGACCCGTCTGGGATGGTCCAATGTGCACCTGCCGCAACCCGGCGAATCAGTCTCGCTGTAATATGCAATTGGTAAGTTACGAACTCGTCAGGAAGAGGTAATCCAAATGTCCGGTAATTCGTCTTCACGCCATAACGGCATCGATGTCAGCAGCCTGAGTCCGGTCGAAACGCTCGGCAAGGCGGTCAGCAATGCCTTCGATCCCTATGGCGTCACCACCTCGCTGCTGAATGCCCAGATGGCCTGGATGATGCATCCGCAGGAACTGAGTCGCGCCGTCAATGCCCTGTCCGGCGACCTGTTTGCGCTGCAATCCCATGTCATGCGCCGGGCCCTGGGCATGCCGTCGCAGGATGTCGTCCAGCCGCATGGCGACGATGCCCGTTTCGCCGAGCCGGTCTGGTCGGAGTCCGCGTCCTGGGACATCATCAAGGAGTGGTACCTGGCCTTTACCCACCGGCTGCAGGATATGTATTTCGAAACGCCGGGCCTGTCCGACAAGGAACGCCGCCGCGCCGCATTCTGGCTGCGCGAGTGGCTGAACATGGTGGCGCCGACCAATTTCTTCCAGCTCAATCCGGTGGCGATGAAGCGCTTTGTCGAGACCAATGGCGAAAGCCTGAAGCGCGGTTGGGAGAACTTCCAGCGTGATGCCAAGGCGAAGAACATCCAGATGGTGGAGCCGGATGCCTTCACCGTCGGCAAGGATCTGGCGACGACGCCGGGCAAGGTGGTGTTTCGCAATCGTCTGGTCGAAGTCATTCACTACACGCCGACCACCGAAAAGGTGCGGGCGATGCCGATCGTCATCACCACGCCGTGGATCAACAAGTTCTACATTCTTGACCTGACCGCCAAGAAGAGCATGGTCAAGCACCTGACCGACAAGGGCTTCTCGGTCTTCATCACCAGCTGGAAGAACCCGGGTGACGATCTGGCCGATATCCGCCTGGACGATTATCTGCTCGAAGGCGTTGCCGAGGCGGTGCGGGTGGCTTGCGAGTTCTGCAAGGTGCCGAAGGTGCATCTGGTCGGCTACTGCATCGGCGGTACGCTGGTCAGCACCTACATGGCCTGGGCCAACAAGCGCTATGGTGCCGACAAAGTACCGGTGGCGCACTGGACCTTGTTTACGACTTTGACCGACTTTTCGCATCCGGGCGATATCGATGTCTTCATCGACGAGGCCTGCGTCAGCGCGCTGGAAGAATCGATGGCCAAGAAAGGCTATCTCGACGGCAGCGAAATGGCCAGTTCCTTCCGCCTGCTGCGCTCGAACAGCCTGATCTGGCATTACTGGGTGAGCAGCTATCTGCTGGGCGAGAACCTGCCACCGTTCGACGTGCTGTTCTGGAATGTCGATACCACCCGCATGCCGCAGGCGATGCATTCCTACTATCTGCGCGAGATGTACCTGAACAACAACCTGATCAAGCACGACAAGCTGACCATCGCCGACGAGCCGATCGATCTCGACCGCATCGTCCAGCCGCTCTATGCGGTGACGGCGGAGGATGACCATATCGCGCCGTGGAAGCAGTGTTTCCGTATTCGCAAGTATCTCAATGTCGCCGCCCCGGTGCGTTTCGTCCTGTCTACCTCGGGGCATATCCTCGGCATCGTCAATCCGCCGGCCAATCCGCCCAAACGGGCCTACTGGATCGGTGAGCCGGAGCACAACGAGCATTGGGAACACTGGCTGGACAATGCCGAAAAGAAACCGGGCACCTGGTGGGATGACTGGACGCATTGGCTCGGCGAGCGCACGGGCAATCTGGTCGAGGCCTATCCGGCGGCCAATCGCCAGTTCCCGGCGCTGGCCGATGCACCGGGTACCTACGTGCTGGAAAAGTAAGACGGCGTGACCAAGCCAGGGTCGTGGGCTATCCGCCCACGACCCGAATTGGTACAGTGGGCGCTGGCTATGACCAAGGTGCCTGGATGACGACCGATTCACTGATGAAAGACGATGCCCGGATTGCTCTGGCTGGCGTCGATCTCCTGCGCATCGTGCGCATCAACGAAGAAATCAAGCGCGTGGTCGGCGTCTCCTTCAAGATCAATATCATGGCGCTCAATGCCATTTTCCTTGCCAAGCGCGCCGGTACGGCGGCGCGCGGCTTCGGCGTGCTTTCCAATGAGTTGCGGGTTTTCTCGCAGGATCTGCGCAGCAGCATGGAAGCCTTGACCGGCCTGATCTACGGCTGCGTCAATGAGGTTTCGGTGGGCTTGCAGGATATCCGCTACTCGCGCCTGCTGCGCGAAGCCACCGGATTGGCGCCGGAGTCTGCGGTGGTCGGTATCCTGCGGCGGCGCGAGGAACGAAACGTGATTCATGTCAGCAGCCTGGGCAGCTTGCGTAGCAAGCTGAAGCGGGCCTTGGAGGATGCCTTGCAACTGGTCGAACTGGGGGGCGCATTGGCCAAGTCAGCGAAGATCGAAGCGGCTTATGGCCAGGCATTTGCCGGATCGCTGGCCCAGGTTTCGGGTGAATTCGATCACGTCGTCGAAGAAATTCGCGGCTCGCTCGAATCACTGCGCCGCTCGGCTTTTTTCACTGCAAACAGGGGTTGAGGATTCAGCGTGAAAGCAACAAAAACCATCTTTCAGCAGGGTAGCCACAAATGGGTAGCGATCATTCGCGATCCAGCTAAGCCCAATTTCATCATTGATACCAACGAATACCTGATTACCCATGACGGCAAGGGGCTGCTGCTTGATCCGGGCGGGGCGGAGATTTTTCCTGCTGTTTTCTCGGCGTTGTCAGCCGAGTTCGACCCGACTTCCCTGGCCGGTATTTTTGCCTCGCACCAGGACCCCGATATTTGTTCGTCCCTGGCCTTGTGGCTGGAGTTCAACCCGCAAATGCGTTGTTACGTCAGCTGGTTGTGGAGCGGTTTCATTCCTCATTTCGGCGGCACCGCCGAGACCTTCGTATCCATCCCCGACGATGGCATGGATATCTCGTTGGAAGGCCTGATGCTGCAAGCGGTGCCGGCGCATTACCTGCACTCCTCGGGCAATTTCAATCTCTACGACAAGATTGCCAAGGTGATGTTTTCCGGGGATGTCGGTGCCGCCTTGCTGCCGGTGGGGGAGGACGGGCCGTTCGTTGAGGATTTCGATCGCCATATTCGCCATGCCGAAGGTTTTCACCGCCGCTGGATGGGGTCGAACGAAGCCAAGCGACGCTGGTGCGAGCGGGTGTCGAAAATGGATATCGACATGCTCTGTCCGCAGCATGGCGCGATCTACAGCGGAGCCGACGTGCAGCGCTTCATCAACTGGTTCGATGAATTGCAGGTCGGCATCGTTTGATTTCGGCGCGCCGGAATTTGACGGTGGTCAAGGTTGTAGCGGGGCGAAGTCCCGAGAATGGCTTCGCCCCCCAACGCTGTGAGCACAATATATGACCACCATCCGTAATTTCATGACCGAAGACCATCGCCATTGCGACGATCTGTTTGCCGAGACCGAGCAGGCCATGGCGAAAAATGATTTCACCACCGCCAAAGCCGCTTTTTCAGGATTTCGCGCGGCTATCCTGGCGCATTTCGATGCCGAGGAAAAAACCTTGTTCCCGGCTTTCGAAGTCAAGACCGGCATGAGCACCGGCCCGACCCAGGTAATGCGAATGGAACACGGCCAGATGCGCAGCCTGCTCGACGATGCGGTCGAGGCCCTGCGTACCGAAAATGCAGATGACTACCTCGGCGTCGCCGAAACCCTGGTCATCATGATGCAGCAGCACAACATGAAAGAGGAGAACATTCTCTATCCGATGTGCGACCAGCATCTGGCACCGGAGAGTGCGGCATTGATCGAGCAGATTGAAAAGGAGTTGCCTGCAGCATGAGCCATCCCAAAACACCGCATGTCGTTGACGCCCGCTTCATGGAGCCGCCGGAGCCTTTCGTCAAGACCATGGAAATGCTCGATACGCTAAAGCCGGGCGAGAAGATGTTGCTGCTGCTGTATCGCGAGCCGCATCCCCTGTACAAGGTGTTGGCCCAGAACGGCCATACCCATGAAACGGAGCTGCTGCCTGACGGCACCTTCGAAATCCTGATTTCCGCCTGAATTCGAAGAACACGGCGTATCGCATCCGCCTGCCATGATCGCCTTTGAGAATGCGCCGCCTTTTGCGGCCCCGCTGCGTTTTTTCCTGACGGCGCCGTTGTTCGTGGTATTGGCCGGCTTGTTGCTGCTGGTTGAAGGCCCGGCAATGTTCGCCTCGCGCTGGATGCCGGCGACGCTGGCGGCGACGCACCTGATGACCATCGGCTTCATGCTGCAGGTCATGCTTGGTGCGTTGATCCAGATTCTGCCGGTGGTTGCCGGCGCCAATCTTCGCCGCCCCCTGCTGGTCG
>DAIMCQ010000099.1:0-13363 GCA_036726285.1 Azonexus sp.
CCCTGCTGCTTCGACCTTGCCTGGCAAGTCGCCGGCCTTGCCAGCCTGTTGCCCTGTCGTATTGCCGGTGGCCGGCTGGGTCAGCGGCGCGGTGGCCGGAACCGGCGGCTGATTGGTCAGCGCACCAGGAACGCCGCCGCTTGCCTGGTTAACATTGGCGGTTTCATTATTCTGCTGGCTGCGAATGCTCGTGCTTTCCGGCGTGTTGTTCGGACGGAAAGTCTCGGCGGTCTGTTCTGTTTGGGAAAAGTCGATATCGGCGGCAACCTGGACCTTGTAGTTTTCACTGCCTAGTACCGGTTTCAGGATTTCTTCGATACGCTTGATGATGCTGTCCTCAACCTCTCGAACATAGCGGATCTGGGCTGGATCAAGGCCGGCTTCGGTCAGTTTGCTCTTCAGCTGCGACAGCATGGCACCGGTTTGGTCGATGACCGTGACGTTGGTCAAGGGCAGTTGCGGTACCGATGACGAGATCAAGTGCGCGATCCCGGCTACCTGTCCGGCATCGAGCGTGCGTCCCGGGTAGAGGTTGAGCATCACCGAGGCAGTCGGCTTTTGTTCTTCGCGGACAAAAACAGAGGGTTTGGGTATGGCGAGATGGACGCGAGCTGACTGGACGGCGCCGATCGACATGATGGTGCGGGCGAGTTCGCCTTCCAGGCCGCGTTGGTAATTGACCTGTTCGGCGAATTGGCTGATACCGAATTTCTGGTTTTCCATCAATTCGAAGCCGACCATGCCGCCGCGAGGCAGGCCTTGCGTCGCCAGTTTCAGGCGAACCTCATGGACCCGCTCGGAAGAGACCAGCAAGGAGCCGCTGTCGTTGAATTTGTGCGGAATGTTCTGGGCTTCGAGGATGGCGACGATGGCACCGCCATCTTTTTCGCTTAGATTCGAAAAGAGGACCTTCCAGTCAGGTTGGCGACTCCATAGCACCGAGCCTACGATCACCGCAACGACAGCTGCAATAGCGACCATGAAAATGATCTTCTGCTGGTTACCGAGCCGGTTAAACGCCTCGCGCAGACGTTCCGCGGGGCTTCCTTCCGGTGCGGTTCCTGCCGTCGTATCAGTCGTTGCTGCCATTAATGCCCGGTTAAATTTCGGTGAAACAGAAGAAGAATCAATAGAGAAGCCAAATTTTCCTAGAAATATTCTACTATTACCCGCGCTGAATCCAACCGAACTTTTTTGATGCCTGCTTCCGAAGCCAGCTCCCTGGCCGTTTCTGCCCCTGTCGATTCCGAATCGAAGACCGCTGAATTGCAACGGGCATTTGCCATGTTCAATCAGGTTTCGGCCGAGCTGACCCAGGCCTACGAGGCCTTGCAGGCGCGAGTGACTTCGCTGACCGAGGAACTGGCCGTTGCTAACGGCGAATTGCGCCGTCAGTATCAAGAGAAGGAGGCGCTTTCCGAGCGGCTGTCGTCGCTACTCGATGCCTTGCCGGCCGGGGTGGTTCTGCTCGATTCGTCGGCTTCGGTGGTCGCCGTCAATCCAGCGGCGATGGCGATGTTCGGTACCGACATGGTCGGCCGACACTGGGGCGATGTCGCGCGTGCCTTCCTTGAGCCGACATTGACGGTTGGCGAGTGGCTGCTTGGTCAGGGACGGGTGTCGATCGCCGAAAGCGTGTTGGCCTCGGCCGGTGGCAAGATCTTGCTGATCCATGATGTGACCGCGGCCCACCAGATGAAGACCGAGCTGGAGCGCAACCAGCGTCTCGCCGCCATGGGCGAGATGGCGGCGTCGTTGGCGCACCAGTTGCGTACCCCCTTGGCGGCGGCGCTGCTGCATACCTCGAATCTCGGCCAGCCCGGTGTCTCGGACGAGTTGCGGGCCAAGTTTTCGGACAAGGCGAGCGGCCAGTTGCGTCGCCTGGAGCGCTTGATCCAGGACGTGCTGTTGTTTGCCCGCGGCGAAAGCATTGGGCGTGATGTCATCCCGGCCAGCGATCTGCTGACCGAGGCGGCGCAGACGGTCGAACCCTTGATGCGGGAACACGGCCTGGAATTTGCTGTAGCTGACGGCTGCGCCGGGGCGGTGATCATCGGAAGTCGCAAGGCCTTGTTTGGGGCCTTGGTCAACCTGCTGGAGAACGCCATGCAGGCGACGCCGGCAGACGGCAAAATTTGCCTGTCCGGCAAAAATGTCGGTGACCTGCTGGCAATCGGCGTGCGTGACAGTGGTCCGGGCATCTCGCGAGAAACCCAGGCACGGATTTTCGAGCCCTTTTTCACAACCAAGGGGCAAGGCACCGGCCTTGGGCTGGCTATCGCGCTGGGTGTGGCGCGGGCGCACGGGGGCGGGATTGAACTGTTTTCGGAACCCGGTCAGGGGGCCGAATTTGTAATGACGCTGCCGGTTGCTCCGGCAGAGACTGAAGTGGGAAATTAATGGCGCAACATAGTTTGCCGATTCTGGTGGTCGAGGACGACCCGAGTCTGCGTGAGGCAATTGGCGATACGCTGGAACTGGCCGGGCGACCCTATGTCGCCGTCGATGGCGGCGAAGAGGCATTGCGTGTGCTCGGCGAGCAGGCATTTTCGATCGTGGTCAGCGATGTGCGGATGATGCCGATGGACGGCATCACCTTGCTCAAGGAGATTCGCAGCCGCTTGCCGCATCTGCCGGTAGTCCTGATGACTGCTTATGCCGAAGTCGAAAAGGCCGTCGACGCCATGCGTTCCGGTGCGTGCGACTTCCTGCTCAAGCCATTCGAACCGCAGGCCTTGCTGGCCCATATCAACAAATACGAACTGCCCGATACCGGCGAGTCGCCCGGCGTCGTGGCGACCGATCCGGCCAGTCGCGAGATGTTCACCATGGCCCAGCGCGTCGCCCAGACCGATGCGACGGTACTGCTGACCGGGGAGTCGGGCGTCGGCAAGGAAGTCGTGGCGCGTTTCATTCATCGAAATTCCGCCCGGCGCGATGGCCCGTTCGTCGCGATCAACTGTGCGGCGATTCCCGATACGCTCCTTGAGGCAACCTTGTTCGGCTACGAAAAGGGCGCCTTTACCGGTGCCCAGCAAGCCCAGGCGGGCAAGTTCGAGCAGGCCGAGGGCGGCACCTTGCTGCTTGATGAAGTCACCGAGATGCCGATGGGCTTGCAGGCCAAGTTGTTGCGCGTGCTCCAGGAGCGCGAGGTTGAACGGGTCGGTGGCAAGAAACCGGTGCCGCTCAATATCCGGATCGTCGCCACCTCGAATCGCGATATGGCCGAGGCAGTCGCCAAGGGTGTTTTCCGTGAAGACTTGTATTACCGGCTCAATGTTTTTCCGGTGGCGATTCCGGCCCTGCGTCAGCGGCGAGAGGACATCGTTGCCATCGCCCGTCATTTCGTTGTCGATCATGGCGGCCGTCTCGGGCGTTCCGGTGTTTCGCTGTTGCCTGCGGCGGAAGCGGCGTTGGCAGCCCATAACTGGCCGGGTAACGTGCGCGAACTGGAGAACGTCATCCAGCGTGCGCTGATCTTGTCGACCGGCAGTTCAATCGGGCCGGAGCATCTCAATCTGGTGCCCAAGGCATTTGCCGAGGCGCCAGTTGCTGCAGCCCAGCCTGTCGCGGCGGAACCCGGCAAATCGCTTGAGGTGGAAAAAAGAGCCGATAATATGAAGGATCTGGAACGCGATCATATTTTGCGGACGCTTGCCGAAGTGGGCGGCTCTCGCAAGCAGGCGATTGAACGTCTGGGAATTTCCGAGCGAACCTTGCGTTACAAGTTGCAGCAGTACCGCGATGAAGGCTATTTCAAGGATTAGGCTGGATTCTGGCCTGAAAATTGCTGGTAATTGCCTGCGGAATTAGGAGCAAATTATGGATACCCAAGGAATCGAACAAATGTTGAGCGTGCTGCGATCCACTGCAGCACAGGCAACCGGTAAGACCAGCACCGACACGACGTCGGCGACTGGCGGGGCCGATTTTGCCGAAATTCTCAAGGGTTCCATCGACAAGGTGAATCAGACGCAGCAGAAGGCGGATCAGATGGCGGAAAAACTTGCCGCCGGCGATACCAGTCAGAATCTGCACGAAGTGATGATCGCGCTGCAAACGGCCAGTGTTTCCTTCCAGGAAATGGTCCAGGTGCGCAACAAGTTGGTCACGGCCTATCAGGACGTAATGAATATGCAGGTTTAGGCCTGTTTTAAGCTGTTTCTTGTGTTGATAAAAAGCCTTGTTAATCAAGGCTTTTTTGTTAATTGTTGTTCATTCTTGTTTCGGCCTATAAACTTCGAGTGTGTGTAGGTCTGTGTGTAAGTGATGGTTGTTGCACACACATGAAACGATGTCGACCAAATAGGCGATCATGAACAACGCTGCTTTTACCATCCTTGCCGAGCTTGCGACAAAACAAGCGATACCGGCTGACACCATTCCCAGAACCCTGAGCGCTGCCAAGGTCAAGAATGCAGCGGCAAATGGTGCCGCCCAGCAACTGCCTGATGGCGGAGGCTTGCTGGTGTTTATCTCTCCATCGGGCAGCAAGTCATGGCGGTACCGTTTTCGGCTTGATGGAAAGGGGCAGACTCTTACCATTGGCAACTATCCCGAGGTTGGCCTGGCCGATGCTCGAACGGCGCACCGCGCGGCACGTTGGCTTGTCGAGCGGGGAATGCACCCACTTGCTTTCATTGAGGCCGAGCGGCGCCGGATGGATGCAGAACTGCTGCAGGCAACCACAGGAACCTTTCGCGCAGTCTGGGAGCAATTCGACCAGGTTACACGGGCCAACCTTGCGCCGCGCACGGTGAAGCATCGCCAGGCGCATTTGGATAAATACATCCTTTCGAAAATTGGTGACAAGCAGGTTCAGGCAATCACTCGGGGGGAATTGGCATCCCTGTTGTCGGATATCGATCGAGACAAGCCGGAGACAGCAAAATTCTGCCGAATCTACATAAAACAAGTGCTCGATATGGCCGTCGATCGAGAACTGATTGCCGGTAATCCAACACCCAAGCCCTCGACGCTGATCAACCAGTCAGGGCGCAAGGCTACACCGCGCAAGGCGATGGCGATCGGCCGTCTGGGGCGCTTTCTCGTCGAATTGAACGATGCAGCAGACACCGATCCGTTGACCAAGGCGGCGATGCGGTTGCTATTGCTGACCTGGGCACGGACTGCCGAGATTATCGGGGCAGAGTGGTCGGAATTCGATCTTGACGCTGCTGTCTGGCGCATTCCTGCAGAGCGCATGAAGGCGCGGGAGTTGCACACGGTCTACCTGAGCACACAGGCCGTCACCGTTCTGCGTGATCTGGCTTTGTTGTCGCATGGGCGCTATCTGTTCCCAAACCGCCGCAGGCCTGGCGAAGCACACATGAGCAGAACGACCTTGACCCAGTGGCGGAACCGTTTCGGCTTCCAGGATGCCGACATTCACGGTTTCCGGGCCGTGGCCTCGACGTGGGCAAACGAGTCTGGCAAGTACCGGCCCGACGTGATTGAGGTCGCACTTGCCCACAAGGAGCAAGACCGCATCCGTGCTGCCTACAACCGCGCCGAATTCATCGCAGAGCTGCGCACGTTGTGGCAGGAATGGGCAGACTTCCTTGGCGAGAAGGAAGCCATTGAACGCGGTGCGAATGTGGTTGTGATGGATCCGCGTAAAACTGGTTAAAGCGTTTGGCTACGCCTAGGGTAGCTCCCGAAAACCCGGCACCCAGTCCGAACTTGTGACGTTGCTCTCGCAGCGCTTCCCGCAACTGGTCAGGGCAGATTCCGACATGGCTGTTGATCAAATCCTTGGAGCGATCAGCCGGACGTTGGTGCTGGGCCATCGCGTCGAGATCCGTGGCTTTGGTTCGTTTTCGCTCGACGTCCCCCCGGAATTGATGCGCCTGGCGCTCGCTAGACCGCCCACCGTTGCCAAGGGCGGAATAGCCGGGTGATGCGCTACGCAATCACAACGGGGAGGGCTGAGCGTGATTCGTGCCCAGACTTAAAGGGAGCGATTCCATCCCCCCAATCATTTGGACCCGTCGGAAGCTCAGGCTGCCTGACTCGATATCATCAACACGGTCGTTCAGGGGCTCGGCGAATCCATCACGCGCAGTTCGGACAGTTGGGCAAGAAAAACCAAGTGCTCGACGGCCTTGACTTTCTGCAAATGCTCCAACGTCGCGGTGCCACCCAGCGCCAATGCCGGAACGAAACCGTACATCTCGTCGGGGGCCAGGCGGCCTAGTATCTTTAGCGCAGGGGGGAATAGTCGAGTCCCGCGTGCATCGGAGAAGTCGCAAGCATTGCGACTCTGAGAACCAAAGAATGTTCGGATACTGAGATTCAAGTCCTGGATTCCCTTTCGCGGAGGCAACATACGAGAATCAGGAGCAACGATGTGTAGTTTTTTTCCATGATGCTCTCCAAATAGATACAGGTCGCCAAACGCGCTTCTCGCAATCAAATGATAGGCATCCTCTTCCATGAATGGTGTTTCTCCAATCCACGCATCCAGTACCGGCTCGTATTCCTGCGGATTGACCGTCCAGAACAAACCGTCCGCATAGCCACTCCAGCCATGCTCTTGCCAGTAGGCCAATAGCTGGTCTGGCAACTTGCCGCGATAGCGCTCGACGCTCGAGGGCGGCACGTGGCGTTTTTCGATAGCCGGACCAAAATCTTCCAGGAAACCCTCAAAATATTCGTCCATTATCATTACCTTATTTGCAGCGCTCAAGTTTGGCATTCATTTTGACGTTTCTGCGCGCAGAGGCGGGAATTTCTTGTGCCGCCTTGTCCAATTCACCCACGCGGCTTTTCCATTGGGCACCAATGCGTGAATTGATATTACGGTCACCAAAGTCGCCAATAACATCCTTGCCGCCCGCGACCAGATCCGGGTTGTGCAACGCAGCCAGTGTTTTCATCTTGTCGGCAGCCATTTCGGCGGCTTTTGCCTTGGCTTCGTTGCGAGGTAAACCTTGTTCCATCAACTCGTCGGATAAATCCTTCGCAAGCTTTTCTTGATAATCTGCTCTTGCGGCCCTTGCAACCAGCGGGTCACGGGCTGTTGAGTACGTTTCCCGTCCCTTGAGATACTCATCGACGGTCATGTCGTTCAGCCCTGCTTCCTGTCCGGAAAGCTGCCGGTCGAATTCCGGGAAGCTGCCTTGTGGCAAGTCATTGGGTTTGAAACAGGGTACTTTCTTCTGCTCCATAACCTTCGGCTTCTCGGGCTCTTGTCGTGGTTTGTCTTTCCGAGCAGGGGGCGGAGGTTCTTCGGGCGGTGTCGCTGCGCCCCGGCGTTCTCGCGGTTTGAGCTGCGGATGGTTGCGCAGTTTCTCCTCGTTCTGTTCGAGCCAATCTGCCACTTTTGGCCCGAGGCGGGAACTCTGCCGTACTTCCTGCATCATCATCGCCTTGTCGCCGCGCCCTCGCGTCAGGTACGCCACCATGATGCTGAGCAGGGAGGTGATGATAAGTACGTGACCGTTGCCGATTGGCTGGGACTCGCCGTTTGTGTCGGAATCGGTCCCACCAAAACCCTGGTCAAGCTGGCCAATCACTGTGCCAAGAAGAAGCTGGCCGGGAATGCCGGAGTGTGTGACTTCACCACCATGAGCACAGCTGAACGCCTGGCCTTGTTCGAACGGATCGACGTCGGCGAAGTTTGGGGCGTCGGTCGCAAGATCTCCGCTCGGCTCGAATCGATGGGTATTGCCACGGTTCGCCAACTGCACGATGCCGATGCGGAAACCTTGCGCCAGCAGTTCTCGGTTGTGCTGGAACGTACCGTTCGGGAGATACGCGGTGTGTCCTGCCTCGACCTGGAAGAGGTCGTGCCTGACAAGCAACAAATCATGAGTAGCCGCTCCTTCGGCACGCTGGTCTATGAACGGACTGAACTGGAAGAAGCCGTCGCCAGTTACATTGCCCGGGCAGCCGAGAAACTGCGGGCCCAGGATGCGCTGGCCGGGGCTTTGCAGGTCTATATCCGGACCAATATTTTCAAGCCGGAAGTGCCACAGTATCAGTGGGCAATGACCATTCCACTACCGGAAGCCAGTGCTGATACACGAGTGCTGACCCAGTGGGGGATAGCGATAGGCATCTTCGGTATTGCAACTGAAGTGTCGGCGGCGGCAGACGATGGAAAGTTGGTCAAGCAAACGGGGGCTATCACCCCATAAGTGTCACTCCTCAGGTTGTACAAAATGCTAAATGATAGATGTAGGCGGGTAAGGGAGAAAACCATGCGGCATATTCCCTTGTTATACTGACAGTAAGACCTCTAAGGCACTGACAACAATGCAATTTGAGCAATCAAGCCAACGTCAGCAATATCAATTGTTATACGGACCCCTGCGTCCGTGTAAACACTGTTAGGCAGCATAGAGCGAGGCTCATGATGATTTCAGCACTACATTGGAACTACTTTCTCGCACTTGAGCATGACCTTGAAAAGGTGGCGCGCTTCATTGAGTTCTCCAAACAGAATTTCTCGGTTTATTCAATCGAACTTGCGCATTTACTTTTTGCGGCAGCCTCTGAAGTCGAGGTGGTCGCCAAACAATTATGTGAACACATTGACTCAACAGCATCACAGAAGAATATTTTTGATTATCGTAATACGCTGAAACCGGCACTGCCGCATATAGCCACTACGCAGGTTCTCATCCCAAGATTTGGCCTAGAACTTACCCCATGGCTTAGCTGGAACGAAGATGCGACGCCAAGCTGGTGGGACAGTTACAACAACGTTAAACACAAACGCCATATTTTCTTTACTGAGGCTACGTTGGAAAATGTCCTCAACGCTCTAGGGGCACTACTCGTTCTTACCTATAACTACTACGCGTATGCGCTGTCTGCCGAGAAAGCACCCCTCGACCCCATGGAAACCATGAGCAAGTTGGAACCACAGTCCAGTCTTTTGAGATTGAGCGAAGATCACTACTACGGACAAGTTGTAGTTGGGAAGAGCGAGTGGTAGCCAAGTGCAGCCTAACTTTTCATTCCACCGGACCTGAGCGAAAAACCGCGCAGGCCGGTGAATTCAAACGTTGAGGCTGTAGAAAAACCTAGTTTCGCCAAAAATGACTCCATTCCAGAAAATACCGGCTTTCACAATCAACCCAGAATCGACGATCGTCATCTCTGGATACATAAATGATCCCCGAAAATCACCCCTCAATTTCCTGAGCGGTGTTTTTCTACAGCGTCGTTATGCGTATGACTGATTGCGCTCTCCCGCTGCCTATCGTCACGTCTCGGCTCGTTATTCGAGACGCCATCCGCGCTGACATGCATAGTTGGTCTGCTCTCTACAGAAGTCCCAGGGTGCGGAAGCACATGAACGGTCCGCTAAAGCGAACGGCCCAAGCATGGTGGGCCGGGCAACAACGGGTAGCCGCCGACGTAGATCGCCCGCTCACCATCGTTCACTCGGAAACAAATGAATTCGTTGGCGCCTGTGGTTTCTTCAAGACGCCTCAGCAACACGAGTGGGAAACGTGGCTTCTGCTTCGTTCCAAGTTCTGGGGCGCAGGCATCGGTGCCGAGGTTACGTCGGCGCTCATTGCTGCTGCTTTCTCATCGCTCGGTGCGCAGCGTGTTATCGGGATCGTCGATCCAACAAACCATGCAAGTCTCAGCATGATTAAGCGGCTTGGGTTTGCCTTCGTTGGGGATTACACGGGCACCACTTCTTGGCAACATGGGCACCATGTCTACAGCGTGGAACCCCATACGCATAACCCTGCGGTCCACCGGACGCTGCGCGATAAAGCCGCGCAGCGTCGGTGACCTCCACGTTGGGGCTCATGAAAATCACACTCGACTCCGCTCGCTCACTCGTCGCCCAGATAGATGCAGCGAGCGCAAAGTGCTCCGAGTCACTTTCCGTTGTCCGCTCCAACGAGGGACTGGGAGAACTCGAGGTCTATGCCAAATTGGTTGGACTCTTCTTAGGTCACAGTTACACAAATATTTTGGCGCCCATCTGGGATCGCTTCCCGGAACTTGAGCCCGAATCGTATAAGGAGCCATACCAAGAGCAAAAGCCGAGTCTCACACCTCAATCCCAAAGGGCAATTTCCGAGTTTCTCTCTCTGGCAGTTCCCGCGCTTTCTGAAGCGCAACGATTGCTTGCTGAGCCTCAGGCCGAAGGGGCACTTCCTTTTGGTGGCTTGCCAGAAGTCGAGCGCTCAGTCGCGGAGATTGAGGAGTTCTTGCGCAACCCACGCTTCCGCGACCTCTCTCCAGAGGAACCGCAATGAGCCCCAACCCGGCAGTCGAGCGGACCTGCGCAAAAGGCCGCGCAGGCCGCTCACTTCGACGTTAGAGGTCACATGAAGAAGGCCGCGCTCGTAATCTTCTATCTCCTCTCAATCGCTGCTGCCGCTGAGCTTTCTGCCCGCGCAGCGATGAAGAACCAAATGAGTAGCTTCGCGGTCGAGCTAGCGCAGACCCAAGGAATGCTGGCATTCAATCACCTCGAACGTTACCGGGAACTGGAAGGCAATTTGGCCAAAGGTTGCAACGCAGCTGTCCTTGAGAAACTTAAAATGTCCGCCGCAACTGAGAGCATGCTGATTTCATCGGTTCTCAAAGAACATCCGGGCGGTTGGCTTGAGAAGTACGTTGCAGATCGAGACCCAAACCTGCCTGCGCAGTTGGCAAACTATCAAAGTCCTTTCGGGAACGCATGGAAGGAGCCCAAGTGCCAATGACCTCTAACATCCAGGTCAAGGCGCGGCCTGCGGCCGCTGGGACGTCCCGCAAGCGGGCCGCCCCTTACCTAAAACGTTGCGGCGGCCAGAGAGATGGAATTGAGCAACTGAAACGCTGGCAGATTCACCGATAGTCCGAGCACTATCGTTCAGAATTGTGTGTATGGCTGTGTGTATAAAATTGCTGTTTTGATTTTCTTTGCTTGGTAACAAAATCGATTCGGAGCGTTTTTTGCATCACAGGACGTGATGAACATGCAGGTCTGAGCAGCGCTCAGTCGCCTAGCAAACCGGTGTCGCGGGCTTTGCGCTCGCGTTCGACCCGGGTGATGTAACGTTCGATGAACGCCAGGCGGGCGCTTGGCAAATTGATGAATTCACAGCCAATTCGCAGGTTGTGATCGCCGCTCTCGGTTGATACTTCAACCGCTTTCCTGACCCGTAGATTGACCTGAATGACGCCCTCGCCGGGAATTTCCAGGCGACAGTCGTTGAACAGCATGTCGCGCTGGAAGTCGTCGGCCATTTCGGTCGTGCCGATCAGGCTGACGCCGCCGCCGCTGATGTCGGAGAGGCGCAGTTCGAATGTCCTCGTCGTGCCGTCGTCGAGATGGGCGGCCAGCTTGCAGTGAATCGGCGTTGCCGAAGCGAGTTCGAGGCGGAAAAATTCGCGCCGTTGCAGGCGCAGGATGCGTTCGGGGAGTTTGCCGCCCAACATGCTCTGCCCCTGGTAGCCGAGTCTTTGCAGTGCCGGCAGGCGAATCTGGATCTTGACCCGGTCCAGGTTGGCGACCAGCGTCAGTTGCCGGGCAGTCAGGGCAAGCGTGTTGTTTTCCTCGGCTTGGGCCGGATCGAGATAAATCAGTCCTGATTGGCTGTCGATGGCGACGATTGAGCTGAGAAAGAAGTGGGTGCCATCGTTGACGTAGATCGTGATGATGCTGCGTCGCCGCGAAAGCTGGCCGAGGTAGAACTCGATATCGGGCACGGTGTTGAGGAAGAACTGGCCGAATTCTTCCGGATGATCAATTTCGAAATCGGGCAGGGGCAAGGCTTCGCTATTCGATGACATGCGGATCGTTCAGGCAGCAAAAGCTCAATGGTAATACGAAGCGGTGTCCGGTGTGCCGCTTTGCCTGGCGGGGCGCCGCCAATCCATCCTAGCGGCCATATTGCGGCCCGAGTTCATCCTGCAGCCACAGGCGGAAGGATTGCACCACGGCCTGGCTTGCGACAGCCTGCGGCATCACCAGAAAATAGGCGTAGGCCGACGGCATGCTGATGTCGAAAGGTACCACCAGGCGACCGGCGGCAACGTCGGCCTCGATCTGCTGACGGAGTGCCAGTGCGACGCCCTGGCCATCCAGCACGGCTTCCAGCACCATGATCGAATTGGAAAAGCGCGGTCCGCGTTCGCTGTCGATGCCGCTGGCCCCAGCTCGCCGTAGCCATTCCTGCCAGCTGGGGCGCTTGTCGATGGCGGGGATCGATTCATCGTGGATCAGTACGTGGTGATCCAGATCCTGCGGCGCAGTCAGCGGTGGCTCGCCGTGTATCAGGCGCGGACTGCAGACCAGCACGTATTCCGGGGTCAGCATTTTCTCGACGGCGTAGCCGGGATATAGCCCGGTACCGTAGCGGATTTCGACCTGGCTGGTTTCGTTGCGCGGATCGACCAGTTCCTTGGGCGGGGTGGGCAGACTCTGCGGTCCGTCGATGTTGTCCGGATTGCTCGAAATCCGGATCGCCACCTCCGGATGCGCTGCCGAAAAACGCGCCAGGCGAGGCACCAGCCAGCGCGTGGCGAAGGAGGGGGGGGCAGTGACATTGAGTGCCTGGCTACGTCGGTGCTGGGTGACTTCGACCCCGGCGGCAAAAGCGTCCAGACCGTCGCGAATATTCGGGTACATCGCCAGGCCGTCCTCGCTCAGGCGAAGCAAGTTGGGGCGGCGGATGAAAAGTGCAGTGCCGAGATAGGTTTCCAGCGCCTTGATCTGTTGGCTGACGGCGGCGGGTGTAACGTGCAGTTCTTCGGCGGCCAACTTGAAACTGAGATGGCGAGCCGCCGCCTCGAAGGTACGAAACGTGGAAAGCGGGGGAAGGCGGTAGGCCACGAAATGCTCCCGTAGGTCGGCAATGAGTTAAGTTTAACTAACTTCGGAGATAATAAACCATTGTTTGCTGCAGTGCAGCATTGGGCCTATATTGACGCCAGCAGTTCAAAAAAGTCATAAAAGGAGTCCAGCAATGTCTCTCAAGTCCTTCATCGCCCGGGTTACCGGGCAACATGCCGGCAAGTGCGCAGAAACGGTCGGTTACGAGTCCATCTTCTCGGGTGAGTGCAGCGCACCCGCAGCAGGTAATGGCGATTCGGGCAATTTCCTGCCCGGTCTTCGCCATCTCGAAAACGACGTTGACGCCTATTTCAAGGACGTCTTTGTCGGCCCTGTGTTCTAAGGAAGTGCAGCATGCGTCCACCGAAAATTTTGCCGTGGATTGCCCGCAAGGCCGGGGTGGATGATGTCTCGGCCGTCGAACTCTGGCAGCGTGCTGCCGGCGAGTCGGCAATGCGTTTTTCCGTCCATGAAGAAGATGCCTGCTGGCGCGCTGCGATGAATCGTTTCGTCGAACTGATCCAGCAGAAAAGCCTGCACCTGCCTGTCTAGGTGCCGACCCGGATT
>DAIMCQ010000100.1:0-13340 GCA_036726285.1 Azonexus sp.
GGTCAACAAAAGCTCAATCAGCATAAAAAGCGTACTTGGGGATCTGCTGAAAAACCCCCTTATTATTGCCTGTGTAATTGGTGTCGGACTGAATATTTCAGGATTAAAAATACCGGCTGCAATTGATGGAGTCTTGCTATTGGGTGGGAAAGCGGCATTTCCAATTGGATTAATGGCTGTTGGCGCTGCTTATAGAGGCGGCAATCTGCTTCTGCAAGGCACTGATGCTGCTTCCATTGTCACCGCCAGAAGAAGCGCCGGCCGAACCGACAGATGCGCCAATACCCGTATTGGTGACGACGCTGATGCTGCTCATGATCTTTCCCTTTGCATATCCCCTGATATCGGCCCTTCGGACCATAAACTTGAGCTCGGCTCAATAAATTCCGATTTGTTCTGCGCGCCCCGCCAAATCGGGCAAAGACACCAAGCACGGCGGTAAAATTCAAGTTCGTCAGACCCCGAACATTCCTCATGAGCAAAACCGAACACGCCCCGGAAACCCAGGCCACCAAGTTCCTGAAGGCGCAGAAAATCGCCTTCTCCAGCCATCTCTATGCCTACGAAGAACACGGCGGCACCAAGGTTTCGGCGCGCGAACTCAATGTCGACGAGCACGCCGTGGTCAAGACCCTGATCTTCGAAGACGAGAACGCCAAACCGCTGATCGTGCTGATGCATGGCGACTGCAAGGTATCGACCAAGGAACTGGCGCGCCAGATCGGCTGCAAGAAAGTCGAGCCCTGCAAGCCGGAAGTGGCCAATCGCCACACCGGCTACCTGGTGGGCGGCACCAGTCCGTTCGGGACCAAGAAGGCGATGCCGGTCCATATCGAAAAAAGCATCCTCGACCTGCCGCTGATCTACATCAACGGCGGTCGCCGCGGCTACCTGGTCGGGGTGCATCCGCACGACATCCTGCGCTGCCTGAACCCCAAAATCGTCGAAGCCGCCCTCAAGAGCTGATTGCCAAAACCAATCGATCGAATTTACACAATCGATTGGCACTATAAAGACGGTTTCCTTAAAGTGGCCTCCATCACCGCAGGAGAGCCACCATGAACCAACTCGTCACCCAACACTACGCCCACCCGACCGCCCGCCGCCATCTCTGGGCCGGCATGATCATGGCCGTCGTCGCCCTCGCCTTCGTTGCCGAGCAGTCGGCCCAATGGCTGGGCGCCCACCCGATGGCCGCCAAAGGCTTGCAAGCCAGCCTGATGGCTGGCCTCGCCACCGGCCTCGGCGCCTTGCCGGTGTTGTTCCTGCGCCGGCCGAGCGACCGCCTGATGGCGCCGATGCTCGGCCTGGCCGGCGGCATGATGCTCGCCGCCAGCCTTTTTTCCTTGTTGGTCCCGGCCGTACAGCACGTTGCCGCCAGCGAAGCGCCGTGGTTGCTCGGTTTGGCCACCGGCCTCGCCTTTCTGGCCGGCACCCGCTTGATGCAGCAGATGGATCGCCGCATGCCGCATGCCCACGTCGAAACGGTCGAAGCCGGCGGCGCCATGCCCAATGTCGCCCTGGTGGTGGCCGCCATCGCCTTGCACAACATTCCGGAAGGCCTCGCCGTCGGCGTTTCGGCGGCAGCCGGGGCCGACCACGGCATGACGCTGGGCATCGCCATCCAGAATGTGCCGGAAGGCTGGATCGTGGCCAGCGCCATGCTCGTGCTCGGTGCCGCCCCGCTGCGCGCCGCCCTGATCGCCCTTGGCACCGGCCTGGTTGAACCGGTCGGCGGCTTGTTCGGGGTGATCGCCAGCACGCTGGCCGGTTCGACCTTGCCGCTGGCGCTCGCCGCGGCAGCCGGCGCGATGCTCTGGGTGGTCAGCCACGAACTGATCCCGGCTTCGCACAAACCTGGCCGAGAAGCGGCCGGCACGCTCGGCCTGGCCGGGGGCTTCGCCATCATGACGGTCCTCGCCGCGGTGTTCTGAGCCGCCGAAAACAACAAAGCCCCCGGCCAATGGCACGGGGGCTTCGTCATGGGTAAGCCAGCTTAGACCGAGCGTTCGATGATCACGCCGACGCGTTTGACGCCGGGCATCATGCCCAGCTTGGCCACCGAGACGCGCACCCACTGGGCGGCAAAATTCTCCAGCAACCAGGTAGCAATATGCTCGGTCAGCTTTTCCAGCAAGTTGAAGTGGCTGCCCGACAAATCGGCGCGCAGGCGCTCGACCACCACGGCGTAGTCCACGGTGTCGCGGATATCGTCGCTGGCCCCAGCCGAGGTGGTGGACACCCCGATCTGCAAAGAAATCTCGACCGTCTGCGGCATGGCCTTTTCACGCGGATAAATGCCTATCCACGTCTCGGCGCGCAGTTCTTCGATGAATATGATGTCCATACGGGGGGCGAAATGCCTTGGCAGTGTAAAATTCGCCGCGATTGTACCTCAGCGACCCCGATCACCCATGCAAACCGTCCTTGCCATCCTCGCCGCCTACCTGCTCGGCTCCGTTCCCTTTGCCATGATCGCTGCCAAGCTCTTCGGTCTGGCCGATCCCCGCACCTACGGTTCCGGCAACCCTGGGGCGACCAATGTGTTGCGCAGCGGCAACAAGAAGGCCGCGCTGTTCACCCTGATCGGCGATGCGCTCAAGGGCTGGGTCGCCGTCTTCGTCGCCCAGCAGCTCGGCTTCAGCGAAACGGCGGTCGGCCTGGTCGCCCTGGCTGTTTTCTGCGGCCACCTGTTCCCGATCTTCCTCAAATTCAAGGGCGGCAAAGGGGTTGCCACGGCAGCCGGCGTCCTGCTTGCCCTCGACCCGCTGCTCGGCCTTGCCGTGCTCGGCACCTGGCTGTTCGTCGCCTTCGTGTCGCGCTACTCCTCGGCCGCCGCCGTGCTCGCCGCTGCACTGGCACCGGTCTATACCGTACTGATGCATGGCGGCAACGGCATGGTCATCGTCGTCGGGATCATCGCGCTGGCCCTGATCGGCAAGCATTGGCAGAACATCCAGCGCTTGCTGGCCGGCCAGGAATCGAAAATCGGCAGCAAGAAAAAACACTGAGCGTGACTTTGCGCCACACCTGAACAACGCCGGGCTACCGGCGTTCTTTTCGCCCATACCCATAGCAATCAACAATCAAATCAATCAAGACAATCAACTGGAGACATCACCAAGCATGCCATACACTGGCCCCATCCGGTCGAAACGACCGACATACCTTCAAGGAGGCCATGATGATTTCCCGCTTTATTGATCGCTGGTTCGACGAGCTGCTCAGCCACGCTGCCTGCATCGACATCCTGGCCGGCCTGCCGGACAACTTCTGAGCCCGCCATCCCTGCACCGTCGTCCCTTGCTGCGCCTCAGCCCAAGCCCAGACTCATCAAGCTGGGATTGCCGCCCGCCGCCGTGGTGTTCACGCTGACCACCCGTTCGGCGACCATGCGATAAAGCGGATACGAAGCGTCGTTCGGAGCCGGGTAATACAGCGCCAGCAAGGCGCCAGTACCGGCTGCCAGTTGCTGGCGCAGGACAGGTTCATCGTCCCCCAGCACACCGGCCAGGCCAGCAAGATCACCTGCGGCACGCCATTCGATGGTCTCGGCGATTGCGGCGGGCATGGCACCGATTGCCTGCCGGGCCCAGTCCGCCTCGACCACTGCAGGTCGATTACCGGTGCTCAGAACTGCCGCCAGTTGCCGGAAAAGTTCTTCCCGGCGAGTCGTCAGGCAGAGCAGACGACCACGCGGTGCGAAGCTCAGCGTGTTGCGTTCGCCAGTCGGGCCGGGCAGGGCAAGCGTCTTGCCGAACAGACTGCTGGCAGCACAGTCTCGACAATACTTTGCCAACGCCGTCTCGCCCTGTGTCGAAGCCCACTCGGCGAGCGTTTGTCCGTAATCCGCCCCGACTACAACCGGCAGACCGAATTGAATCGCCGCCGGCAAGTGCGCCTGGTCGGCCAGGCGCGCCAGGTAGAGTGGTCCCCCAGCCTTCGGGCCGGTCCCCGACAAGCCTTCGCCGCCGAAAGGCTGGACACCGACCACCGCCCCCACCATGTTGCGGTTGACGTAGATATTGCCGACCCGTGCCCGGGCGATGATGTCACCGATGGTTTCGTCAATCCGGCTGTGAATGCCCAGAGTCAAGCCATAGCCGGTCGCGTTGATCTGCTCGACCAGAGCGGGCAATGCGTCGGCGGCGAAGCGCAAGACATGCACGACCGGGCCGAAGACTTCGCGCTGCAACAAGCTCAGGCGATCGATCTCGATCAGCGTCGGCGCAATGAAACAGCCTTCGCCGCACTCGGCCGGTAAAGGAAGCTGGAAGACCGGGCACCCCTGCCGACGCATGGCCTCGATATGGGCCTGCAAATTGTCGCGCGCCTCCTGGTCGATCACCGGACCGACGTCAACCGCCAGGGTGCGCGGATCCCCCAGCCGCAACAGGGGCATCGCCGCCTTGAGCATGTCCAGCACCCGCTCGGCGATATCCTGCTGCAGACACAGCACGCGCAGCGCCGAACAGCGCTGACCGGCACTGTCGAAGGCTGAAGCCAGCACGTCCTGCACCACTTGTTCTGGCAGGGCCGACGAGTCGACGATCATCGCATTCTGACCGCCGGTCTCGGCAATCAGGCGCACACCGCGACGCCCGGCAATACTGCGGTTGATCACCCGCGCCACCTCGGTTGAGCCGGTAAATACCACGCCCCGCACGCGCAGATCGGCCGTCAGCCGGGCCCCCACCACCTCGCCACGGCCGGGGAGAAATTGCAGTACGGCCGGCGGCACGCCGGCCCGATGCAGCAACTGCACCGCCAGATGCGCGATCAGCGGCGTCTGCTCGGCAGGTTTGGCGAGGACTGGACTCCCCGCCGCCAGCGCGGCGCTGACTTCGCCGATGAAGATCGCCAGCGGGAAATTCCAGGGGCTGATGCAGACCACCGGACCGGGTGGCGTTGCCGGGTTCTCGAAGCTGCCGTCGAGCAATTGCTGTGCGTAGTAACGGCAGAAATCGACCGCCTCGCGCAACTCGGCAACGGCATTCGACCAGGTTTTTCCGGCTTCGCGGATGCACAGGCTGATGATCTCGTGACGCGCCGTCTCCAGCATGTCGGCGGCGTTCTGCAACAGCCCGGCACGCTGGGCGAGTGGCGTGGCATGCCAGCCGGCGCTGACCGCAGCGGCATGCTGCAAGGCCAGGTCGACCAGAGGGACATCGGCCTCGACCACTCGCCCCACCAGGTCGCTGTGCCGTGCCGGATTGCGCACTGGCACGCCTTCGCCCGCCACCGAGCCCAGCCCGGCCACCAGTGGCCCGGCCTGCCAGGAACGCGTGGCCAGCGCATCAAGCGAAGCCTCCAGCAAAGTCAGCGTGGTTTCGTCCGACAAATCGACCCCGGCGGAATTGATCCGCCCGGCACCGTACAAGTCGCCCGGCAAGGGAATCGCCGGATGCCGCTGGCCCTGCGTGGCCTGCAGCGTGACCAGCGGGTCCTCGATCAAGGTATCGATCGAAACCCGCTCATCGACGATCCGATTGACGAAGGAACTGTTGGCGCCATTCTCCAGCAGGCGCCGGACCAGATAGGGCAACAAGGTTTCATGCGTCCCGACCGGCGCGTAGATCCGGCACAGCCGCCCCGCGTTGCCGGCGCCAACCACGTTGTCGTAGAGCGGCTCGCCCATGCCATGCAGGCACTGGAACTCGTAGTCATCGACCTCCAGCCCGCGGGCCATCTCGCTGATGCTGGCCAGGGTATGGGCGTTATGGGTCGCGAACTGCGGGTAGATCGCATCCGGCGCGGCCAGCAAACGCGTGGCGCAGGCCAGGTAAGCCAGATCGGTATGCGGCTTGCGGGTATAGACCGGGTAATCGCTCAGACCATCGACCTGGGCGCGCTTGATCTCGCTATCCCAGTACGCCCCCTTGACCAGGCGGATCATCAGGCGGCGCCCGTTGCGCCGCGCCAGGTCAATCAGGAAATCGATCACCGCCGGACAGCGCTTCTGATACGCCTGGATGACGAAACCCATGCCCTGCCAGCCGGCCAGATCGGGATCGCCCGCCAGGGCGGCGAGCAGGTCGAGCGACAGCTCCAGTCGATCGGCCTCTTCGGCATCGATGTTGAGCCCGATGTCGTAATGCTTGGCGAGTAGCAACAGCCCCTTGAGACGCGGCAGCAATTCGCTGAACACCCGCTCACGCTGGCTGCGCACATAACGCGGATGCAGCGCCGAGAGCTTGATCGAGATGCCCGGTCCGGCGATGACACCCCGCCCGCCGCTGGCCTGGCCAATGGCGTGGATCGCCGCTTCGTAGGCGCGGCCATAACGCTCGGCGTCGGCGGCCGTCAACGCCGCCTCGCCGAGCATGTCGAAGGAATGGCTATAGCCCTTCTGTTCGTTGCGGCGCGAACGTTTCAAGGCCGACTCGATGCTCTCGCCCATGACAAACTGCTGGCCCAGCAGGCGCATGGCGAAATCGACGCCCTTGCGGATCAGCGGTTCGCCCCCCTTGGCGATCAACCGGGTCAGCGCGCCCCCGAGCGCCCGCTCACTGTGCGTCGCCACCAACTTCCCGGTCAGCATCAGCCCCCAGGTCGCGGCATTGACGAACAACGATGCACTGCCGCCGAGATGGCTGGCCCAATCGCCGCGCGAAATCTTGTCGCGGATCAGCCGGTCCACCGTCGGCGTATCGGGAATCCGCAGCAAGGCTTCAGCCAGGCACATCAGGGCGACGCCCTCCTGGCTGGACAGCGAAAATTCATGCATCAGGTGATCGACGCCGCTGGCCTGGCGACGCTGCCGGCGTACCGCCTCGACCAGTTGCCGGGCCTGCCGGCTCACCGCTTCGCGGTCGATCGCCAGCCCACTCAACTCGCTGCCGAGCTGCCTCAGACAAGCCGCCTCATCGCGGCGACAGGCCTGGCGGATCGCCTGGCGCAGGGTGTCAGTCATGGTCGCCCCCTTCCTGAAGCCAGCCTTGCCCGAGCGGGCTGGAGCGCCGTTGCGCGGAACTCATGCCGCCCTCCTTCGGACGGGCCGGCACAGCCATGCCGGTTTGATAGGCCGGATCCCCGGCCGGTTCAACCCAAATGCCGGCCTCCCCTTGTCCGGCCGATGCTTTTGGAGAACACTACATACAGTTTCCAACAGGCATCGTCATGACCCCGCTCCTTTCCGAACTTCTCGCCAGCTATTGGTCCGCCGGCGAAATCACCACCAACCTGATCATTTTCATGAATCTGGTCGGTGCCTTGCTGCTCGGCATGATCCTCGGCTATGAACGGTCCTACCACGGACGTGCCGCCGGCATGCGGACCTATGCGCTGGTTTGCGTGGCCTCCTGCGCCGCCACCGTCATCGTCGGCTACCCCAATTTCTGGTACGGCGGCTCGGCGCTGTTCCAGCACGTTTCCAACCTGACGCCGCCGCCCGACCCGACCCGGGTCATCCAGGGCATCCTGACCGGCATCGGCTTTCTCGGCGCCGGCGTGATCATGAAGGAAGGCCTGAACATCAGCGGCCTGACCACCGCCGCCTCGATCTGGTCGGCCTCGGTGATTGGCGTGCTGGTCGGCATCGGCTTTTACGGCGCCGCCATCCTGCTCACCCTGCTGTCGACCTTCTGCATGCTCTATGTTTCGCGACTTGAGCGCTGGCTGCCCTCGCGCCACGCCATCTCGATCACGCTGCATTTCCGCCCGGGCTTCCTGCCGCAGGAACAGCAGATTCGCGCCGCCATCCTGGAGCGCGGCTACGAGGTCGCCGGCGGCTCCTTCACCATCAATTATCACGACAACAGCCAGGAATGGCGCTTCGTCGACCTCGCCCTGAGTCGCGAACGCAGTGAGCATCTCTCGCAGATGTCCGGCAAGCTGATCGAGATTACCGGCGTGGACGCCTTCAACATCGCCCACGCCCGGAACTAGGCCCGATCAGGCCGGAGAAGCGTCGCCGGACGGACTCAGGTCGTTCCGCAGGTTATTCACCAGACCGTTCAGATCGCCGCCTTTCAAGCCGACTTCTGCCAGCACCGCATCCAGGATCGGCTGCTGCGCCCGGTAACTCAAGGCCGCGGCAACGGCCTGCTCGGCCAGATTGCCGCCGCCGGCCGAGACCGTCGTGGCACCGCCGCTTCCGCCCCGGGCCAGGCCATCGACCTGCACGATCTTGATACCGTCGATCTTTTCCATCGGCTTGACCGAGGCCTCGATGATGCCCGGCAAGGCTTCGAGCAATTTCATCTTGATCTGCATCGCAATCTGCTCGGCATCCAGTGTGTTGAGTGCGGCATTGCGCATCTCGATCCCACGTGCCTCGACCTGGAACTGCACTTGTTGCGCCTCGGCCTTGATCTTGACCGCTTCGGCCAGATCCAGTGCAGCATCCTTTTCGGCCTCGGCAGAAATGCGAATCCCGATTGCCTGTTGCTGAGCCGCCTGGTCGGCCGCAACCAGCGCAATCTGCTTCTCGCGCTCGGCCACGGCGACTTCGCGTGCGGTCTTGACCTGCTCCTCGGCCCGGGCGGCAAGCGCCCGCGCTTCATTGGCCTGCTTTTCGGCCTCGGATTGGGCTTTTGACTTTTCGGCAATCGAAATCAGCTTTTCCTGATCGGCCAGGGTGGTCCGCTTTTCCTGCTCGATCTTGGCGACCTGCACTTCGCGATCGGCTTCGATCTGACGCTGGCGGATGGCCCGGCTTTTTTCGACCTCGGCCTCCTGCACCAGACGCTCGGCATCGATCTTGGCCTGCTGCGCCTCGCGTTCGCGCTGGGCGGTAATCGACGCCACCTCGGCCGTCTGCTGGGCCTGACGGGTCGCCACTTCCTGTTGCTGCTGCAAGGTGGCGAAAGTCTGGTCTTTTTCGATGGTGAGCTTGAGCTGGGTCGCCTCGAAGTTCTTCTGGGCAATCGCCACCGACGTATCCTGCTCGATTTCGTTGCGCTCCTTGGCCCGTTGCTGGGTCTGCTGCGTCAGCTTGGTCAAACCTTCGGCATCGAAGGCATTCTGCGCATCGAAGAACTTGATCGGCGTTTGATCGAGGCGGGTCAGGCTGACCGACTCCAGTTCCAGGCCGTTCTTGAGCAAATCCTCGGACACCGCGTTCTGCACGGCTTGAATAAAGTCGGCACGCTTGTCGAGCAGTTGATGCATGCCCATCGATACCGCCGCGGCGCGCAGGGCATCGACGAACTTGTCTTCGACCAACTCTTTCAGCGAGTCCGGATGCATGGTGCGCTGCCCCAAGGTCTGCGCTGCATTGGCCACGCCTTCGACGCTCGGGATGACGCGAACGAAAAAGGCCGCCACCGCATCGACCCGCAAACGGTCGAGCGTGATCAGGCTGTCGGCACCGGCCCGCGCCACCTCGAGTTTGAGGGTATTCATGTTGATATTGACGCACTCATGAAAGACCGGCAGCACGATGGCGCCGCCATCCATCACCACCTTCTGCCCGCCCAGACCGGTCCTGACGAAGGCCAGCTCTTTCGAGGAGCGCCGGTAGAGACGCGAAAAAACCAGGCCGATCGCCAACAGGCCCAGCAACAGGAAACCGGCCAGCGTACCGACCACGATCAATTGATCCATTTATTTTCTCCCTTTCACTTCACAGTAGATCGGGGCGCGGATTGGCAATCGCCTGAAAACGCGCCCCGGACAGTTGTCGAACCAACAGCACGGCATCCCCGGTAGCGAGGATTTGCGCCGGATCGTCCGGTTCGACATGAACATAGAATTGCTGCCCGGCCGGGTTACGAACCCTGGCCTGAGCCGGGTAATTGACCCGTGCCGTGCCGCTGATCACGATGGCGACCTGGCCGACCAGGCTGTCGAGGCTGACGGCAGAGGTCTCATCGCGCGGAATCAACCGGCCCAGGACGCTGCCGGCAACGCGTACCCCCGGCACCGCCACCAGGGTCGCCAGGCTGCCCGAAAGCCAGGTCGGCGGAACCAGGCCGAACAATGTCTTGGCGAAGATCAGCAGAGCGACACCGGCCAGGCTGAAGAGCGTCAGGAAGACGATCAACAGGATCAGGATAGGAACCTTCCCGACATGCAACCAACCGAGCCAACTGTCGGCAACATCCAGCCCGTGGTCGCCGAGCGCCCAGGCATCAAGTGCCGCGGCGCCGCCCATACCGATCAACTGGGCAGCCAGCTCGATCAAGGTCAAAGCGACCAGCAACAAGCCAGAAAGCAGGTACGGCCAGGCCTCGGGAAGCCCGAACAAGTCCGCCAGCATCACCATCACCTCAAGGGCTCCCCAGCGCAGCCTTGATGGCTCCCAGTCGCGCCGCGACCTGCTCCCGGCGCTGCAGTTCAGCCAGTTCGTTCAAACCGGGCGCATCGCGAACGCCAAAACTCAATGCATCGGACCCGACCTGGCGAGCCAGGACACGACTGAATGCATCGGTCGCTGCTTGAACTTTCAGCAGGCGCTGCCGACTTGCCAACGGCGCGCTGCTGGCGGAATGGCTTGGGGCACACGCCGTCAAATAACTGCGCAAGGCCAATTCAAGCTCGCGGCGCTTGGCTCGCACTGCCTGTATTAGGTGCTCCTGCTCGGCGATGAATGCCAGATGTCCGTCACGATCGGCCTGCAAGGCCTGCTGCTGCTCCTCGATCTCGGTCAGTTTCCCGAGGGCAAGCTCAGCCAGATCGTCCCGCTCCATTTTTACTGCCATGGCGGCTTGCTGATCGAGCTTTGCGTGCTCGCCATCAAGACGATCAATCTGTTTTTCGAGCAGATGCTTCATGGCTTCCCCGCGCCCGGCCTCGAATTGGATTTCGCCGATAACTTGGTCGATCTCGTGGATCGCCTGCATCAAGACACGCTCGGGCGCCAAATCCTCGGCTTTGTCGAGCAAGGCGTGGGCGCCGGCGGAAATTACCCGGGAAACGCGTTGGGCAATTGAATCGGTCATTTCAGTACTCCTTCGCAAACGATTGAGTCGATTGAATGAAAGCCACGACAAGCCATGCAAACCATCGGCATATGACAAGCACGTCGAAGCACGATCAATCTATTCGCCGAACCCCGCTTCAAGCAACGGTTTGGCGCATTTTTTAGACTGAGAATTGGTCAGGAAAAGACGAAGTATCGAGAAATTGAAAGGCGGCTCTGAGCCTGCGCACCAGGTACACGGGATGGCCGCTCCCCCGGCGACCGATCAGCGGGTCAGGAAAATCCGGCTCAAGATGCGCAACGGGCCGGCATGATGATCATGCCGGCCCGTGCCGAAACGCCTGCGAGGCGGGATTGTTAAGCGAGCATCGACAAGGGCCAGCGCGGCTGTACAGCAAAGGCTCCCGCCGGCTTGGACGGCGTACCGGCCTGCAAACGCAGGCAACCGGCCAGGGCGATCATGGCGCCGTTGTCGGTACAGAATTCGAGTTCCGGGTAATAGACGCGGAAGCGCTTGCGCCGGGCTTCGTCATCGAGCGTCGCCCGCAACTGCTTGTTGGCGCCGACGCCGCCCGCTACCACCAGTTGTTTCAGGCCGGTCTGCTTCATGGCCTTCAAGGCCTTTTTCAGCAGCACTTCGACAATCGCTTCCTGGAAAGCCCGTGCCGCATTGGCTTTGAATTCGTCGCTCAAGCCTTCGCCCTGTTCGCGAACCAGGGTCAGCACGGCCGTTTTCAGTCCGGAAAAACTGAAACTCAGGTCGCCCGAATGCAGCATCGGACGCGGCAAGGTATACACCCCGGATTGCCCCTGCTCGGCCAGTTTCGACAACAGCGCACCGCCCGGGTAAGGCAGGCCGAGCAATTTGGCGCTCTTGTCAAAAGCTTCGCCGGCCGCATCGTCGAGGGTCTCGCCGAGCAACTCGTACTCGCCGACCCCGGTCACCTTCATCAATTGGGTATGACCGCCGGAGACCAGCAAGGCGACGAAGGGGAAAGTCGGCGGATCGCGCGACAGCAGCGGCGACAGCAGATGACCTTCGAGGTGATGCACCGGGATGGTCGGCTTGTCGATCGCCACGGCCAGCGCTTCGGCAAAAGCACAACCGACCAGCAAGGCACCGGCCAGGCCCGGGCCGCGGGTATAGGCCACGGCATCGACTTCGTTCAGCGACTTGCCGGCCCGGCCGAGCGCTTCGCGCAGCAAGGGAACGACACGCCGGATGTGGTCGCGCGAAGCCAGCTCGGGCACGACGCCGCCGTACTCGGCATGCATCGCCACCTGCGAATGGAGGGCATGCGACAACAGGCCGGCCACGCTGTCGTAAAGCGCGATACCGGTTTCGTCGCAGGAGGATTCAACGCCGAGAACTAACATGGGGCCGCATTTTAACACTTGAACAGCAAAGGTATTTTCGAATATACTGTTCGGCTACCCGCAGACCTGCGGATCAAATTTTGCGCGCACTGCCGTTTTACTTGACCTGGCAGGCGCCTGACGGAAGGGGGTGATTTACATGCCGAACATTCGAGTCAAGGAAAATGAGCCGTTCGAAGTTGCTATTCGCCGCTTCAAGCGCACCGTCGAAAAGACTGGTCTCCTGACCGAGCTGCGCGCTCGCGAGTTTTACGAAAAGCCCACCGCCGAGCGTAAGCGCAAGTTGGCTGCTGCCGTCAAACGCCACCATAAGCGTATTCGTAGCCAGACCCTGCCGCCGAAGCTGTACTAATAGGTACACCTTAGCTGCAGACAGAGCCGCCCGCCTTTAAAAGCCGGCGGCTTTTCTCTTTTCCAGACGATTATCCGCAAAAGAAGACCATGAGCCTCAAAGCACGCATCACCGAAGACATGAAGACCGCCATGAAGGCCAAGGAGGCCGGCAAGCTGGCAGCTATCCGCCTGCTGCTCGCCGCCGTCAAGCAGAAGGAAGTCGATGAGCGCGTCGAACTCGACGACACCGCCGTCGGCGCCGTCATCGAGAAACTGGTCAAGCAGCGCAAGGACAGCGTCAGCCAGTACGAAGCGGCCGGCCGCCAGGACCTGGCCGATGTCGAGAAAGCCGAAATCGCCATTCTCGCCGCTTACCTGCCGGAAAAAATGGGCGCCGATGAAATGGCTGCCGCCGTTGCCGCCGCCGTCGCCGAAACCGGTGCCAAGAGCCCGGCCGACATGGGCAAGCTGATGGCCGTACTCAAACCCCGCCTGGCCGGCAAGGCCGACATGGCCGAGATCTCCAAACTGGTCAAAGCCGCACTTGCCGGTTAAGGGGCTTCGCCCATGATCCCGGATTCGTTTATTCAGGATCTGCTGGCCCGGGTCGACATCGTCGACCTGGTCGACAGCTTCGTGCCGCTGAAGAAGGCCGGCGCGAACTACGCCGCCTGCTGCCCCTTCCACAACGAAAAATCCCCCTCCTTCACGGTCAGCCCGACCAAGCAGTTCTATCACTGCTTCGGCTGCGGCGCGCACGGTACCG
>DAIMCQ010000101.1:0-13247 GCA_036726285.1 Azonexus sp.
GAATGTCGCGGCCGTCGTCACGGAAACGCTCGGCCATGGTCAGGCCGGTCAGCGCGACGCGCAGACGGTTACCCGGCGGTTCGTTCATCTGACCGAACACCATCGCAACCTTGTCGAGAACGTTGGAGTCCTTCATTTCATGATAGAAGTCGTTACCTTCGCGGGTACGCTCACCAACACCGGCAAACACGGAGAGACCCGAGTGTTGCTTGGCGATGTTGTTGATCAACTCCATCATGTTGACGGTCTTGCCGACGCCGGCGCCGCCGAACAGGCCGACCTTGCCGCCCTTGGCGAACGGGCAGATCAAGTCGATAACCTTGATGCCGGTTTCGAGCAGATCGACGGAAGACGACAGTTCGTCGAACTTCGGTGCCGGTGCGTGGATTTCACGCAGCTCGTCGCTGTCGATCGGACCCGCTTCGTCGATCGGACGGCCAAGCACGTCCATGATACGACCCAGCGTGCCCATGCCGACCGGTACGGAGATGCCAGCACCGGTGTTGTTGACTTTCATGCCCCGACGCAGACCGTCGGAAGAACCCATGGCGATGGTGCGCACCACGCCGTCACCCAGTTGCTGCTGAACTTCAAAGGTCAGGCCTTCTTCGGCCATGCCATTGATTTCGGCGGCATCCAGCTTGAGCGCGTCGTACACCTTCGGCATGGCATCGCGCGGAAAGTGGATGTCCACTACGGCGCCGATACACTGAACGATGGAACCTTGACTCATATTCAAATCCCCAATAATTAAAAGCTTCGCGCTTGCGTCAGACGGCGGCTGCACCGCTTACGATTTCCGACAATTCCTTGGTAATCGCGGCCTGACGGGCCTTGTTATAGACCAGCTTCAATTCACCGATAACGCTCTTGGCATTGTCGGAAGCAGACTTCATGGCGACCATCCGGGCAGATTGCTCGGAGGCCATGTTTTCAGCCACAGCCTGATAAATCAAAGCTTCAACGTAACGGATCAACAGATCGTCGATGACCGCCTTGGCTTCGGGTTCGTAAACATAATCCCAGTTCGACTTCGAGGAGCCGACCGCTTCGCCCGACAAGGGCAGGATTTGTTCGAATACCGGCTCCTGCTTCATCGTGTTGATGAAGCGGGTGTAGCCAATGTAGAGCGCATCGATTTCGCCGTTCATGTACGCATCAAGCTGTACCTTGACCGGCCCAATCAGTTTTTCCAGATGCGGCGTATCACCGAGACCAATCACGTGAGAGACGGTCTTGGCGCCTGCGCGTTGCATGAAGCCGAAGCCCTTGTTGCCGATGCAGGTAGCCTGAAACTTGGTGCCCTTGGTATCGAATTCCTTCATTTTCTGCACGGTGAGGCGCAGGAGATTGGAATTCAAGCCGCCGCACAAGCCCTTGTCCGAGGTCACCAAGACCAGACCGACATTGGTCTGTTCGCGATTAACCAGGAACGGGTGCTTGTATTCGGTCAGGGCGTGTGCCAGATTGCCTGCAACGCGCCGGATTTTCTCGCCATAAGGACGGGCAGCACGCATCCGCTCCTGCGCTTTACGCATTTTGGATGCGGCCACCATTTCCATGGCCTTGGTGATCTTGCGCGTATTTTCAACGCTCTTGATCTTGTTGCGAATTTCCTTGCCGCTAGCCATGCAATTCTCCTAGCCGATTAGGCCCAGCTGCCCTTGAAGGCGGTGATGCCGGCGGCGAGAGCCTTTTCGGTGTCAGCGCTGAGATCTGCAGTCGATTCCATGGTGTTCATGACATCGGCACAGTTGGCCTTCAGGTAGCTGATCATGGCCTTTTCGCATTCGAGCGCACGCTTGACTTCCACATCGTCGAAGTAACCCTTGTCAGCTGCGTACAGCGTGACGGCCATATCGGAAATGCTCATCGGAGCGTACTGCGGCTGCTTCATCAGCTCGGTCACCAGGCGACCACGTTCCAGCTGCTTGCGGGTTGCTTCGTCGAGATCGGAAGCAAACTGGGCAAACGCAGCGAGTTCGCGGTACTGAGCCAGAGCCAGACGAACACCGCCACCGAGCTTCTTGATCAGCTTGGTCTGGGCAGCGCCACCGACGCGGGACACCGAGATACCGGCGTTGATTGCAGGACGAATACCGGCATTGAAGAGGTCGGTTTCCAGGAAGATCTGACCGTCGGTGATCGAAATCACGTTGGTCGGAACGAAAGCGGAAACGTCACCAGCTTGGGTTTCGATAACCGGCAGCGCGGTCAGCGAACCACTCTTGCCAGTCACTTCACCATTGGTGAGCTTTTCGACCCAGGCTTCGGAAACGCGGGCGGCGCGTTCGAGCAAACGGGAATGGAGATAGAACACGTCGCCCGGATAGGCTTCACGGCCCGGCGGACGGCGCAGCAGCAGGGAAACCTGACGGTAGCCCCAGGCTTGCTTGGTCAAGTCATCATAAATAATCAGGGCGTCTTGGCCACGGTCACGGAAGTACTCACCCATCGTACAACCAGCGTACGGAGCCAGGTACTGCAGTGCAGCGGATTCGGAAGCCGAGGCGGCGACGATGATGGTGTATTCCAGGGCGCCATGTTCTTCGAGCTTGCGGACGACGTTGGCGATGGTGGAAGCCTTCTGGCCGATAGCAACATAAACGCAGAAGAGGTTCTTGCCCTTCTGGTTGATGATGGCATCAACGGCGACGGCGGTCTTGCCGGTCTGGCGGTCACCAATGATCAGCTCGCGCTGACCACGACCAACCGGAACCATGGAGTCCACACACTTCAGACCGGTTTGCACCGGCTGGGAAACGGACTTACGCCAAATAACGCCCGGCGCAACCTTTTCCAGCTTGTCGGTCAGCTTGGCGTTGATCGGACCCTTGCCATCGATCGGCTGACCGAGGGTATTGACCACGCGGCCAAGCAGTTCCGGGCCGACCGGCACTTCCAGAATGCGACCGGTCGTCTTGACGACAGCGCCTTCGGAGATGTGCTCGTATTCACCAAGAATAACGGCGCCGACGGAGTCGCGCTCGAGGTTGAGTGCCATACCGAAGGTGTTGCCGGGGAATTCCAGCATTTCACCTTGCATGACGTCTTGCAAACCATGCACGCGGACGATACCGTCAGTGACGGAGACCACGGTGCCCTGCGTACGCACTTCCGATGCGCCCTGCAGGTTCTGGATTTTGCTCTTGATCAGTTCAGAAATTTCGGAAGGATTCAACTGCATGAAATTCTCCTAGTTGTTCAGCGCCACGGCCATCGAGTCGAGTTTGCCGCGGACTGAAGCATCCAGCACCTGGTCACCGACGGCGACCCGCACACCACCAATCAGGCTCGGGTCGATTTCGACGCGAGCGGTCAGGCGGGTACCAAAGCGGGCTTCCAGCTCCTTGAGCAGGGCAGCTACCTGGGTGTCGTCAATGGGGAATGCTGATTGCACCACCGCCTCCTTGACCCCTTCTTCCTGGCTCTTGGCCAGATCGAAAAGCCGGGAAATCTCCGGCAGGAGTGCGAGACGCCGGTTTTCTGCGAGGGTACGAATGAAGCTGCTCAAGGTTTCATCGCTGTCTTCAGACAGGGAGATGAACAAATCGGCAACTTGCTCAGCGGAGAGGCGGGGATTGCCCATGACCGAAGCCATGTCCCCGTCCTGGGCAACCAGGGCCAGACGCTGAAGGCGTGCTGACCAGATGCCCTGCGCCCCGGTTTGCTGAGCGATGCGATACACGGCTTCAGCGTAGGGACGAGCGATGGTGACAGTTTCAGCCATAAGCTTTACAGATCCTGTTTGATCGTGGCCAGAATATCGGCATGAGCCTGGGCATTGATCTCGCGACGCAGAATCTTCTCTGCACCCGCAACAACCAGGGTCGAGACTTGTTCGCGCAGTTGTTCCTTGGCGCGTACAGCTTCCTGGTCGATTTCAGCCTTGGCGCCGGCGACGATGCGATCAGCTTCGGCCTTGGCCGTGAGCTTCGCTTCTTCGACAACCTGAGCCGCACGCTTTTCAGCGTTGGCGATCAGTTCGGCAGCCTTTTCCTTGCCTTCACGGAGAGCTTCCGTGGAGCGCTTGGTGGCCAGTTCGAGATCATGCTTGCCGCGTTCAGCAGCAGCCAGTCCATCCGCGATCTTCTTCGCACGCTCGTCGAGCGCCTTCACAATGGGGGGCCACACGAATTGCATCGTGAACCACGCCAGAATGAAGAACACAACGAGCTGTGCAAACAACGTTGCGTTCAGATTCACGGTATTAGTCCTCTAAAGAGTTGATCGGTGGAGGACCGATTAAACCAGCTTGAACGGGTTGGCGAAGGCGAACATCATGGCGATACCAACGCCAATCAGGAAGGCAGCGTCGATCAGACCGGCCAGCAGGAACATCTTGGTTTGCAGAGCGTTCATCAGCTCAGGCTGGCGGGCAGAGGCTTCAATGTACTTGCCACCCATCAGGCCGATACCGATACAGGCACCGATAGCGCCCAGACCAATGATCAGGCCGGCAGCCAGAGCAACAAAACCGAGAACGTGTTCCATGACAACTCCTTGCTAAGTTAAAAAGTAAAGACTACTAAAGTTACTACGAAATCAGTGTGCTTCGTGAGCCTGGCCGACATACACCAGCGTCAGCATCATGAAGATGAAAGCCTGCAGGGCAACGATCAGGATGTGGAAGATCGCCCAGATCGAACCGGCTACGATATGACCGGCAAACAGCGAGATGCCGGTCGCGCTGGCACTCCAGGCGGCGCCCATCAGCGCGATCAGCATGAAGACGAGCTCGCCGGCATACATGTTGCCGAACAGTCGCATGCCGTGCGAAACGGTCTTGGCGAGGAATTCGATCATCTGCATCGCGAAATTGATCGGATAGAGCAGCGGATGGCTGCCAAACGGCGCGGTGAAGAGTTCATGCACCCAACCGCCAATACCCTTGATCTTGATGTTGTAATAAACACAGACCAGCAGCACGCCGATCGACATGCCCAGCGTGCCATTCAGGTCAGCCGAAGGCACCACGCGCAGGTAGGCATGATGGTCGCCGGTAATGGCTTGCCAGATACTCGGCAGCAGATCGAGCGGCAGGAAGTCCATCGAGTTCATCAGGAAGATCCAGATGAACACGGTCAGCGCCAGCGGGCCGACGAACTTGCGCGACTCGGCGCTATGAACAATACCCTTGGCCTGATCATTGACCATTTCGAGAACGATCTCGACTGCGGCCTGCATGCGCCCCGGCACGCCAGAGGTGACGCTCTTGGCGACACGCCACATGACGAACAGACCGATCACGCCCATCAGGACGGAAAAGATCATGGTATCGAGATTGATAACGCTGAAATCGATCACGTTTTTCTGAGCGTGACCGGTGGAGTTCCAGTGCGTCAGGTGGTGAACGATGTATTCGCCGGCGGTGGGCGCGTTTGCTGCTGCTTCGTGGCCTGCTGTAGACATAATCAGGGTTTCTTCCAAAACGCTATAAAACCTGCATGCAAAACAATCGCGAAGCCGATCAGCAAGCTGGGCCAGTGCATCTCGGGATAACCCGCGACGGCGATTGCCAAAAATCCTATGGTGGCCGCGATCTTGAGGAACTCACCGATGAAGAAATTCGCCGCATATGATGCGCCCGGGCGATTTGTCACCATCGTCAGCCGGACAGCAAAGAATAGGTTGGGAAGTATGCAGGCAATAGCTGCCACCCCGACCGAAACGAGCCCCCGCGTTCCTACGATTGCACCGGCCCCGATTGCTGTTATTAAAGCAGCACCTATTTGTAGAAGAATCGCTCTGTACATGGTGCTATGCAATCGTTGACCGGCTGTGCCACTCGGATATAAATGATACAAGACTTGCCTGATGCACGTCAATGAAATTAAGGGTTTTCCGCAATGTGCGACGCGGGAAAACAGGTCTAGCGGATGCGGCTGAGAATACCTTCCAACTGATCCAGGTCACCGAATTCAATAGTGACTTTGCCGGCCCCTTTTTTATTGCTGCGGATGGCCACCGCGGCACCAAGGGTGTCGGAAATCTCTTCCTGCAAACGCAGCAGATCACGATCAACCGCTTGCGGTGCGAGCGGCTTCGGCGGATTGAGAATCTGCTGCACCAGACGCTCAACCTCACGAACCGAAAGTGATTTCTGGATGATCCGCTGGGCCAGCGCAAGTTGCTGGCTACCGGGAATCGGCAGCAGGGCGCGGGCGTGGCCCATCTCGATCTGCCCCGACATCAGCAGATCCTGCACCGGACCGGTCAGTTGCAGCAGGCGCAGCAAATTGCTCGCCGCCGGACGCGAACGGCCGACCGCATCGGCTGCCTGCTGATGGGTCAGACCGAATTCGTCGATCAAGCGCTGCAGACCTTGCGCCTCTTCCAGCGGATTGAGATTCTCACGCTGGATATTCTCGATCAGCGCCATCGCCAGCGCCTGTTCGTCCGGAATGCTGCGGATCAGCACCGGCACCTCGTTCAGGCCAGCCAGCTGGGAAGCCCGCCAACGGCGCTCGCCAGCCACGATCTCGTAGCGCTCGGCGCCCGGCGTCGCGTCGACGGCGCGCACCAGAATCGGCTGCATGACCCCCTGAGCCTTGATCGAAGCAGCCAGTTCGGCCAGCGAATCCTGATCCATCTGGGTGCGCGGCTGGTACTTGCCGGGGCGCAGGCGCTCGACCGGAAGATTGCGCTGTTCGTCGCCCTGCGGCTTGTCGCTGCCGGAAAGCAGTGCATCGAGGCCGCGGCCGAGTCCTTTCATCTTGATCATTGGGCGACCCTTTCCAGAATTTCACGGGCAAGCGAACTGTAAGCCTGTGCCCCCTTCGAATTTTTATCAAAGGCAATCACCGGCTTACCGTAAGACGGCGCCTCGGCCAGCCGAACGTTGCGCGGCACGATGGTCTTGTACAGTTTGCTGCCGAAATGGCTTTCCAACTCGCCGGAAACCTGCTGGGTCAGCGTGCTCTGCGGGTTGTACATGGTGCGCAGCAGCCCTTCGATTTCGAGACGGGGATTCAGGTGATGGCGCACCTTGCGCAGGGTTTCAACCAGATCGGACAGCCCTTCCAGCGCGTAGTACTCGCACTGCATCGGGATCAGCACCGAATCGGCGGCCACCAGCGCGTTCACCGTCAGCATGTTGAGCGCCGGCGGACAGTCGATCAGGATGTAATCGTAGGTCGCATGCCCTGCCTGCAAGGCATTCTTCAGCCGGTACTCGCGCAGGTCAAGCTCGATCAGCTCGACTTCGGCCCCGGCCAATTCGCGGTTGGCCGGCAGGATGTCGAAATAGAACTCGGTCTTGATGCAGACTTCGGCCAAGGTCGCCGCACCGATCAGCAACTGATAGACCGTCGGCAACGCTTCCTTCTTGGTAATGCCGGCCCCGGTCGTCGCATTCCCCTGCGGGTCCATGTCGATGAGCAGCACACGCTGCCCCTCGGCACCCAGCGAAGCGGCCAGATTGACCGCGGTGGTCGTCTTGCCGACGCCACCCTTTTGATTGGTGATGGCGAGTACTTTCATGACCCGGCTTTCAAAATGATCAAATGTCGTTCGGCATCTAGCCCCGGCACCTGCAGCGGAATGACTGCTTCCACCACGATGTCGGCCGGCAGGGCCTGAAGTTCCTCATCCGGCCGCACCCCCTTCATGGCCAGCCAGCGGCCTCCCGGTGCCAGCAGATGGCGGGTCAGGCTGATGAACAGCCCGATCTCGGCAAAAGCGCGCGAACTGATCTGGGCATACTGGCCGTGCATATCCTCGACCCGGGCGTGGTGCGCAGTCACATTCTTCAAGCCCAATTCGATGGCCGCCTGCTGCAGGAAGGTGGCTTTTTTCTGCACCGTGTCGACCATGCTCACCGACAGGTCGGGACGCGCAATGGCCAGCGGAATACCGGGCAAACCGCCACCGCTGCCGACGTCGAGCAGGGGGCCGCCACCGATATGCGGCAGGATGGCCAGCGAGTCGAGCAGATGATGCGAAATGGCCTGCGCCGGATCGCGCAAGGCGGTCAGGTTATAGGTCTTGTTCCACTTGAGCAGCAAGTCGCGAAAGGCCAGCAGCTTCTGCTGCGCCGTCGCCGGCAGATCGAGTCCGAGTTCGCCGATCCCTGCGGCAAGGGCATTCTGACTCATGCTGCGTGCGACAGGTTGAAGCGCTTCAAGTGGATCAGCAGCAGCGAAATCGCCGCCGGCGTGATGCCCTGAATGCGCGATGCCTGACCGATGGTCTGCGGCTTGTGCTGGGCCAGCTTCTGCTTGACCTCGTTGGACAGACCAGCCACCGACGAATAGTCGAGATCGGCCGGCAGCACGGTGTTTTCGTAGGACGACGAGCGCGCCACCTCTTCGGCCTGGCGATCGATATAGCCCTGATACTTGGCGGAGATTTCCAGCTGCTCGACAACCATCGGGTCGGTCTGTGCCTCGCCGGCACCAGGCAGCGTCAGCAGGCTGCCATAAGTGACCTCCGGCCGGCGCAGCAGCTCGAACAGGTTGTATTCATGCTCGATCGCCTTGCCCAGGACACGGACGGCATCTTCAGCCGGCAGGATCTTCGGATTGACCCAGGTCGCTTTCAGGCGCTCCTGCTCGGCGGCGATGGCATCGCGCTTCTGGCAGAAGGCCGCCCAGCGTACGTCATCGACCAGGCCCAACTGGCGACCTTGCTCGGTCAGGCGCAGGTCGGCATTGTCTTCGCGCAGGCTGAGGCGATATTCGGCGCGGCTGGTGAACATCCGGTAGGGGTCGGAAACGCCACGCGTGATCAGGTCGTCGACCAGCACCCCGAGGTAAGCCTCGTTGCGCTTCGGACACCAGCCCGCACGCCCCTTGACGTAATTGACCGCGTTGATGCCGGCCAGCAGGCCCTGGGCAGCAGCTTCTTCGTAACCGGTCGTGCCGTTGATCTGGCCGGCAAAGAAGAGGCCGTTGATGGCCTTGCTTTCCAGCGAGTCCTTGAGACCGCGCGGATCGTAGAAATCGTATTCGATGGCGTAGCCGGGGCGCAGGATGTGCACGTTCTCCATGCCGCGGATCGAACGCACCAGCGCCAGCTGGATATCGAAGGGCAGGCTGGTCGACACGCCGTTCGGGTAGATCTCGTGCGTCGTCAGGCCTTCCGGTTCGAGGAAGACGTTGTGCTGGTTCTTGTCGGCGAAGCGGTGGATCTTGTCCTCGATCGACGGGCAGTAGCGCGGCCCGACCCCTTCGATGACGCCGGTGTACATCGGCGAGCGGTCGAGGCCGCTGCGGATGATGTCGTGGGTTTTCTCGTTGGTTTCGGTGATCCAGCACGGCAACTGTTTCGGGTGCTGCGCCGCGTTGCCGAGGAAAGAGAAGACCGGCAGCGGGTTGTCCGAATGCTGTTCTTCCATCACCGAGAAATCGATGGTCTTGCCGTCGAGGCGCGGCGGCGTACCGGTTTTCAGGCGCCCCTGCGGCAGCTTTAGTTCCTTGAGGCGGGCGGCCAGCGAGACCGAAGGCGGATCGCCCATGCGGCCGCCGGTGTAGTTTTCCAGCCCGACGTGAATCTTGCCGTTGAGGAAGGTGCCGGCGGTCAGCACCACGGCCTCGGCCATGAAACGGATACCCAGCTGCGTCACCGCGCCGCAGACCTTGTCGCCTTCGACGATCAGGTCGTCGCAGGCTTCGGCGAAGATGGTCAGATTCGGCTGGTTTTCCAGCCGGCTGCGAATGGCCTGCTTGTACAGCACGCGGTCGGCCTGGGCCCGGGTAGCCCGCACGGCCGGGCCTTTCGAGGCGTTCAGGATACGGAACTGGATGCCGGCCTCATCGGTCGCTGCCGCCATCGCGCCGCCCAGCGCGTCGACCTCGCGCACCAGATGCCCCTTGCCGATGCCGCCGATCGAGGGATTGCAACTCATCGCGCCGAGGGTGTCGAGGTTGTGGGTCAGCAACAGCGTGTTCGCCCCCGCCCGGGCCGCAGCCAGCGCAGCTTCGGTGCCGGCGTGACCGCCGCCGACGACGATGACATCAAAACGGGTGGGATAGAGCATGGCCTGGTCTGGAAAAGTGGATTGCTGCAGCGCAGTATCGGGAGGCGGATTTTACGTCAGGTCGCTGAAAAATCGAAGTTTTTACCCTGACTCAGGCGGCCGGAATTGCCCGTCAGGCGCTCTCCGCCGCGGATTCCCCAGATTCGCCAACGCCTTGCCGCCCTTGTCAAACTACAGTAACTTGCCAGAAATGAGCACGAGTCCCCTTGATAACGACGAGATGCTGCTGATTCTCCAGCAGTCACTCAGCAAAAAACGCGTTCTGATTGTCGATCGCCACCCGCCGGCCCGGGATTCCCTGCGCCTGATGCTGGGCGCGCTCGGCGTCACGGCAGTACATGGCGCCGGTAATTCGGCCGAGGTCATTCGCCAGGTCAAGGGCAATCGTTTCGACATCATCCTTTCCGACTTCGTGCTCGACGATGGCCGCGACGGCCAGCAACTGCTCGAAGAATTGCGCCACACCCATCTGATCCCGCTGTCCACGGTCTATCTGATCATCACCAGCGAGCGGGCCTATACCAATGTTGTAGCCCTGGCCGAACTGGCTCCGGACGACTACCTGATCAAGCCGTTCACCGCCGAGCAATTGCAGGCCCGACTGGTCAAGGCCATCTACAAGAAACATGTGCTGCGCAAGATCTACGAACAGATCCAGCGCGGCGCACTGCAGGAAGCGATCGCCGCCTGCGACCGGGTGATCCAGCAGCAACCGGCCTATCTGTACGACGCGCTGCGCTTCAAGGGCGAACTGTTGCACAACCTGGGCAAGACCCGCGAGGCCGAAGAGGTCTTTCGCCGGGTACTCGAAGGCCGGGTCGTGCCCTGGGCCAAGATGGGCCTGGCAATGGCCCTGCGCGACCGCGGCGCCCTCGACGAAGCCGAGGAACTGGCCGAGCAAGTCACCAGCGAAGCCCCCGAATACCTCTCCGCCTACGACTTCCTGGCTTCGGTGCACGAAGCCAAGGGTCGCCTGGAGGAAGCCCAGAAGGTCTTGCAGAAGGCAGCCGATGCCTCGCCGCACAACACCGTCCGGCAACGTCACGTCGGCGACACGGCGGCCCGCAACAAGGATTTTCTCGCCGCAGAAAAGGCCTACGGCAAGGTGATCGACCGCAATCGCGGCTCCAGCCTGCGTTCGATCGACGACTTTGCCAACCTTTCCCGCGTCCTGGTCGAACGCGGCGACATCGTCGCTTCCCGCAAGATCGCTGCCGACATGAAGCGCGAATGGCGCGGCGACAAGCAGGCCGAACTGGCGGCGCTGGTCACCGAAAGCCTTTGCCTCGACCTCGAAGGCGCGCCGGAAAAAGCCCAGGCCCTGGTCGATCAGGCGCTGGCCTTGCAGCAGGAGGTACAGGAAGAGTCCGCCGACAAGGGCAAGCACGTCTCGCAGCGACTGGCAGTCGATCTGGCCCACGCCTGCTACGCCACCGGCAAGCAGGCGGCGGGCGAGAAAATCATGCGCCAGGTTGCCGCCGAAAACCATGAAGATCCGCACCTGATCGAGCACATCACCAGCGTCTTCGAAAAGACCGGCCAGCCGGATGCCGGCAAGACTCTGCTCGAGCAGGTCGGCAAGGAAATCATCGACCTCAACAACAAGGGCGTGCTGGCCGCCCGCAATGGCGATCTCGAAGGCTCGGTCGAATTGCTCATCCAGGCGGTCAATCAGGTACCGAACCTGCAATTCCTGGTCAACGCCGCCAAGGCCATTTTCTCGCTGATCGACCAGAAAGGCTGGAACAGCGAACTGGCCGCCCGCGGTTACGACTATCTGCAACGGGCCCAGCGCAAGGACCGCAAGAGTCCGAAAGTGGCCTCGGCGCGCGAACTTTACGTCGCCGTCGCCAAAAAATACGGCATCGACTCCGAACTGCCCTGAGCTGCAAACCCGGACCAGCACTGCCCGGCAACATCCTGAAACCATTTTGCTCGAAAATGGCTGCATCCTTTTCGCCCGGCAAGCGTTATTCGCTTATCCAGGTGCCCGCCACCATCGATTGCCGAAAGGATTGCCATGTCCCCACTTTTTCGCGGCGCCGTCGCACTGCTCGCCCTGCTCGCCGCCACCTGGGCGCTGGCTGACCCGCCAGCCCGGGTCGGCCGGCTGTCGGTCGCCGAAAATGGCGTCAATCTACGCGTCGATCGCGACGATGAAGGCGGACCGGCCAGCGTCAACTGGCCGATCAGCAGCGGCGCCATGCTCGACACCGAACGTCACGGACGGGCCGAAGTCTGGGTCGGATCGAGCGCATTCCGACTGAGCGGCAACAGCCAGCTGGCCTTCCCGATCCTTGACGATCGCCGGGTCGATGCCCGGATCGAGGGCGGCAGCCTGGCTGTCAGCATCCTGGAACGCGACCAGACCGGCGAAATCAGCGTCGAAACGCCCGAAGGACGCGTCAGCTTTGCCACACCGGGGCGCTACCGCATCGACGTCTTGTCCGACCAAATCGAACTGACCACCCAGGCCGGGCGCGCCCATTTCACGGATGGCCAGCGCAGCATTGCCGTGAGCGCCGGACAGAAAGCCCGCCTCGATGGTGCCGGCCGGATGCAGGTCGATAACGCCAGCCACGATGCCTTCGACAACTGGGTCGCCGAGCGCGAAAACCTGGCTTTGAGCCGGCAAAGCCAGCGCTACGTCTCGCCGGCGATGACCGGCTACCAAGATCTCGACCAGTATGGCGACTGGCAGCCGCAGTCCGAATACGGCGCCGTCTGGTATCCGCGGGCCGTTGCCAGCGACTGGGCGCCGTATCGCTTCGGCCGCTGGGCCTGGGTGGCGCCCTGGGGCTGGACCTGGATCGACCAGTCTCCCTGGGGCTTCGCCCCCTTCCATTACGGCCGCTGGGTGAGCATTCGCGGGCGCTGGGGCTGGGTCCCCGGCAACTATGTCGCCCGCCCGGTCTATGCCCCGGCGCTGGTCGCCTGGGTCGGCAATCCGGGCTGGAACGCCCGTTTCAGCTTCGGCTCGGCGCCGGCCGTCGGCTGGTTTCCGCTGGCCCCGCGCGAGGTCTATGTCCCGGCGTTTCGGGCTTCGCCCGGCTACGTCCGGCAAATCAACGTCACCCACGTCAACAACCTGACGCTGATCGACCGCGCCGTCAGTGGCCGGGATACGCCGCATTACACCAACCGTGGACTGCCGCAGGCCGTCACCGTCGTCCCCGCCAGCCACCTGCGTGAAGGCCGGCCGATTACCGCCGGCGAACTCGGCCGCCACGACCGGCGCGAACTGGACCGGGCGCCACAGGCCCGACCG
>DAIMCQ010000102.1:0-13214 GCA_036726285.1 Azonexus sp.
TTGGAGCCAAACATGAGCAAACCTCGTCTCGTCGTGATCGGCAACGGCATGGCCGGTGTCCGTACCGTCGAAGAACTGCTGAAGATCAAGCCGGATCACTACGACATCACGATCTTCGGTGCCGAACCTCACCCGAATTACAACCGTATCCTGCTCTCGCCGGTGCTGGCCGGCGAAATGACCATTTCCGAGATCGTGCTCAACGAACTCGACTGGTACAAGGACAACCAGATCACGCTGCATACCGGCAAGCAGATCAGCCAGATCGACCGCGTACGCCGTGTCGTGCTGGCCGATGACGGAACCGAAGCGCCCTATGACCGCCTGCTGATCGCCACCGGTTCGACGCCCTTCATGTTGCCGATTCCCGGCAACGACCTGCCCGGCGTGATCGGTTACCGCGACATCAAGGATACCGACGAGATGATCGAAGCCGCCCGCCTGCACAAGCATGCGGTGGTGATTGGCGGCGGCCTGCTCGGTCTGGAAGCGGCCAACGGCCTGAAGCTGCGGGGCATGGATGTGACTGTGGTGCACATCGGCCCGTGGTTGCTCGAACGCCAGTTGGATGAAGTCGCCGGCAAGATGCTGCAGAAATCGCTGGAAGACAAGGGTCTGAAATTCCTGCTACAGAAGCAGACCGAGGCGCTGATCCAGGGCGAAAGCGGCCGCGTCGCCGCCATCCGCTTCAAGGACGGCATGCAGATTCCGGCTGACCTGGTGGTCATGGCCGCCGGCATCCGCCCGAACTACGCGCTGGCCGAATCCTCCGGCATCTACTGCAACCGCGGCATCGTGGTGAACGACACCATGCAGACCTACGACCCGAAGGTCTATGCAGTCGGCGAATGCGTCAGCCATCGCGGCATCGCCTACGGTCTGGTGGCGCCGCTCTTCGAGCAAGCCAAGGTCGCCGCCAACCATCTGGCCGGTTACGGCATCGGCCGTTACACCGGTTCGGTGACCTCGACCAAGCTCAAGGTCACCGGCATCGATCTGTTCTCGGCCGGCAATTACATGGGCGGCGAGGGGACCGAGGAAATCCTGCTCAACGACCCGTACGGCGGCGTTTACAAAAAACTGGTGATCAAGGACAACAAGCTGGTCGGCGGCGTGATGTACGGCGACACGGCCGATGGTCCGTGGTACTTCCAGTTGCTCAAGGATGGCCGCGACATCCATGACATCCGCGACTCGCTGATTTTCGGCCAGTCGCTGGTCGGCGACGTCGGCCATGCCGGCAAGAGCAAGGCCGCCGACATGCCGGACAGCGCCGAGGTCTGCGGCTGCAACGGCATCACCAAGGGGGTCATCGTCCAGGCGATCAAGGCCAAGGGTTTGTTCACGCTGGATGAAGTCAAGAAGCACACCAAGGCCGCATCATCCTGCGGCTCCTGCGCCGGCCTGGTCGAACAGATTCTGGCCTCGACCATCGGTGGCGCCTATACGCCGGCCGCCTCGGACAAGAAGCCGGTCTGCGGCTGTACCGATCACTCGCACAAGATGGTGCGCGAGGCCATCCTCGACCAGCACCTGACCAACAAGGACGCGGTCTTCAAGGCGCTGGAGTGGAAAACGCCGAATGGCTGCGACAAGTGCCGGCCGGCGGTGAATTACTACCTGATCTCGACCTGGCCGCACGAAGCCAAGGACGATCCGCAATCGCGCTTCATCAACGAGCGTTCGCACGCCAATATCCAGAAGGATGGCACCTACTCGGTGGTGCCGCGGATGTGGGGCGGCTTGACCACGCCGGCCGAGCTGCGTGCCATCGCCGATGCGGCCGAGAAGTACAACGTGCCGACCGTCAAGGTGACCGGCGGCCAACGGATCGACCTGTTGGGCGTCAAGAAGGAAGACCTGCCTGCAATGTGGGCCGATTTGAACGCTGCCGGCATGGTTTCCGGCCACGCCTACGGCAAGTCGATCCGCACCGTGAAGACCTGCGTCGGCGCCGAGCACTGCCGTTTCGGCACGCAGCTGGCGATGTCGATGGGCGTCAAGCTCGAGAAAATGCTGTTCGACATGTACGCCCCGCACAAGGTCAAGCTGGCCGTTTCCGGCTGCCCGCGCAACTGTGCCGAAGCCGGCATCAAGGACGTCGGCATCATCGGCGTCGATTCCGGCTACGAGATCTACATCGCCGGCAACGGCGGCATCAAGACCGAAGTCGCCCAATTCCTGTGCAAGGTGAATTCCGACGAGGACGTCATGGAATATTCCGGCGCCTTCCTGCAACTCTATCGCCTTGAGGGCTGGTATCTGGAGCGCACCTGCCACTACCTCGAACGCGTCGGCATGGATTACATCAAGGGCAAGATTCTCGAGGATGAAGAAGGCCGCAAGGCGCTGTACGCCGCGCTGCTCGACTCGCTGAAGGATGCCAAGGATCCGTGGGCCACCTCCCGCGAGGCCGAACCGATCAAGCAATTCATCCCCATCAAGCTTGAAGCCTGAGCACCCGGAATAAAGGACAAAACATGAGCAACTGGAAACTGATCTGCCCGCTGGAAGACATCCCGCAACTGGGCTCCCGCATCGTCAGGCCGGTCACGGGCGGCGATATCGCCATCTTCCGTACCGCCGACGACCAGGTGTTTGCGCTGCACGACAAATGCCCGCACAAGGGCGGGCCGTTGTCGCAAGGGATCGTCCATGGCAAGCGCGTGACCTGTCCGTTGCACGGCTGGAACATCGGTCTGGAGGACGGCCATGCCGTGGCGCCGGACGTCGGCTCCTGCAGCAAGTTCGAGGTCAAGCTCGAAGACGGGCAGGTTTATCTGTCGGTCTGATCGAGTCCGCTGCCGGATGAGGCGGTCTCATCCGGCGTACGAAAAACCCTGTTTGGGAATACGCGCGTCACATGTCTTTATCGGGTCATCGCAAAATCAATCGTCTGCTCGGCGCCGACTTCGGGCTCAGCGAGCCGGAAGAGGTGCACATCATGCTGATTCCGCATCTCCATCTATCGCAGCTGTTGGCGACCGGCGTCTGGCATCACCTGCATGTTGCTTCGATCGCCGGCGTCTTCAACGTGGCGCTGGCGCTGGCTTACATCAACAAGGATCGGCGCTCGATCAATTTCTACAGCGGCATTCAGGAACTGTTGCTGGCCGGAAGCCACGGCCTGCTTCTTGGCGAAGCCGAGAAGCGGCGTTTGTGTCTGGGTTTTTCGGCGGCCGACCAGTACCTCTGCGGCCAGGACAAAAGCAGCATCCTGAGCGCAATCCGCATGGTCGAACAGCAGATCGCGCAGTCCCCGCCCGAAAGCGGGCCTGATCGTGAAAGCTGATCGCACCCACTTGCAATCATTCAGCGCCGTGCCGGTCGCGGCGCAATAAAGGAACTCTCATGGCTTATCTGGTCCCTTCGGAATTCGTCACCAAAATGGTCGATGCCGGCGAATCCAAAATCTACATGTCCACCCGCGACGCCCTGATCCGGGCCTACATGGCCGGTGCCATTCTCGCCCTGGCCGCTGTTTTCGCCGTCACGGCCTCGGTCATGACCGGTCAGCCGCTGGTCGGCGCCATCCTCTTCCCGGTTGGTTTCTGCATGCTTTACCTGCTCGGCTTCGATCTGCTCACCGGCGTCTTCGTGCTGACCCCGCTGGCCTGGCTCGACAAGCGGCCCGGCGTCACCATCAAGGCGGTGCTGAAGAACTGGGGCGTCGTCTTCACCGGCAATTTCCTCGGCGCACTGACCGTTGCCTTCATGATGTCCTTCGTCTTCACCTACGGCTTCTCGACGGAACCGAATGAAATCGGCACCAAGATCGGCCACATCGGCGAAGCGCGGACCATCGGCTACGCCAAGTACGGCCTGATGGGCTGGTTCACCATTTTCATCCGCGGCATGCTGTGCAACTGGATGGTGTCCACCGGCGTCGTCGGTGCCATGATCTCGACCACGGTGAGCGGCAAGGTGATTGCGATGTGGATGCCGATCATGCTGTTTTTCGCCATGACTTTCGAGCATTCCGTGGTCAACATGTTCCTTTTTCCATCTGGCTTGATGATGGGCGGCAATTTCTCGATCCTCGATTACTTCATCTGGAATGAAATTCCCGTCGTGCTCGGCAACCTGGTCGGCGGCCTGGCCTTCACCGGCCTGACCTTGTACGCGACGCACATCAAGACCGGTCCGAAGCGCTCCTTCAACTGATCCGACCGTGCCCCGATTCGTTGTCGGATCGGGGCCTTCTGTACGAAATCAGGCATGCCACTCAACATCTCCGCCGGGCAGTATTCCGCTAAGGGCCGCAAGGAAAGCAATCAGGATTTTCATGGCCTGTGCGTGCCGCACGAGCCCTTGCTCGCTGCGAAAGGCATTGCCATTGCGCTGGCCGACGGCATCAGCAGCAGCCAGGTCAGTCAGATTGCCAGCCAAGCGGCTGTTTCAGGCTTTCTTGAGGACTACTACTGCACTTCGGAGGCCTGGTCGGTCAAGAATTCGGCCGAGCGCGTGCTGGTTGCGATCAATTCCTGGCTGCACGCCCAGACCTTGGGCAGCCAGCATCGTTACGACAAGGATCGCGGCTACGTCTGTACCTTCAGCGGTATGGTCATCAAGTCGACCACCGCCCACCTGTTCCATGTCGGCGATGCGCGCATCTATCTGCTGCGCAACCGGCACCTGCAGCAATTGACCGAAGATCACCGGGTCTGGATCTCATCGGACCAAAGTCATCTGGCCCGCGCCCTGGGCGTCGACCGGCATCTCGATATCGATTACCAGGCCTTGCAGATTGCCCCGGGCGATGTCTTCCTGTTGATGACCGATGGCATTCACGAACAGGTCGCTGCCGATTTCATCATCGACCAACTGGATGGCAACCCGGCCGATCTCGATGCGGTGGCGCGCGCCTTGGCGGACGAAGCCTACGCCCGGGGCAGCGCCGACAATCTGACCGTGCAGTTGCTCCGGGTCGAGGCGTTGCCCGCCCCCGAGGCCAACGAGATCTACCGCCAGGTCGCCGAGTTACCTTTTGCGCCGCTGCTGGAAGCGCGGATGAATTTCGATGGCTACCAGATCGTTCGTGAAATCCGGGGCAGCAGTCGTAGTCACATTTACCTCGCCGTGGACAGCGAAACGGGCGAAAAAGTCGTGCTCAAGACCCCGTCGATTGACCTGCGGGACGATCCGGCCTGCCTTGAGCGTTTCCTGATGGAAGAATGGATCGCCCGTCGCCTGAACAGCCCGCACGTGCTCAAGCCATGCCGGCAGACGCGGCAGCGCAACTACATCTATGTGGTCAGCGAGTTCATCGAAGGCCAGACCCTGGCGCAGTGGATGATCGACCATCCCAAACCCGATCTGGCCAGCGTGCGCGGCATTCTCGAACAGATCGGCAAAGGCTTGCAGGCCTTTCACCGCCTCGAAATGGTGCATCAGGACCTGAAGCCCGACAACGTCATGATCGACCGTACCGGTACCGTCAAGATCATCGATTTCGGTGCCACGCGGGTGGCCGGTGTAGCGGAAATGGCGACGCCGATCGAGCAGATCAACCTGCTTGGTTCGGCCACCTACGCCGCGCCGGAATACTATCTGGGCGAAAACGGCTCGTCGCGTTCGGATATTTTTTCACTCGGCGTCATCGCCTACCAAATGCTGTCCGGTCGCTTGCCTTACGGGGTCGAGGTGGCCAAGGCGCGTAGCCGTGCCGCCCAGCGGCGCCTGGCTTACCAATCGGTGCTCAACGACGAGCGGGAAATCCCGGCCTGGATCGACGATGCCATCGGCAAGGCGGTCGCCGTCGATCCGTTGGCCCGCTATGCCGAGTTGTCGGAGTTCATTTTCGATCTGCATCATCCGAATCGGGATTTCCTCAACAAGACCCGGCCGCCCTTGATCGAGCGCAATCCGGTGGTCTTCTGGAAAAGCGTCTCGCTGGTGCTGATGCTGCTGCTATTGGTTCTTGCCGCCAGCCGTTTCTCCTGACGCCTCTCGCACCGTTCCAGCCTGCACCGCGATGGCGGGAGGTGCATGCTTTTGGTGCGCGCCGACTTGGGGCGGTGTTCAATTTGTACAGTAAATCAATGGTTTGATCCTCTGGCACGTGGATTGCATTTCATTTTTCAGAGCAGCGAATTTCCGTCAACGAGGGCGGGCCGGTGGCGATGCAGCCATGCGCTGAAACAATTCACCCTCAAAGACCGCTTACCCGGTCATCACGGAAAAGAGCATCCCATGGACAAGAAATCATTCCTGCAGGCCGGCCATACGCCGACGCTGCTCGCCGCCTTCCTCTATTTCGACCTGGCCTTCATGGTCTGGGTCATCCTCGGCCCGCTGGGCATCGGCATCGCCAAGGATCTCGGTCTTTCCCACGCCGAAAAGGGCATGATGGTGGCGACGCCGGTGCTGGCCGGGGCGCTGCTGCGCATCGTCATGGGCATTTTGGTCGACCGTCTGTCGCCGAAGAAGGCGGCCATCATCGGCCAGGTCGTCGTCATCGGCGCGATGCTCTATGCCTGGCAGATCGGCGTGCATTCCTATCGCGAAGTGCTGATTCTCGGGATCTTCCTCGGCGTTGCCGGCTCGTCCTTCGCTGCGGCCTTGCCGCTGGCTTCGCGCTGGTATCCGGCCGAGCACCAGGGCACGGCGATGGGGATCGCCGGTGCCGGCAACTCCGGTACGGCGCTGGCGGCGCTGTTTGCCCCCGGTCTGGCAGCGGCTTTCGGGTGGACGAATGTCTTCGGCGTGGTGCTGATTCCGCTGATTCTCGTGCTGATCGCGTTTGTCGTGATGGCCAAGGATGCGCCGGATGCGCCGCCGCCCAAGACCCTTGCCGAATACCTGAAGGTGCTCAAGGACAAGGATGCCTGGTGGTTCATGTTCTTCTATTCGGTTACCTTCGGCGGTTTCGTTGGTCTGGCTTCCTCGTTGGTCATCTACTTCAATACCCAGTACGGGCTCGATCCGAAGATGGCGGGCTTCTTCACCGCCGGTTGCGTCTTTGCCGGTTCGCTGGTGCGGCCGATTGGCGGTAACGTCGCCGACCGTATCGGTGGGGTGAAGTCGCTGAGCGTGATGTATGTCCTGGCCGCCATCTTCTTGTGCATCGTCAGTTTCGGCCTGCCGCAGGCCTGGATGGCGCTGCTTGCCTTCGTTGGCGCGATGCTGGCCCTCGGGATGGGGAATGGTGCGGTCTTCCAGTTGGTGCCGCAGCGCTTCCGCAAGGAAATCGGCGTCATGACCGGGTTGGTCGGGATGGCCGGCGGGGTTGGTGGCTTCTACCTGGCTTCCAGCCTGGGTTATTCGAAACAACTGACCGGCAGCTATCAACTCGGCTTCCTGATTTTTGGGGCGCTGGCGGTATTGGCCTTGCTTGGCCTGAGTGGGGTCAAGACCCGCTGGCGTACCACCTGGGGCGCCAGCCATCTGACCAGTGCGAAAATTTGACGGGAGCGGCCTGATGCAGCGACGAAATTTCCTCACCCTGGCGCTGGGCGGCATCCTGTTGCCACGGGCCTGGGCGGCCGAACCGGCCCGTCCGGCCGTGGGGCTGGGGGCGGCGATCAACAAGGCGGGGCGGCAGCGCATGCTGTCGCAACGCATGGTCAAGGCTTTTGCCATGCAAAGCGCTAACTTGATGCCGGAGAAGGCGGCCAGCCAACTGGAGCAGTCGCGTCGTCTCTTCGACATGCAACTGGCCGAGCTCGGTAGCCTGGTGCCCAATACGGCGATTCAGAGCGGCCTGGCCGATCTCGATCAGGCTTGGCGGATTTACCGCGAAGTGTTGGCCCGAACGCCTGGCACCGACGCGGCGCGCCTGGTGCTGGCCGAGTCGGAGCGCACCTTGCGTGCCGCACATGCCTTGACCGGCTTGTACGAGAAGCTGGCGGCGAGCAATGCCGGGCATCTGGTGAATATTTCCGGACGCCAGCGCATGCTGTCGCAACGCATGGCGAAGTGCTTCCTGTTCGACCGGCTGGGCATCGCTTCCGAGGCTTTGCGCGCCGAACAGGAGTCGGCGCGGCGCGATTTTGTCGCGGCCCTCGCCGAAATGAACGCCGCACCGGAAAATACCAACGAGATCCGGTTGGAGTTGGGCTTGGCCAACACGCAATGGATGTTCTTCGAACAGGCCTTGAACGGGCGCGAGAGCAATCGCGACATTGCCGTGCGCAATGTCGCGACGACCAGCGAGCGTATTCTGGAAATGATGGATAGTCTGACTGGCCGTTACGAGAGCTTGGTTCGTAGCTGATTGGCGCGAGGGCAAGGGGCGGGGATGAACAGGAATTTGCAGAACAGCCTGGACTTGGAGATCGGCCAGGCCTCGCTGACCGGACCGCGCGAGCGCAACGAGGATTATTGCGGCGTTGCCACGCCCGAAGGCATCGAGCTTGAGAACAAGGGCGCGCTGCTCGCGGTGGCCGATGGCATCGGTGGCCACAAGGGCGGGCGCGAGGCGGCCGAATATACCGTCCGCGGCTTGCTGGCCGATTACTTTGCGACGCCCGATACCTGGGGCGTGCCGCGCGCCATCGAAACGGTGGCCACCGCACTCAATCGCTGGATCATTGCCGAGGCCAACCGCAATGCCGAGTTGAGCGGCATGGCGACGACGCTGTCCGCACTCGTCCTGCGCGGCAGGCGTTACTACACCGCCCATATCGGTGATAGCCGGATCTATTGCCTGCGCGAAGGCCAGTTGCAAGCAATGACCGTCGATCATGTCTGGGAGCATCCGGAACTCAATAACGTCCTGTCCCGGGCCATTGGCTTGGACCCGCGGGTGCTGCTGGATTTTTCCGATGGCGACCTGGCCGTGGGCGACCGTTTCCTGCTGGTCAGCGACGGGGTCTGGGGGGCGCTCCCCGATGCCCTGATCGCCGAGGTGCTGCTCGATCATCCCGACCCGCAGGCGGCCGCGACGGCCCTGACCAGCCTGGCGCTGGCGCAGGGCGGCCACGACAATGCCAGCGCCGTGGTCGTCGATGTCCGTGCCTTGCCGCCCGTCGGGCTGCGTGACAGCCTGGAAAGCGCCGCCAGCCTGCCCCTGCCGCACAAGCTGAAGGTCGGGCATGGACTCGACGGTTATGTCGTCGAGGAGATCTTGCATGATGCCCGGGAAACGCTGCTCTACCGGGTATCCAACCCGCGTAATGGCCAGCAGTTGGTATTGAAGACCCTGCAGCCCAGCCTGGCCGGCGATAGTGCGGCGGCGAGCGCCCTGCTGATGGAGGAATGGCGGGCCCGACGCGTCGTCTCGCCGGCCTTTGCCCAGGTGGTGCCGACCGAGCAGCGCAGTTGCCTGTATTACCTGATGACCTGGCACCCGGGGGCGAGTTTGCAAAGCCGGCTGGAAAGCGGGCAACACTTTCCGGTCGGCGAGGTGGTCGGCTGGGGCATGGCCTTGCTCAAGGCGGTGGCCACCTTGCATCGGCTGGACATCGTGCATCGCGACATCAAGGCCGACAATATTCATCTCGGCATCGATGGCGTTCTGCGCGTGCTCGATCTCGGTGTCGCGGTCAGTCCGGGCGAGCTCAAGGATGACGTGCCGGTCGGTGCGGCGGGGACACCGTCCTACATGGCCCCCGAGTTGTTTGCCGGCGCGCCGCCAGCGATGAACTACGATCTTTATGCGGTGGGGGTGACGCTCTATTACCTGCTGACCCGCAAGTATCCCTACGGTGAGATTGAGCCTTTCCAGACGCCGAGATTTAGCGAGCCGCTGCGACCGACCCGTTGGCGTCCGGAAATTCCCGGTTGGCTGGAGAATATCCTGCTCAAGGCGGTGGCGCGGGAGGCCAGGGATCGTTTCGAGACGGCCGAGGAATTCCTGTTGGCCTTGCAGCGGGGAGCCCATCGGCCCATCGCGGCACCGCCCCGACAGCCCCTGATTCAGCGCAATCCGCTGCAAACCTGGAAGCTGTTGGCTGGCCTGTCAATACTACTGAATTTTGTGTTGCTGCTGATTTTGTTGCGGTAGAGTCGACCGCATGACTACCGCACTGATCCTCTTCGCACATGGTGCGCGCGACCCCGAATGGGCCAACCCGATGCGCCGCGTCCAGGCGTCGATTCGCCAGCAAGTGCCGGGCTTGCATGTCGAGCTGGCTTTTCTCGAATTCATGACGCCGACGCTGCTCGACAGCGCCGAAGCCCTGATTGCCAGCGGCATCGACAAACTCGTCGTGATGCCGATGTTCATCGCCCGTGGCGGACATCTCAAGCGGGAACTACCGGAAATGATTGAGGCCTTGCGCGCCTCGCATCCGGATGTCGAGTTTTCCCTCGGTGGTGCCATCGGAGAAAACGAAACCGTCATCCAGGCCATGGCTGAGGCGGCCATCGAGGTGTCTGGTGTGAAATTTGCGTGAGTTTTCCGCATGCTGACCGTACTTGTCATTGATGAATCCCGTTCCCGGGCCGGAGAAATCTGTGCCGGGCTGGCGCTCGCCGGTTACCAGGTGGCCGCAATTCTGGCCGACTCGGAAAACCTGACGGCGGAAGTCGAAAAGTTGCAGCCGGACGTCATCCTGATCGACACCGACAGCCCAAGCCGCGACACGCTCGAAAACCTGGCGGCCATGCACAAGGACATGCCGCGTCCGGTGGTGATCTTCACCCAGGAGGACGGCCAGGAAACCATCCGCGATGCCGTCAAGGCCGGGGTTTCGGCTTATATCGTCGATGGCCTGGATCCGAAACGGATCAAGCCGATTGTCGAGGTGGCGCGGGCCCGTTTCGAGGATACGCAGGCTTTGCGCCGCGAATTGGACGAGGTTTCCAAGAAGCTGACCGACCGCAAACTGGTCGATAAGGCCAAGGGTGTCCTGATGAAGGCGCGCGGCCTGGATGAGGACGCGGCCTATCACGCCATGCGTAAACTGGCGATGGAGCGCGGCCAGACTCTGGCCAAAGTGGCGCGCGACGTCATCGACATGGCGCGGGTGCTGCTCTAAAGCTGTGCGGCAATGTCCTTTGCTGCACTGCGGCAGTGCATGCTCAACGGCGCCGAATGGCGCCGTTGTTTTTTCCCAACCCGTTGAAAATAAAGCCAATCAAAAGAATTAGTTCTTTTTGATTAGGCCTGGCACGGCCATTGCAATAGTCCATTCAATACGCACGGTCAAAGGCGGCCGGGCGCAAGTCAATCAATCGACTTACTGGACAAGGGCGTCCATCCGAGCTGCCAACCGGCGGCCAGGATGTGACGCCCATTTTGTTTTTGGATTCTCGTAATCAAGGAGCAAGCAATGGAAGACAACACGCTGGTGACTGAAGTGAGCCCGTCGTTTTCTCGTCGTGATTTTGTTTCAACAGCTTTGGGAGCCTCTCTGATGGCCATGGTCCCTCCCGGCGTAGGCAGCGGTGCTTGGGCCGCTGGCTCGGACGCCCCGGAAAAGAAGGAAGTTCGTATCGGTTTTATCCCGCTGACTGACTGCGCTTCGGTCGTCATGGCGGCGGTGAACAAGTTCGATGAAAAGTACGGCATCAAGATCATTCCGACCAAGGAAGCGTCCTGGGCTTCGGTGCGCGACAAGCTGGTCAATGGCGAACTGGACTGCGCCCACGTGCTCTACGGCCTGGTCTATGGCGTGCAGCTCGGCATCGGCGGTCCGAAGAAGGACATGGCCAATCTGATGACGCTGAACCACAACGGTCAGGGCATCACCTTGTCGAACCAGTTGAAGGACAAGGGCGCCATCGACGGTGCCAGCCTGGCCAAGCTGATTGCCAAGAAGGAAAAGGAATACACCTTCGCCCAGACCTTCCCGACCGGCACCCACGCCATGTGGCTGTACTACTGGCTGGCGGCGCAGGGCATCAATCCGCTCAAGGACGTCAAGACCATCACCGTGCCGCCCCCGCAGATGGTCGCCAACATGCGGGTCGGCAACATGGATGGTTACTGCGTCGGCGAGCCGTGGAACAACCGCGCCATCATGGATAACATCGGCTTTACCGCGGCGACGTCGCAGGATGTGTGGACCGATCACCCGGAAAAGATTCTCGGCACGACTGCCGAGTGGGTGCAGAAGAATCCGAATACTGCGCGAGCGGTGATTGCCGCCATTCTCGATGCCAGCAAGTGGATCGACGCCTCGCTGGCCAACAAACAAAAAACGGCGGAAGTCATTGCCCAGAAGGCCTACGTCAATACCGATACGGAAGTGATCGTCGCCCGTATGCTGGGGCGTTACCAGAACGGCTTGGGCAAGAGTTGGGACGACAAGAACCACATGAAATTCTTCAACGAAGGCACGGTGAATTTCCCCTATCTCTCCGACGGTATGTGGTTCATGACCCAGCACAAGCGCTGGGGGCTGCTCAAGAGCCATCCGGACTACCTGGCGGTGGCCAAGCAGGTCAATCGCATCGACATCTACAAGCAGGGCGCGGCGGCTGCCGGCGTTGCGCTGCCCAAGAGCGAGATGCGCAGCCACAAGCTGATCGATGGCGTGCTCTGGGACGGCAAGGACCCGGCCAAGTACGCCGACAGCTTCAAGGTCAAGGCCTGATGCATCCCGGGGACAGTCGGGGGGCGCTGGCGATAACGGCCGGCGTCCCGATTGTGCCCGGGGCAAGGATTGTTCGCTGAACGAATCGCCTGAGGAGAAAGTCATGAGCGCAATGACGATGAGCGTTGATTTTGCGGCCGGCAAGCCGGTCGATGACACGATGAACCACCAGCCGGTCGCCGAAACGGTGGCCGAGCCGGTCATGGAAAAGAAAATGGAAAAAACCGCTACCCCCGCTGCCGAGACCGGAACCCCGCTGAGCGAGCGGTTCGCTGCCTTCGGCCGTGCCATTCTGCCCCCGGCGGTCGGCATGTTGATCCTGTTCGGCATCTGGTATGTCGCCACCCTCAAGGGAGGCAGCATTCCCGGCCCGCTCCAGACTTGGGATGCCGCAGTGACGCTGTTCGCCGACCCGTTCTACCGCAATGGTCCGAACGACCAGGGGATTGGCTGGAATATTCTCTCCTCGCTGCAGCGGGTTGGGATCGGCTTCGGTTTTGCCGCGCTGGTCGGCATTCCGCTCGGCTTCATCCTCGGTCGCTCGGCCTTCCTGTCGGCCATGATCAATCCGATCATCAGCCTGCTGCGTCCGGTATCGCCGCTCGCCTGGCTGCCGATCGGCCTCTTGGTCTTCAAGAAAGCCGATCCGGCGGCGACCTACACCATTTTCATCTGCTCGATCTGGCCGATGATCATGAACACCGCCCAGGGCGTGCAGCGCGTGCCGCAGGA
>DAIMCQ010000103.1:0-13024 GCA_036726285.1 Azonexus sp.
ACGCTGGAACTCAGCGAAGAAAAGCCGATCGTCTGGCTGCTTGGCCCTCACCCCAATGCTGAACTCGCCGCCCGCGCCAAAGCCTTCATCGAGCGCATCCAGCTGGACGGCACCCTGGCCCGCCTGGAAGACCGTTATTTCGGCCATGTCCGTCGGCTGGAGCAAGGCGACATCGTCAAGTTCCTCGGCGAAATCGAGACGACCTTGCCGCGCCTGCGCAAACATTTCGAGGCAGCCGAGGCGATTACCGGCATCGACTGGCGATTGATCGCCTCGGTGGCCTATCACGAGTCTCACTGGGACCCGAACGCGACCAGCTACACCAGCGTTCGCGGGATCATGATGCTGACCGAGGAAACCGCCGACCGCCTGGGGGTGAGCAACCGTCTCGACCCGCGCGAAAGCATCATCGCCGGCGCCCGCTACATCAACATCCTGAAAGACCAGCTGGCCAGCGAGATCCGCGAACCGGACCGCACCTGGCTGGCGCTCGCTGCCTACAACATCGGCCCCGGCCATTTCAACGCCGCCCGCCGCCTGGCAAAATTGCTCAACGCCGAAGACGGTAATTGGTTCGAGATGAAGCGCATCCTGCCACTCCTCGCCCAGCCAAAGTATTACCAGAAGATCAAATCGAGCCGGGCACGCGGTGGCGAAGCCGTCATCCTGGTCGAGAACATTCGCAGCTACTACGACATCCTGATGCGCAACGAACGCCCCTACCAGTCACTGGCAGCCAGAATGGAAGGCAACGCCGGCAAGCTCGGCAACACCCCGGGCCTGAAACTGAAGCAGAAATGAAAAATCCCCGCCGCAGCGGGGATTTTTCATCGTATCCGGCCAGGAAGCTTCAGGCAGCGACTTCGAGCTTTTCCAGCCCGCCCATGTAAGGGCGCAGCACGGCAGGAATGGTGACGCTGCCATCGGCGTTCTGGAAGTTCTCGAGAATAGCGACCAGGGTACGGCCAACCGCCAACCCGGAACCATTCAAGGTATGGGCCAGTTCCGGCTTGTTCTTCTCGTTGCGGAAACGCGCCTGCATGCGGCGGGCCTGGAAGGCGCCGAAATTCGAGCAGGAAGAAATTTCGCGGTAGGTATTCTGGGCCGGCAGCCAGACTTCCAGATCGTAGGTCTTGGCGGCAGAAAAGCCCATGTCGCCCGAGCACAGGGCCATCCGGCGATAGGGCAGCTCGAGCTTTTCGAGAATCACTTCGGCATGGCGCGTCAGCTCCTCGTGCGCTTCGGCCGACTTTTCCGGATGAACCACCTGCACCAACTCAACCTTGTCGAACTGGTGCTGGCGAATCATGCCGCGCACATCGCGACCACCGGAGCCCGCTTCAGAGCGGAAGCATGGCGTATGGCAGACGAACTTGAGTGGCAGCGCTTCGGCGGCCAGGATTTCGTCACGGACGATGTTGGTCACCGGCACTTCGGCGGTCGGGATCAGGTACAGCGGATCCTGGTCGCCGCGCAGCACCTTGAAGAGATCTTCCTCGAACTTGGGCAACTGGCCGGTGCCGTGCAGGCTGGCGGCATTGACCAGATAGGGCGCATACAGCTCGGTATAGCCGTGCTCGCTGCCATGGGTGTCGAGCATGAACTGGGCAAGCGCCCGATGCAGACGAGCCAGGCCGCCCTTGAGCAGCGAGAAGCGCGCCCCGGCAATCTTGGCGGCGGTGGCGAAATCAAGCTGTCCCAGTGCCTCGCCGACATCGGTATGGTCCTTGATCGCGAAACCGAAGCTGCGCGGCGTTCCCCAGCGCTTGATCTCGACATTGCCGGTTTCATCGCTGCCGACCGGCACCGACTCGTCCGGAATGTTCGGCAGTGCGGCAAGAATCGCATTGAATTTTTCCAGCAATTCGCCAAGACGGGCTTCCGAGGCCTTCAATTCGTCACCGAGGGCACCCACCTGGGCCATCACGTCGGAGGCATCCTGGCCTTGCCCCTTGAGCATGCCGATCTGCTTCGACAGCGTATTGCGCTGGGCCTGCAAATCCTGGGTGCGGGTCTGCAGGGTCTTGCGTTCGGCTTCCAGCGCCGAGAATTCCGAAAAGTCGATCGGCTTGCCGCGTTTGGCCAGGCCTTCGGCCACGGCATCGAGATTGGAGCGAAGGAGTTGGATGTCGAGCATGCTATTTCCTGATTTTGTACAAACGGCCGTCGCAGACGGCCGGAAAACGCCAAATTATACGCGAGGAGAAGCCCTGCCCTCAGCGCTTGCCGGCCTTGCGGTCGAGATCGCGCAAATGCACCAGCTTTTCACCGATCTTGCCCTCCAGGCCCCGCGGCGTCGGCGCGTACCAACCCGGCTCGGGCATGCCGTCAGGCAGGTAGGACTCGCCCGCGGCATAGGCTTCCGGCTCATCGTGCGCATAGCGATAGGCCTTGCCGTAGCCGAGTTCCTTCATCAGCTTGGTTGGCGCATTGCGCAGATGCACCGGCACCGGCCTTGAACCCTCCTTGCCGACAAAGGCGCGGGCCGCGTTGTAGGCGTTGTAACCGGCGTTCGATTTGGCCGCCACCGCCAGGTAAATCACCGCCTGCCCCAAGGCCAGCTCGCCTTCCGGCGAACCGAGCCGCTCGTAGGTTGCGGCGGCATCGTTGGCGATCTGCATGGCGCGCGGATCGGCCAGGCCGATATCCTCCCAGGCCATGCGAATGATGCGCCGGGCGAGATAGCGCGGATCGGCGCCCCCATCGAGCATCCGGCACAGCCAATAGAGCGCACCATCCGGACTCGAACCGCGTACCGACTTGTGCAGCGCCGAAATCTGGTCGTAGAAGGCATCGCCGCCCTTGTCGAAGCGGCGCAGGTTCTGCGCCATCGTTTCTTCGATGAAGCAGCCGCTGACCTCGACCACACCGGCGGTTCGCGCTGCCGTCCGCACCTGCTCCAGCACATTGAGCAGCCGCCGGGCATCGCCGTCGGCCAGACCGATCAGGCGCTCGCGCGCCTCGGCATCGAAGCTCAGGTCGGCCAGCGCCTGATTGCAGGCGCGGTCGAACAGTTGCCCCATCTCGGCTTCGTTCAGGGACTTCAGGACATAAACCGAGGCCCGTGACAGCAAGGCGGAATTGACTTCGAAGGAAGGATTCTCGGTCGTCGCACCGATGAAGGTCAGCAGGCCGGATTCGACGAAGGGCAGGAAACCGTCCTGCTGCGCCTTGTTGAAGCGATGAATTTCATCGACGAAGAGAATCGTCCGCTTGCCCTGCCCGCGCCACATCTCGGCTTGCGATACCGCCTCGCGGACTTCCTTGATGCCGGAAAAGACCGCCGACAAGGCAATGAATTCGCACTGGAACTGCGTCGCCATCATCCGCGCCAGCGTCGTCTTGCCGACGCCGGGCGGCCCCCAGAGGATCATCGAATGCGGCTGGCCGGACTCGAAGGCCAAGCGCAAGGGCTTGCCCGGACCGAGCAGATGCTGCTGGCCGATCACCTCGTCCGGCGTGCGCGGCCGAAGCTGCTCGGCCAGCGGTGCATGGCGATCTTCGTCGGCGGGTTTGGAAAACAGATCGTCAGCCATGCCTCACCTGCAAGCGCCGCACCGACTCACTCGCCGACCACGTCGACGCCGGCCGGCGGCGTGAATTTGAAGCTGCTGGCCGGCAAGGCCGGATTCCGTTCGAGCTTCGAGAAGCGGATCACCGTGGTTTGGCCAAAACTGTCCTGCAGTTCCATGGCTTTCAGATCGCTGCCGGCAAACCCCAGGCGCACTTTCTCGAAGCCGCTGTCGCCCGACTTCGGCGTCGCCTCGACCCAGTTCAGCCCCTCGGCATCACCGGCTTCCTTGAGATTGAAATTCTTTTCCAGATCGTTGTTGCCGGAAAGCAGGGTCGCCGGCGAACCGCCAATCGCCTGGCCGGCCTTGCGCACCGTGACCTGCTGCAGTTCCTGGTCGTAGATCCATATCTTCTCGCCATCACCGACCACCAGTTGTGGATACGGCTTGAGGATTTCCCAGCGCAACTTGCCGGGGCGCGATATTGCCACCACGCCTGACGACAGCTGCGGCTTGCGACCGTTACGGGCCATCACCGTCTGGGCGAACTCGGCCTTCAGAGTACGCGTGCTTTGCAGGAACTGATGCAATTGATCGATTGCGCCGGCCTCGGCCAGCAACGGGGAAACCGCCATCGCTGCAAAGAGCAGCGCCTTCAGTGAAAATTTCATTCGCCTTCCTTGCGGGACAGCACTTCACGGCCGCCGCGTCCATCCATCGAGGAAACCAGCCCGGCTTTTTCCATCGCTTCGATCAGCCGTGCCGAACGGTTGTAGCCAATACGCAGGTGACGCTGCACCAGCGAAATCGAGGCCCGTTTATTCTTGAGCACGATATCGACCGCCTGGTCGTAGAGCGGGTCGCTCTCGGCATCGCCGCTGCCTTCACCAGCCTCGCCGCCACCTTCCTCGTCGCCGCCGCTGCCGTTGAGGATGTCCTCGACGTACTCCGGCGCACCGGTAGCCTTGAGGTGTTCGACGACGCGATGCACCTCATCATCGGAAACAAAGGCGCCATGGACGCGGGTCGGGTAACCGGTACCCGGCGCCAGATAGAGCATATCGCCCTGCCCGAGCAAGGCTTCGGCCCCCATCTGGTCGAGAATGGTACGCGAGTCGATCTTGCTGGAAACCTGGAAAGACAGGCGGGTCGGGATGTTGGCCTTGATCAGGCCGGTAATCACATCGACGCTCGGCCGCTGCGTCGCCAGCACCAGGTGGATACCGGCTGCACGCGCCTTCTGGGCCAGGCGGGCGATCTGCTCTTCGACCTTCTTGCCGACCACCATCATCAGGTCGGCCAGTTCGTCGATGATGACGACGATGAAAGGCATCACCTTCAAGGGTTCCGGCGTTTCGGGCGTCAGCGTCAGCGGATTCGGGATGTGTTCGCCGCGCTTCTCGGCATCGCGGATCTTGCTATTGAGGCCGGCGATATTGCGTACGCCCATCGCCGACATCAGCTTGTAGCGCTTTTCCATCTCGGTAACGCACCAGTGCAGCGCGTTGGCCGCCTGCTTCATGTCGGTGACGACCGGCGCCAGCAGATGGGGAATGCCTTCGTAGATCGACAGCTCGAGCATCTTCGGATCGACCATGATCAGGCGAACCTGATCCGGCTCGGCCTTGTAGAGCATGGAGAGGATCATTGCATTGACCCCGACCGACTTGCCGGAACCCGTCGTTCCCGCCACCAGCAAATGCGGTGTCTTGGCCAGGTCGGCGACCACTGGCAGACCGCCGATATCCTTGCCAAGGCAGACCGTCAGCGGACTGCTCATGTCGTTGTAGGGCTTACTGGATATGATCTCGGAAAGTTTGACCGTCTGCCGTTTCGGATTGGGCAACTCCAGGGCCATGCACGACTTGCCGGGCACCGTTTCGACCACCCGGATCGACACCATGGCCAGCGCCCGTGCCAGGTCACGCGCCAGATTGACGATCTGGGCGCCCTTGACGCCAACCGCCGGCTCGATTTCGTAGCGGGTGATCACCGGCCCCGGCATCGCCGCCAGCACCTTGACCTGTACGCCGAAGTCGGCAAGCTTGCGCTCGATCAGGCGCGAGGTGTACTCCAGCGTCTCCGGGCTGACCGTTTCGGTCACCGGTGGCGCCGGATCAAGCAAATGCAGGGGTGGCAACTGCCCGCCCAGCACGGCTTCGGGGAACAATGCCGCCTGCTTTTCGCGCTCGACACGGGCCTCCGCCTTTTTTGAAACAGGCACTTCAGGCTTGGGCGTCTCGATGATGATCGGATCGTGCAGTTCGACGCGGCGCTTTTCTTCCTCGACCACCACCTCGCGCTGCTGCGCCACTTCCTTGCCGATCTGACGGTCGCGCCAGGTATCGACCCGGCCGTAGAAGAAGCCGACCAGGGTTTCCAGCCCGGCACCGATACGCTCGAAGGCCCATAACCAGGACATGCCGGAGAATATCGCCCAGCCAGCTGCCATCAGCGCCAGCAGCAGCAAGGTCGAGCCGGTATAGCCGAGCTGAATCGACAGCACACGGCTCAATTCAATACCCAACAGGCCGCCCGGACTCAACGGCAAGGCAAGCTTCATCGAATAGAAGCGCAAGGCTTCCAAAGCCGAACTGGCCAGCAGCAAAAATACAAAGCCAAGCAAAGCAATGAACAAGGGGCGGCGATCGGCCGACTCGAAGCCATGCAGACGGCGGACGCCCCACCAGACGAACATGCCAAGCAGAACAATCGCCCACCAGGCGGAAAAACCGAACATGTAAAGCAGCAGATCGGCCACCCAGGCCCCTGCGCGCCCGGCCGGGTTGTGCATGACATTGCCGGCGACGGCATGCGACCAGCCCGGATCTTCCTTGTTGAATCCCCACAAGGCCATGCACAGGAAAAGCGCGACTGCGCCTACACCGAGCCAGCGAGACTCCTGCAACAAGCCGCCGATTTTCTCCGGCAGCGGGCTGGACGTATTGCGCTCAAGCTTACGCGCCATGCTCAAGCCCCGAGAATGACCACCCGGTCACCTTCTGTCGCGATATAACCGCTCAATTCGAGATCGCGCATGACTTTGCTGACCATTTCACGGGAAGCGCCGATCATCCGTGCCATATCCTGTTTTGAAATTTTCTTCTTCACCACCCGACGGCCTTCCGCCAACTCCGACATATCAAGCAGCAGGCGGGCAACGCGGCCATAAACATCGAGCAAGGCCAGGCTCTCGATCTTGCGATCGGCTTCGCGCAAACGCCGAACCAGAATCTGCATCAGCTTCTGGGCAACCTGGAAGTTATCCTGCAGGCAACGCTGGAACGCCTCCTTGCTCAAGCAGAGCAATTCGCAAGGCTCGCTCGCCACGACACTGGCCGAACGCGGGCTACTGTCGATCAGGCCCATTTCACCGAAAAATTCTCCCGGGCCGAGCCAGGCAAGGATGATTTCACGCCCTTCTTCATCACAATTGGTCACTTTGGCGCGCCCGGCCAGCATGATGTAGAGCGAATCAGTTTCATCTCCGGCCCGAACGACAAAAGCGCCGCGCTCGACGCGCTTGCGCCCTGATACCTTGGAGAGTTTTTCCAGTTCGGCCTCTTCCAGTCCGGAAAACAGGGGCACATTGCGCAGCACGACCAGACTTAGACCGAAATTGGTGGCGGACATAAATCATTTTCCGTTCATATAGTTACGAGATGATTATAAACTGCTTTCCCAAACAACATAGGAACTTGGGAAAAAACTGCGACTCTGAGAAGGCTATAATTTTCAGTTCAACAACCCAAGAGGATGCACATGTCCCAAGCCGCCCGCCACTGCCCCCTGATTATTCTCGGTTCCGGTCCTGCCGGTTATACCGCCGCCGTCTACGCTGCCCGCGCCAACCTCAAGCCGGTGCTGATCACCGGCATGGCCCAAGGCGGTCAATTAATGACCACGACCGAAGTCGACAACTGGCCGGCCGCCGCTGAAGGCATCCAGGGGCCAGAACTGATGGCCCAGTTCGAAGCCCATGCCCGCCGCTTCGAAACCGAAATCCTGTTCGACCACATTCATACCACCAAGCTGACCGAAAAGCCGTTCACGCTGATCGGCGATGCCGGCACCTATACCTGCGACGCCCTGATCATTGCCACCGGTGCCTCGGCCCAGTACTTGGGTTTGCCATCCGAAGAAAAGTTCATGGGCAAAGGCGTTTCCGCCTGTGCCACCTGCGACGGCTTCTTCTACCGCAACAAGCCGGTCGCCGTGGTCGGCGGCGGCAACACGGCCGTTGAAGAAGCGCTCTACCTGGCCAATATCGCCAGCCATGTGACGCTGATCCACCGCCGCGAGAAGTTCCGCGCCGAAAAAATCATGCAGGACAAGCTGTTCGAGAAGGAAAAGGCCGGCAAGATCACCATCCTGTTCAACAGCGCACTCGATGAAGTGCTCGGCGACGACTCCGGTGTCACCGGCCTGAAGGTCAAGAACGTGCAAAGCGGCGCCACACAGCAGGTCGATGTCCATGGCGTCTTCATCGCCATCGGCCACAAGCCGAACACCGATATCTTCGCCGGCCAGCTTGAGATGGAAAACGGCTACTTGATTACCCAGATGGGGCGTAACGGCAACGCGACGCAAACCAGCATTCCCGGCATTTTTGCCGCCGGCGACGTGCAGGATCACATCTACCGCCAGGCCTGCACCTCCGCCGGCACCGGCTGCATGGCCGCGCTCGATGCCGAGCGCTACCTCGACCAACTCGGCTAACTGCCGATCTTGATCGACCCGGACGATCTGGCGGCCTTTCGGGCAGCCGTGGCCGATGCCCGCCCACTGCCCGATTCCGGCCGCGTCCATCTGGGCGTCCCAACACCGCCACCGCGCCCGCTCCAGCACCTGGCGGACGAGCGAGCGGCATTGCACGAAAGCCTGCATGGCAGGATCACGCTGCAGGACAGGCTGGAAGGCGGCGATGAGCCGCATTATCTGCATCAGGGTCTGGCCAGTACGGTCCTGAAAGACCTGCGCCGCGGCCGCTGGGTGATCCAGGACGAAGTCGACCTGCATGGCGCCAATCGCGAAGAGGCCCGCCAACTGCTGGCCGGCTTTCTCGCCGAGAACATCCACCACGGCCGGCGCTGCGTCCGCGTCATCCACGGCAAGGGCCTGGGCTCGCCGCAAAGGATCTCGATCCTGCGCCAACTCGTCCGTGGCTGGTTGATGCAACGTAGCGAAGTGCTGGCCTATTGCCAGGCCCGGCCGCAAGACGGCGGCGAAGGCGCACTGATCGTCCTGCTGCGCGCCCCAAAAAAATAAAGGGCGACCTCGGTCGCCCTTTGCTCGCCGCTTCAGCAGGAACTCAGACAGCCGCTTCGTTGGTTTCGCCGGTGCGGATACGCACGACCTGCTCGACCGGCATGACGAAAATCTTGCCGTCGCCGATCTTGCCGGTACGGGCTGCCTTGACGATGGCATCGATGGCGGCTTCGACGTTTTCGGAGGTGACCACGACTTCGATCTTCACTTTCGGCAGGAAATCGACGACGTACTCGGCACCACGATAAAGCTCGGTATGCCCCTTCTGACGGCCAAACCCCTTGACCTCGGTGACCGTCAAACCGGTAATCCCCATTTCGGACAGCGCTTCACGGACTTCATCGAGCTTGAAGGGTTTGATGACGGCTTCGATTTTTTTCATGTTCTCTTTCCTCGTGATGTCAGTTTCTTAGAACTCGTCTTGATAACGGTTGGTAATAGGATACCGCCAATCCTTGCCAAAACCACGCGGCGTAATGCGAATGCCAACCGGTGCCTGACGCCGCTTGTACTCGGCAATGCGGAGCAGGCGAACGACACGTCGGACATCGGCTTCCGGCAAGCCGGCAGCAATGATTTCGCGCGGGCTGCGATCCTCTTCCATGTAGGCACGAACGATCGCATCGAGAATTTCGTAAGGCGGCAGCGAGTCCTGATCGGTCTGGTCCGGTTTCAATTCTGCTGACGGCGGCCGTACGATGATGTTCTCGGGAATCACCGCCTCACCGTCGGCACACAACGTATTGCGATAGCGCGACAGGCGGTAGACCAGCGTCTTGTAAACATCCTTGATCACTGCAAAGCCGCCGGCCATGTCGCCGTACAGCGTGCAATAGCCGACCGCCATCTCGGACTTGTTGCCGGTGGTGAGCACCAGCGCACCGGTCTTATTCGAAAGCGCCATCAGGATATTGCCGCGAATCCGCGCCTGGATGTTTTCTTCCGTCGTATCAGCCGGCAGCCCGGCGAACAGCGGCTCAAGCAGGCTGGCGTAAGTCTGCATCGCCGGCTCAATGGCAATTTCATCGTAACGCACGCCCAGCTTGCGAATCATTTCGCGCGAGTCATCCAGGCTCATCTGCGCGGTGTAAGGCGACGGCATCATCACCGCCCGGACCTTGTCCGCCCCCAGGGCATCGACCGCAACACACAACGTCAGGGCCGAATCGATGCCACCGGACAAACCGATGATGGCGCCCTTGAAACCGCTCTTGCCGATGTAGTCGCGAACGCCCAACACCAGGGCCTGATAGGCCTCTGCCTCCAAACCCAGTTCTTCCGCCATGTCGTCCGAGCACAACTGGCCGGCGGCATAATCGACAATCCCGAGGGCTTCCTCGAACGCTGGCAGACGCATCCGGCAGGAGCGATCGGCATTCAGCGCAAAGGATGCGCCGTCGAACACCAGTTCATCCTGCCCACCAACCAGATTGGCGTAAATGGCCGGCACCCCGGCAGCCTCGACCAGATCGCCCAGCACTTGGGTGCGTTGCTGATGCTTTTCGAGATGGCAGGGCGAAGCATTGAGCACAAGCAGCAATTCAGCGCCCGAACGACGCGCCTGTTCGGCGGTTCCGGCCACCCATACATCCTCGCAGATGCTGATGCCGCAACGCACGCCGGCCAGCGTGACGACACAAGTCTCGCTACCGGCGGAAAAATAGCGCTTCTCGTCGAAAACTTCGTAGTTGGGCAGGTTGTTCTTGCGATAGACCGCCAGCTGCCGGCCATTCTCGATGACCGTCGCGGCGTTGTAGCAGCGACCTTCGCTTTCTTCGGGATGGCCGACTACCAGCGCAATCCCTTCGACCCGGGCTGCCAGATCGTCAAGCGCCCGCTTACAGGCCCGATAGAAGTCCGGACGCAACAGCAAATCTTCCGGCGGATAGCCACACAGGGCCAGTTCCGGGGTGAGCAAAACCTGCGCCCCCCGGGCCTTGGCCCGGGATGCACAGTCGATGATACGTTCGACGTTGCCCGTCAGGTCTCCGACGGTAGCGTTGAACTGGGCAACGGCGATACGCAGCATGAGTTCTTCTGATTACTTGGCAGCAGCCTGGTAACGCGCAACGCCGTCCAGGATTTCCTTGCGGGCGGAGTCGATGCCTTCCCAGCCCAGAACCTTGACCCACTTGCCTTTTTCGAGATCCTTGTAGTGTTCGAAAAAGTGGGTGATCTGGTCGCGCAGGATCTGCGGCACATCTTCGAACGACTTGACGTCGTTGTAGAGCTGGCTGAGCTTTTCGACCGGAACGGCGAGCAGCTTCGCATCCTGACCACCTTCGTCTTCCATGGCCAGCATGCCGAGCGGACGGCAGCGAACGACGACACCCGGCGGCAAACCGAACGGGCTAACAACCAGAACGTCTACCGGATCACCATCGCCGGCGATGGTGTTGTTGATGTAGCCGTAGTTGCACGGATAGTGCATGGCGGTACCCATGAAACGATCAACGAAGATCGCACCGGACTCCTTGTCGACTTCGTACTTGACGGGGTCGGCGTGAGCGGTGATTTCGATGATGACGTTGAAATCGTCGGGGAGGGACTTACCGGAAGGAACGTTATTTAGAGCCATCGTGATCTCTCTGCGATTAGGTTTTGAGAACTTGTAATTATAACGTCGGGCTAAGCCGATTCACTGCCAAGCGGCGATAAACTCCTGCCAGTGAGGCGCGCCAATCTTGGCCAACTGAGCCTTGACGAAATTGCACTCGGCGACTTCCTCTTCGGCAGTCAGTTCGCCGCGCATCCGGCGAAAACGGTTGTACACGAGATAGGTGTTGATCACGTCGGTTTCGCAGTAGTCGCGAATCTCGGCCGATTTGCCGGCCTGCCACGCTTCCCAAACCTTGCCGCCATCCATGCCGAGCTTGCCGGGAAAACCGAAAAGCTTGGCCAGATCGTCGAGCGGCGCATTGGCCCGGGCGTTGTACATGGCCAGCAGGTCCATCAGATCGAGATGACGCATGTGGTAGCGACTGATGTAGTTGTTCCACTTGAAATCGCGGCTATCGGCATAGTCGCCATCACCCAGATCCCAGTAACGCGGCGCACAAACGCCGTGCAGCATGCCGCGGTAGTGCAACACCGGCAGGTCGAAACCGCTGCCATTCCAGGACACGATCTGCGGCGTGAATTTCTCGATGCCATCGAAAAAGCGCTGGATGATCTCGCCCTCGCCCTGATCGGGCTCGGCGAGCGACCAGACCTTCAGCCCCTCACTGGTCCGCAGGACGCAGGAAATACTGACAACCCGCTGCAGATGCAGTTGCAGAAAATCGTTGCCGGTCTTGGCGCGCCGCTGCTGGAAAGCCAGTTCGGCGACCTCGTCGTCGGAAAGTTCGCCGGGCAGATCATTCAATCGACGCAGGCCGGCGACATCGGGAATCGTCTCGATGTCAAAAACCAGAACTGGCTTCATGCCGGGAAAACGCCCGTCGACAGGTAGCGGTCACCCCGGTCGCAAACGATCGAAACGATCACCGCATTCTCCAGTTCCTGCGAAATGCGCAAGGCCACGGCCAGCGCACCGCCCGAAGAAATGCCGGCGAAAATCCCCTCTTCCATCGCCAGGCGACGGGTCATGGCCTCGGCATCAGCTTGGCTGACATTCTCGACGCGGTCTACCCGGCTACGATCGAAGATCTTGGGCAAATAGGCTTCCGGCCACTTGCGAATACCGGGAATCTGGCTGCCGTCTTCCGGTTGGCAACCGACGATCTGGATTGCCGGGTTCTGCGACTTCAAAAACGTCGAGGTGCCCATGATGGTCCCGGTCGTACCCATGCTGGAGACGAAATGCGTGATCTTGCCGGCGGTATCGCGCCAGATCTCCGGCCCGGTGCCTTCGACGTGGGCCAGCGGATTATCCGGATTGGCAAACTGATCGAGGATGATGCCCCTGCCTTCATCGCGCATCTTTTCCGCGACGTCGCGCGCCAGTTCCATGCCGCCATCGCGCGGTGTCAGTACCAGATCGGCACCGAAGGCGCGCATGCTCTGGCGGCGTTCGACACTCTGGTTTTCCGGCATGACGAGGATCATCTTGTAACCCTTCATCGCGGCAGCCATGGCCAGTGCGATGCCGGTATTGCCTGAAGTCGCCTCGATCAGGGTGTCACCCGGCTTGATGTCGCCGCGTGCCTCGGCATGCACGATCATCGACAGGGCCGGGCGGTCCTTGACCGAACCAGCCGGGTTGTTGCCCTCCAGCTTGGCCAGGATGACGTTGCCGCGCTTCT
>DAIMCQ010000104.1:0-12954 GCA_036726285.1 Azonexus sp.
GAATGCAGATGAAAGAGGCGGCTGGCGGCTGACTGCAGTTCGCTGCGTTCGCTGCCTTCGGCCAGATTCAGCGCCTGGGTGGGCGAGTGCAGGAATTTGTTGGTCAGGCGATGCGACAGGTGTTCGAGCACCTTTTCCGGGGCTTCGCCCTTGGCCAGCAACTTCATCGCGTGCTCGACCTCGTGCCGGCGCATGCGCTCGGCCGAGTCGCGCAGGGAACGGATGACCGGCACCGTATCGCGCGCCTGCAGCCAACCGATGAAATCCTGGACCCGCGACTTGATGATGTCCTCGGCCTCGACCACGGCGGCCTGACGCGACTCCATGCCGCTCTCGACAACCTGCGCCAGGTCATCGACGGTGTACAGGAAGATGTCGTCGAGCTGGCCAACTTCTTCCTCGATGTCGCGCGGCACGGCGAGGTCGATCATGAAGATCGGCCGGTGACGGCGCGCCTTGACCGCCCGCTCGACCATGCCCAAGCCGATGATCGGCAGTGGGCTGCCGGTGCAGGAAACGACGATGTCGTGCTGGGCCAGATGCTCGCCCAGCTCGTCGAGACGGATGGCCGTACCGTTGAAGCGCTCGGCCAACGCCCGGCCGCGCTCCAGCGTACGGTTGGCGATGGTCACCTGCTTCGGCTGGCGCGAGCAGAAATGGGCGGCGCACAGCTCGATCATTTCGCCGGCGCCGATGAACAGGATGCGCTGGCTGCCGATGTCCTCGAAGATGCGCTCGGCGAGGTGCACGCCGGCCGCTGCCATCGAGACAATATTGGCACCGATCGCCGTCGTGCTGCGCACTTCCTTGGCCACCGAGAACGAGCGCTGGAACAGCTTGTGCAACTGCGTGCCGAGGGTGCCGCTTTCCTCGGCGGCGCGCACCGCGTCCTTCATCTGACCGAGGATCTGCGGTTCGCCGACCACCATCGAGTCGAGGCCGCTGGCAACGCGGAAGGCGTGGCGGATGGCTTCGGGCTGGTCGTGGGTGTACAGGAAAGGCGCCAGTTCGGCACGGTCGACCTGGTGATACTGGGCCAGCCAGTCGATCACCACGTCGGGCGTTTCGGCCGAGCAATAAATCTCGGTGCGGTTGCAGGTGGAGAGAATCGCCACCTCCTTGACCGGCTTGCTGCGCGTCAGGTCGGCCAGCGCGTGGTGCAGCTTTTCGGCGCCAAAAGCTACCCGCTCGCGAATGACGAGCGGGGCGGAATGATGATTAATGCCGAGTGTGAAAATCACCGGATTTGGGGCGGGCGCAAACAAAACGGGGGGCGATTATAGCACCCCGCCCCGGCCGCCTCCCCGATCTGGATCAGAACAGGAACGCCTGCTTTTCCGGCACTGCGGCCGGTTGCTGGTCGGCCCCGAACACCCGCATCTGGCGCGGCCGGAACCATACCGACTGACCGACGACCAGTTGCAGCGCCTCATGCCGCTCGCGCGACAGCTCGACCTCGACGATCTCGCTGTTGTGCAGCAATTCGATGCGCACCACCGGGCCGATCGGATGCACGTGCTGCACCGTCGCCGGCAAGCCGTCGTCGAGTTGCTGGTGGGCGATGTCGATGTCGTGCGGACGCACGAAGGCGGTCGCCTTGGCGGCACTTTCCTCGCTCCGCTCGACCTCGGCGTAGCCGCCCTGGACGCGGCTGTGGAAGACATTGACGTTGCCCAGGAACTGATAGACGAAGGGCGAGGCCGGGCTGGAATAGACCTCGTCGGGCGAGCCGATCTGCTCGATCTTGCCGTGGTTCATCACCACTACGCGGTCGGCCACTTCCAGCGCCTCCTCCTGGTCGTGCGTCACGAAGACGCTGGAGATGTGCATGTCGTCGTGCAGGCGACGCAGCCAGCGGCGCAGTTCCTTGCGCACCTTGGTATCGAGCGCGCCGAACGGTTCGTCGAGCAGCAGCACCTTGGGCTCGACGGCAAGCGCCCGGGCCAGCGCGATGCGCTGGCGCTGACCGCCGGACAGTTGCGAGGGATAGCGGTCGGCCAGCCAGTCGAGCTGGACCAGGCCGAGCAGTTCCATGACCCGGCGCTTGATCTCGGCCTCGTTCGGCCGCTCCTTGCGCGGCTTGACGCGCAGGCCGAAGGCGACGTTCTCGAACACTGTCATGTGGCGGAACAGCGCGTAGTGCTGGAAGACGAAACCGACGTTGCGGTCGCGGGCGTGCAGGTGGGTCGCCTCGGCCCCGGAGAACAGGATCTCGCCCTGATCGGCCGTCTCCATGCCGGCGATGATGCGCAGCAGTGTCGTCTTGCCGCAGCCGGACGGGCCGAGCAGGGCGACCAGTTCGCCGGTCGGGATGTCGAGATTGATGTTGTCGAGCGCGACGAAATTGCCGAAGCGCTTGGCGATGTTGCGGATTTCGATACTCATTGGGTTTTCTCCGGTGCCAGCACCGTATTCAGCATTTCGGTCTCTTTTTTCATCCGCCATTCGACGATGGTCTTGGCAACCAGCGTTACCAGCGCCAGCAAGGCGAGGATGGAGGCGGCGGCAAAGGCGCCGATGGCGTTGTACTCGTTGTAGAGGATTTCGACATGCAGCGGCAGGGTATTGGTTTCGCCGCGAATGTGCCCGGAGACCACCGATACCGCGCCGAACTCGCCCATCGCCCGGGCATTCGACAGGATCACGCCGTAAAGCAGACCCCACTTGATATTGGGCAGGGTCACCCGCCAGAACATCTGCCAGCCCGACGCGCCGAGCGACACCGCCGCCTCTTCCTCCTCCTTGCCCTGCGACTGCATCAGCGGGATCAGCTCGCGGGCGATGAAGGGGAAGGTGATGAACATGGTGGCCAGGATCATCCCCGGCACGGCAAAGACGATTTTCAGGTCATGCTCGGCCAGCCACGGACCGAAGGTGCCCTGGGCGCCGAAGAGCAGGATGAAGATCAAGCCGGCGACCACTGGCGAAACCGCGAACGGCAGGTCGATCAGCGTGATCAGCAGGCTCTTGCCCCTGAAGTCGAACTTGGCGATGGCCCAGGCGGCGGCGACGCCGAAGACGATGTTGAAGGGCAGCACGGCCAGCGCAATGCCGACCGTCAGGCCGATGGCGGAGCGGGTCTCCGGCTCGCGCAGCGCCTCGACGTAGACCGGAACACCCTGGGCCAATGCCTCGACGAACACCGCGACGAGCGGCAGGCCGAGGAAGAAGAAGAGAAAGCCGAGACCGATCGTGGTCAGGCCATAGCGCACCCAGCGCGGCTCCTGGGTCGAACGATTGGACTTCATTGCGCACCTCCCGCCCGGCCGGCCGCGACTTCAAGCGGCTCTGCGTTCTTGTGCCGGTTGGCCGTCCACCACTGCAGCACATTGACGCACAGCAGCAGGATGAAGGACAGCGCCAGCATCACCACGGCCAGCGAGGTGGCACCCAGCACATCGTATTGCTCCAGCTTGGAGATGATCAGCAGCGGCGTGATTTCGGAAATCAGCGGCAGGTTGCCGGCAATGAAGATGACCGAGCCGTACTCGCCGACCGCCCGGGCAAAGGCCAGTGCGAAACCGGTGAGCAGCGCCGGCGAAATGGCCGGGAAGATGATCCGGCGGAAAGTCAGCCAGCGCGAGGCGCCGAGCGAGGCCGCCGCCTCCTCGACCTCGATTTCGATGTCCTCGATCACCGGCTGCAGCGTCCGCACGACGAAGGGCAGCGTGATGAAGGTCAGCGCGACGACGATGCCCCACGGGGTGTAGGCCACCTTGAAACCGAGCGGCTCGATATAGCGGCCCAGCCAGCCGTTGCCGGCATACAGCGTGGCCAGCGTGATGCCCGCCACCGCAGTCGGCAGCGCAAACGGCAAGTCGACCAGGGCATCGACGAAACGCTTGCCCGGGAAGGGATAGCGCACCAGCACCCAGGCCACGATCAGGCCGAAGAAGGCATTGATCATCGCAGCCAGCAGCGAAGCGCCGAAGGTGACGCGAAACGCCGCCAGCGAGCGCTCGCTGAGCGCGATATCCATCACCTGGCCAAAGCCGAGCTCGGCCGTCCGCAAGACCATGCCCCCCAGGGGCAGCAGGATCAGCAGCGAGAGATAGACCAGCGTGTAGCCCAGTGCCAGGCCGAAACCGGGCAGGACGCGTTGGGATTTGGAAGCCATAGTATTTTTCTGAACAAACGGGACCTCTGCCATGCCTGTCGTTGTGCAGGCGGGGCACGGCCCCCGGGCTCCCGCACTAACGGGAGCGAGGACATCGCTGAATTACTTGGAAACGTAAATCTGGTCGAAGCTGCCGCCATCCTTGAAGTGCGCGGCAAAAGCCTTGTTGGCGCCACCGAACACTTCATCGACGGTAAAGGTCTTGACGGCCGGGAAGAGCGCGGCGTATTTCTTCAGCAACTCCGGATCGCGCGGCCGCAGGTAGTTCTGGGCGGCGTTCTCCTGGCCTTCCTTCGACCACAGGTATTCCAGATAGGCCTGCGCCTGCTTGCGCGTCCCCTTCTTGTCCACCACCTTCTCGACCAGCGCCACCGGGAACTCGGTCTGCATGGTCAGGCTGGGGTAAACCACCTCGAACTCGCCCTTGCCGAATTCCTTGGCGATCATTTCGGCCTCGGACTCGAAGGTAATCAGCACGTCGCCCATCTTGCGCTGCATGAAGGTCGTCGTCGCATCGCGGCCGCCGGCGGCGAACAGCGGTGCATTCTTGAGCAGCTTGCCAAGGAACTCCTGTGCCGTCTTGTCGCTGCCCCCCGGCTGCTTGAGCGCCCAGGCCCAGGCCGACAAGTAGGTGTTGCGGCCATTACCGGTATTTTTCGGATGCGGGATGATCATCTGCACGCCCGGTGCCGCAATATCAGACCAATCCTTGATCGCCTTGGGATTGCCCTTGCGGACGATGAACACCATCGCCGAGGTATAGGGCGAGGCATTGTTCGGGAATTTCTTCGCCCAATCCTTGGCCACCAGGCCCTTGTCGGCCAGGAACTCGATATCGTTGGCCTGATTCATCGTCACCACGTCGGCTTCGAGACCATCAGCCACGGCGCGCACCTGCTTGGTCGAGCCGCCATGCGACTGCTTCAGTTCGAGGCTTTCCCCGGTCTTCTGTTTCCAGTATTTCTGGAACATCGGGTTGTAATCCTTGTAAACATCGCGTGCCACATCGTAGGAGGCATTGAGCAGGGTCGCATCGGCCAGCGCTGCGCTGGCCACCAGCGACAACATCAGAGCGGAAATGGAACGGGAGAGTCGGGACATGACTTACCTTTTAATGAGCAATTGACAGAAATTTAGACGAAGCCGTTATAACCACAAAGACAATTTTTGAATTTGCTTATCGAGATTTCAGATAATCCGCGCCCCCCGAACTTCTGCTCTATTCGATCATGGGCCGAGCGGCTATCATTCGACCTTCTTCCTGCCGCCAAATTCCCGATGCGCCCGACCCTGCCCGTCTCCCTGCTCTTTGCCGCCCTCCTGACCGCCTGCGCTTCAACCAAGGACGTCCCGGTCAACAAGAATATTTCGCAAAGCAGCCAGCTCAAGGTGCACCCCGGCCTGGTCGGCCGCGCCGTACCGGCCGAATTGCAGGCGGAAAGTCCTGCGGCGCCCTCGGCGAACACGCCGGCCAGTAGTGCCGCCGTCGGCAACGACAAGACGGCACGAACGGTCGATGGCGTCGGCCAGCAAACGCCGCGCAGCCTCTATTTCGACTTCGACAGCGCGACGCTGAAGTCGGAATTCGAACCCGCACTGCAGGCGCATGCGCGCTACCTGACCAGCAATCCGAAAACAAGAATCCGGGTCGAGGGCAGCGCCGATGAACGCGGCAGTCCCGAATACAATCGCCAGCTCGGCCTGAAACGCGCCGAAAACGTCCGCCAGAGCCTGATTGCCCGCGGCGTCCAGGAAAAACAGGTGAGCGTCAGGACGCTGGGCGAATCCCGTCCCAAGCAAACCGGGCATGACGAACAATCCTGGGCGGAAAACCGCAGGGCCGACCTGGTTTACGAATCAGAAAACTGATTTCAACGGCCCCCCGCTCACCAAGCCCCCCGCCACCCGGCCGGGGGCTTTTGCTTGCTCAGGCTTCCTGCGGCTGTCGATGGGCCTTGCGGCGCAGGTGTATCAGCCATTCCGAAAACGGGATTTCAGCGACATCGGGCAGACGACGCTCGACGGATTTCCGGCGCTCACTCCAGCCGCTCGGCGGTCCCGCCTCGGCAGTACGGCGGTCGGCACCAATGCGTATCTTTTTGCCATTGACCATCGCACACCCCACTCATATTGAAACGCCAATTGCTCGGCGGCACCGACACCCCGTCGAACGGCCATCCGAACCGTCGATACCACTATATGACTAAAGTAAGAGTCGCGTAGTGAAGGAAATCACGAACATCCCGCAACGCGTTTCGCCACACCGGCAAGTACGCGGCCACCGGCTTGGCCGGATTGGGGAAGAAGCTTCTCCTGCCGGCAAAATGCCGCCATCTCCGGTCTTTGATCGGCAATTTGGCCGGCAAAAAGACCGGTAAACCATTACACTCTCGCCCTTGCGCCGGCATTTTCGTCGGCAAACCCGCTTTTTCCCGCGGCTACAGCCCTTGTACCGCCCCCGCCCGCTGGTCCTGCCGACCACCGCAATTCAAAGGTTATCCCGATGCACCCGGTCAACGATGTTGATGCTCTCGTCCTCCTGTCCACCGCCCTGTCGTCCAAACGGCGCCCGGCCGAACTCACCGAAATCGTTGCCGGCGTCGAGCTGCTGAATACGACGATTCCTTCTGAAGCCAAGCTGATCGAATCCTTCGAGCGCCTCGCCGTGCACGACCTGATTCGCCAGCAAGGCGACGGTTACACGCTGACCCCGACGGCCGAGGCCATGGTGGCCGAACTGCCGCGCAAGGCGGCGGCTGACGAGCGCCTGTTCATCATCCGCAACAACCTGACCACCTATACCGCCAGCGCACTGCAAGCGGCCATCGTCCTCGATGCCGCCCAGGTCGGCGCCGCCATCGCCGCCCACCAGGCAGCCGCCAAGGAAGCCAGCAAGAACCTGCTGGTCCCCAAGCCGAAGCCGGAAGCCGGCCCCAGCCGCCCCGGCCAGCGCGCCCGCAAGCCGATGCCGCCGCGCAAACGCAAGGTCTGAGCCGCTTGATGACCGAGACCACTCCGATGCCGGCCAGCGCCACCGACAACACGCCGCAGACCGGGCGCCCGTTCAGCGAACTCGCCTTGTCGCCGGCCATGCTGGCGACCCTGCAGCAACTCGACTACCTGACCATGACGCCGATCCAGGCCGCCAGCCTGCCGGTGGCCCTGAGCGGCCGCGACCTGATTGCCCAGGCCAAGACCGGCAGCGGCAAGACCGCCGCCTTCGGCCTCGCCCTGCTCAACCGGCTCAACCCGCAGGACTTCGCGGTGCAGGCCATGGTGCTCTGCCCGACGCGCGAGCTGGCTGACCAGGTAACCCAGGAAATCCGCCGCCTGGCGCGCTTCCAGGAAAACATCAAGGTCCTGCCGCTATGCGGCGGTTCGGCGATGCGCAACCAGATCACCAGCCTGGAAAACGGCGTTCATATCGTCGTCGGTACGCCCGGCCGCATCATGGACCACATGGAACGCGGCAGCATCAAGCTCGACGCCCTGAATACGCTGGTCCTCGACGAAGCCGACCGGATGCTCGACATGGGCTTCCACGACGACATCGCCTACGTCGCCAAACGCTGCCCGAAGGAACGCCAGACCCTGCTCTTCTCGGCCACCTATCCGGAAGGCATCGCCCAGCTGGCCAAGCAGTTCCTGCGTCAGCCGGAAGAGGTGAAGCTGCTCGAACAGCATGCCGAAAGCAAGATCCGCCAGCGCTTTTATGAGGTCGAGAAGGAGCAGCGCCTGCCTGCCGTGGTCAGCCTGCTCAAGCATTACCGCCCGGTCAGCACGCTGGCCTTCTGCAACACCAAGCAGCAGTGCCGCGACCTGGTGAATACGCTGCGCCACGCCGGCATCCACGCCCTGACGCTGAATGGCGACCTGGAGCAGCGCGAGCGCGACCAAGTGCTGATCCAGTTCGCCAACCGCAGTTGCTCGGTGCTGGTTGCCACCGATGTCGCGGCGCGCGGCCTCGACATTGCCGAACTCGAAGCGGTGATCAACGTCGATGTCACGCCCGACCCGGAAATCCATATCCACCGCATCGGCCGCACCGGCCGCGGCGACCAGGACGGCTGGGCGCTCAGCCTGTGCAGCCCCGGCGACCGCCGCCGGGTGGCGACGATAGCCCAGGCGATGAACTGCCAGCTCGAAGTGCATGATCTGGCGACGCTCGACCATAGCGACGACTCGCCGCTGGTGCCGCCCATGGTGACGTTGCAGATTCTCGGCGGGCGCAAGGACAAGATCCGCCCCGGCGACATCCTCGGCGCGCTGACCGGCGAAGCCGGCTTCACCCGCGAACAGGTCGGCAAGATCACCGTCACCGACCAGAGCAGCTACGTCGCCATCGCCCGCGCCTGCGGCCGTGACGCAGTGCGCAAGCTCGGCGCCGGCAAGGTCAAGGGCAAGACCGTCAAGGTCCGCATCCTCACCGACTAGGCTGGCTAGTCGGCCGGCCCGACATCCAGCCCGATCTCCGGCGGCCCCCACAAGGGCGGCCCGCCGGCATCGAGGTAAAGCAGGTAGGCGCGCAGGTCGAACTCCAGCTGGAAATAGTCCGCCGCCATGTGCTGGCAAAGCTGGTAGAAGGCCTTGTCGTGCTCGCGCTCGCGCAGGTGCGCCAGCTCATGGACGACGATCATGCGCAGGAAATCCGGCGGCGTCTCGCGAAACACCGTCGCCACGCGAATCTCCCGCTTGGCCTTGAGTTTACCGCCCTGCACCCGGGAAATCGCCGTATGGGTGCCGAGCGCCTGGCTGATCACCCGCAGCTTGCTGTCGTAGGCCACCTTGCTCAACTGGCCGGCATTGCGCAGGTATTCGCCCTTCATTTCCTGGACGTAGTCGTAGAGCGCCTTGTCGGTACGCACCGCGTGCGCCGCCGGGTATTTCTGCAACAGGACCTTGCCCAGGCTGCCATCGGCGATCAGGCGGTGCACCGGTTCGACCAGGTGGGCGGGATAACCGGCAAGGTAGTTGGGCGGCGGCTTGGGACGCATGCGGGGTGACGAGCAAAATTCCGGAGCCGCCATTCTACCGGGCATCGCCCGCCCGGCCGCGGCGGGCGGCCTTGGCCCAATTGCCGCTTGCCCGCCGTTGGCATATTCGGCTACCCTTCGCCTGTTCAAGGTGTCCGACCGGTTATCTACCGGAAGGATGAAACGGGAAGTCCGGTGACGTCAGGCACAACATGCCTCCGACCATTCCGGCGCAGCCCCCGCTGCTGTAAGCCTGACGAGTTTGCCCTACGCCACTGTGTTCGCACGGGAAGGTCGGCAAATGAGAATGAAGGTGAGCCAGAAGACCGGCCTCGAACGTTTGGGTGTGGTGCAGGCCTCGGGGTGGGGGCAGAACCGACCGAAGGGTTTGTCCGTTCTGCCGTTGTCATTTTTCGCAGCCCGTGACCCACCCGGCCTTCCCGCCACGGTCCGTCTTGTGTTTTCCCCGGTGTTTTCGCCACGTCGTTCATCGTTACGAAGGGGAACATCATGCACATCGAACCGGGCACGCTCCATGCCGTCAAAATCCTGTCCGCCAACGTCGTCGCCGGCGGCCTGCTGACCAGCCAGCTGGGACAACTGCTGCTCAAGCCGCAACTGATCCTGCGCACCCTGCTGGCCACCGTCTTCTTCACCCTCTGCATGCAGGCCTTCCACCTGCCGGTCGGGCCGTCCGAACTGCACCTGGTCGGCGCCATGCCGATCTACCTGACCCTCGGCTTCGTCCCCACCCTGCTCGGCTTCGGCCTCGGCCTGCTCTTCCAGGGCCTGCTCTTCGCCCCGGCCGACCTGCTGCATCTCGGCGTCAACACGCTGTCTTTGGCCGTGCCGCTGTGCGTCGTCCATGCCGCCTTCGGCCAGCGCCTGGGCAGCCTCGACCTGAAGACCATCCTCAAGCTCGATGCCGTCTACTACAGCGGCGTCACGCTGATGGTCGGCTTCTGGCTGTCGATTGCCGAAGTCGCCACGCCGCTCGCCGCCTGGGCCGCCTTTGCCGCGTCCTACGCTAGCATCGTCATCGCCGAACCGCTGCTCACGCTGGCCATCGTCAAGGGGCTGGCCCGCTGGCCGGACAGCCGCGCCCTGCACTACTGCTTCAACCTTCGCCAGGCCTGAGCATGGCCGGCAAGGTCTGGTTTGTCGGCGCCGGTCCGGGTGACCCCGAGCTGTTGACGCTGAAGGGGCGCCGTCTGCTCGAAACGGCAGGCGCCGTGCTTTACGCCGGCTCGCTGGTCGACCAGGCGACGACCCTGTTCGCCCCGCCCGGTTGCGAGGTCCGCGATTCGAAGGACATGACGCTGGAGGAGATGAGCGCCTGGCTGCTCGCACAGAGCCGGCGCCACGCCTGTGTCGTCCGCCTGCAGACCGGCGACCCCGGCCTGTACGGCGCCCTGATCGAAATGACCCGGCCGCTGACCGCCGCCGGCGTCGACTGGGCCGTCGTCCCCGGCGTTTCGTCGGCGATGGCCTCGATGGCGGCGGCCGGCGAAACCCTGACCCTGCCGGAAGTGACCCAGACGGTGATCCTCACCCGCGTCGCCGGGCGCACGCCGATGCCGCCCGGCGAGGATCTCGAAGCCCTTGCCGCGCACAAGACGACGCTCTGCATCTACCTGTCGATCACCCTGCTGCACAAGGTTCAGGAAGCGCTGCTGGCGGCTGGCTGGAGCGAGGATGCGCCGATTCTTGTCGTGCAGAAAGCCAGTTGGCCGAACGAGGAAAAAATCGTCCGCGGCACGATCAAGGACATCAAACGCAAGTGCCAGGACGAAAAAATCGCCAGCCAGGCGATGATCGTCGCCAGCCCGACGCTGGGCGCCGCCGACTGGCCGGACCTGATCCGCTCCAAGCTCTACGACCCCGCCTTCACCCATCGCTTCCGCAAGGCAAGCGCCCCCGCCGCGACCTCGACGGAGACACTCTGATGCACAACGACACCACCATCCTGCTCGTCGGCCACGGTTCGCGCGGCCGCGAAGGCAACACCGAAACGATCAATTTCGCCGCCCAATGGCGCGAACGCCACCCCACCTGGCGCATCGAAACCTGCTTCATCGAACACGCCGACGTGCTGCTCGACGCCGGGCTGGACCGCGCCGCCCGCGAAGCCCGCCGCGTGCTGGTCATTCCCTTCATCCTCAATGCCGCCGGCCACGTCAAGATGGAACTGCCGGCCGCCCTCGACCACGCCCGCCTGCGCCACCCCGGCGTCGAATTCAGCGTCACCCGCCACCTCGGCATGGGGCGCGACATCTTCGCCGTGCTGCAGGCCCAGCTTGAGCGGCTGATGAAGCAACTGGCCATGCCTGACCCGATGACCACCGGCGTCGTGCTGCTCGGCCGCGGTTCGTCGGATGCCGGCGCCAATGGCGAACTGGCCAAGATGGCGCGCTGGCTGTTCGAGGAAAACGACCACGAGCTGGTCGACCTCGCCTTCACCGGCGTCACCTGGCCGCGCCTGGAAAGCGTCGTGCAACGCCAGGTCCGGCTCGGCATGATGCAGATCGCCATCGTCCCGGTCTATCTGTTCACCGGCGTCCTGATCGAGCGCATCCGGCAGCAGGTCGAACGCCTGCAACAGCAGTACCCGCAGGTCAGCTTCGCGCTGGGCAGCCACTTCGGCTTCGACCCGGGCATTTTCGAACTGCTCGACAACAAAGTGACAGGCGAAGGCGCCGCCGTGCCGATGCTCGAATGCGACGGCTGCAAATATCGCGCCGCCGCCGAGGACGAACACCTGCACGACCACAGCCATACCGCTACCGGCGGCGATGCCCATGGCTGCGCCCACGGCGCCCATCACCACGGCCACGATCACAACCATGAGCACGGGCACGAGCATGCCCATTGCCACCACGCCGAACCCGCCCACGCCTGAGCCGCCATGACCGCCAACACCATCACCGAACAACTGACCGCCGCCGGCCGCGCCATCGAGCACGACTCCTTTGCCGTGATCGACGCCGAAGCCGGCCCGCACGACTACAGCGCCGAACAATGGCCGCTGGTCCGCCGCATGATCCACGCCAACGCCGACTTCGAGTTCAACGGCCTGACCGCCTTCCACCCGGACGCCATGCGCGCCGGCTTCCAGGCCGTACTGCGCGGCAACACGCCGATCGTCGCCGATGTCGAGATGATCTGCGTCGGGCTGTCGAAGCCGCGCCTGGCCCACTTCGGCCTGAGCACCCACCACTACATTTCCGACCCCGACGTGATCGAGGCGGCCAAGGCGGCCGACAGCACGCGCGCCGTGCAGGCCATGCGCAAGGCGCAGCGGCTGGGCAAGCTCGACGGTGCCATCGTCGGCATCGGCAATGCGCCGACTGCGCTGATCGAACTGGTCCGCCTGATCCGCGAGGAAGGCGTGCGTCCGGCGCTGGTCGTCGCCATGCCGGTCGGCTTCGTCTCGGCGGCCGAGTCGAAGGACCTGATGATGACGGTCGACGAAGTGCCCTGGGTCGCCATCAAGGGCCGCAAGGGCGGCTCGACCCTGGTCGTCGCGGCGATCCACGCCATGCTGTCGCTGGCCGAAGCCGAACAGAACAAGGCCGCCTGAAGCAGCATGCAGCCAGCCACGACGCCCCAACCGCCCTATTACGCCGTGATCTTCACCTCCGTTCGCACTGAGGGCGATAACGGCTACGGCGCCACCGCCCAGGCCATGGTCGACCTGGCGGCAGCGCAGCCGGGCTTTCTCGGCCTCGAATCGGCCCGCCAGGAACTCGGCATCACGGTCTCCTACTGGCAAAGCGAAGCGGCGATCCTGGCCTGGAAAAACCAGGTCGATCACCGTGCCGCCATGCTGCGCGCCAAGGACTGGTATCGCCATTTCCGCGTCCG
>DAIMCQ010000105.1:0-12881 GCA_036726285.1 Azonexus sp.
CCATTTCTTGGCCGAAAATCGGGCTGGAAAAGGGTTTTTCTACAGCTTCAACGTTCTAGGTAAGGGGCGGCCCGCTTGCGGGACGTCCCAGCGGCCGAAGGCCGCGCCTTGACCGGAATGTTAGGTTTTTTATTCATTCGGATTGCACACAACAATATCGGGCCACTCTTCTTTCCAAGCATCACTTTCGTCTTGCATGTGCAAATGCCCGTAGCTCTCTCCCATTCGGTCCATTTCATCAGCAGCTGCCATGAGGAATTGAGCAACAGCACGAACCGTTTTGGAGTCAGCGGAGAGCGAAATCGCATTTAGTTCAAGCAATCCGTACTCGTTGAGCGGTTCACCCGTTGGGTATGCGTATGCCTTCATGGAAAGAACCTAACGTTCAGTAGACACCTATGCAGGTGTCTACTTCCTGCAGGTGTGGTGTATATAACAACAAATATGCTGATAGGATCATGATTCTTCGGGCTTTGGAGAGAAGCAAAATGACTGGTGATTCGAATATTGCACCGCCTCCGAAATTGCTTGATCAAGTCAGAGACCGGCTCCGCGTCAAGCATTACAGCATTCGGACTGAAACACAATATCTGCAATGGATACGGCGTTTCATCCTGTTCCATGACAAACGTCACCCAAAGGAAATGGGGGCGACGGAGATCGAGGCATTCCTGACTCATCTGGCTGTCGAGGGTAGCGTCGCGGCTTCGACTCAGAACCAGGCGCTTTCTGCCCTGCTGTTTCTCTATCGCGAGGTTCTCGGCATCAACCTGCCCTGGCTGGATGGCATCGTCCGCGCCAAGCGCCCGCAACGCCTCCCGGTTGTTTTGACACGACTGGAAGTCAGTGGCGTACTGGACCGCATGCAGGGCTTACACGGCTTGATGGCTCGCCTGCTTTACGGCACCGGCATGCGTTTGATGGAGTGCGTACGCTTGCGCGTCAAGGATGTTGATTTCGAGCGGGCTGAAATCGTGGTGCGCGATGGCAAGGGCGCCAAGGATCGGGTAACCATGCTGCCCCAGAGCCTGCTTCAGCCCTTGCAGGATCACTTGCGCTGGCGACGAAAACTCTTCGAGGACGATAAAAACCAAGGCAAAGCGGCGGTTTATATGCCGGATGCACTGGATCGCAAATATCCCAACGCCGCGACAGAATGGGCCTGGCAGTATGTTTTTCCGGCGGCTGGCTTTTCAATTGATCCGCGCAGTAACGCCGAGCGGCGCCACCATATCGACGAAAAAGCGCTACAGCGTGCCGTCAAGAAAGCGGTGCAGGCCGGCGGACTGAGCAAGCCAGCCACGCCGCATACGTTCCGTCATTCCTTTGCAACTCACCTGCTGCAATCCGGCTACGACATCCGCACCGTGCAGGAGTTGCTGGGCCATGCCGATGTGGCAACGACGATGATCTACACCCATGTGCTCAACAAAGGCGGCCGGGGCGTGACCTCGCCGCTGGATGCGATCTGAAGCGGCCCGCCCAGCAGGCTCAGGCCAGGCCGGTCAGCAGCAATGCCAGCGCCGCCGGCAGCGCCTGCATGAAGATGATCTTGCGGCTGGCACTCAGCCCGCCATACACGCCGGCGACCAGCACGCAAGCCAGAAAGAATACTTTCACCGAAGTGCCCGCCGTCCCCATGCTCAGTCCCCAGGACAGGCCGGCGGCGAGGAAGCCGTTATACAAGCCCTGATTGGCCGCCAGCACCTTGGTCGCGGCAGCGCGTTCGGGTGTCTGGGCAAAGGCGCGCAGCCCGGCCGGCTTGTCCCAGAGGAACATTTCCAGCACCAGGATGTAGACGTGCAACAAGGCAATCAGCCCGACAGCCAGATCGGCAAGCAGCATCATGGCACCCTCCTCCATAAAAACGGGTTGGCCGGCACCACCATGCCGGCCACCTGAAGCTTAAAAGACCTCGTCACCCACCCCGGCCAGGGCGGCATCGCCGGCCTTGACGGTTTCGGCATAGGCAGCGGCTTGCGGCAGCATCTGGTCGGCGTAGAAACGGGCGGTGGCAATCTTGGCGCGGTAGAAGGCCTGGTCACCCTCGCCCTTGTCCAGATAGCCGGCGGCGGCCAGCGCGGCCTTGCCCATGAACCAGCCGCCGCAAACGGTAACGGCCAGGTGCAGATAAGGCACGGCGGCGGTGAGCACGCCGGAAAGCCCGGTTTTGGCGTTGGCCGCCAGCCATTCGGTGGCATCCGTCCAGGCCTTGAGGGCGATGCCGAGACGAGCACCGATAGCCTGCAACTCCGGCTTACCGGAAGCGCCGAGCGCCTTGGCGGTGGCGTACACCTCAGCAAAAACCACCTTGGCGGTAGCGCCCTGGTCGCGCATCAGCTTGCGGAACAGCAGGTCGTTGGCCTGGATGCCGGTGGTGCCTTCGTAGATGGTGGTGATGCGCGAATCGCGCCAGTGCTGGGCGGCGCCGGTTTCTTCGATAAAGCCCATGCCGCCGTAGATCTGGACGCCAAGCGAGGTGACTTCAATGCCCATCTCCGTCCCGCCGCCCTTGACGATGGGAATCATGAATTCGGCGAGATAGAGATTGCGCTTCTTCTCTTCCGGATCGCTCAGGGCATGGGCGCGGTCGAGCAGGCCGGAGGTGTAGTAGGCCATGGCGCGGCAGGCTTCGACGCGCGACTTCATCAGCATCAGCATGCGGCGGATGTCCGGGTGCTTGTCGATGCTGACCAGCGCCTCGCCGGTCAGCGCATCGCGCCCCTGCTTGCGTTCGCGGGCATAGCCCAGGGCCTGCTGGTAGGCGCGCTCACCCAGTGCGATGCCTTGCAGGCCAACGCCGAGACGTGCCTCGTTCATCATGATGAACATGTATTCCAGGCCGCGATTGGCTTCGCCGAGCAGGTAGCCGACTGCCCCGCCATTATCGCCGTAGGCCATGACGCAGGTCGGGCTAGCATGGATGCCGAGCTTGTGTTCGATCGAAACGCAGTGGGCATCGTTGCGCGCGCCCAGCGAACCGTCGGCATTGACCAGGAACTTCGGCACCAGGAACATCGAAATCCCCTTCACCCCGGCCGGCGCATCCGGCAGGCGAGCCAGTACGAGATGGACGATGTTCTCGGTCATGTCGTGGTCGCCGTAGGTGATGAAGATCTTCTGCCCGAAAACCCGGTAGCTGCCGTCGGCCTGCGGCTCGGCGCGCGAGCGGATCAGCGCCAGGTCGGAGCCGGCCTGCGGTTCGGTCAGGTTCATCGTGCCGGTCCATTCACCGGTCACCATCTTTTCCAGGTAAATCGCCTTCAGTTCGTCGCTGGCGCAGGTCAGCAGCGCTTCGACGGCGCCGGTGGTGAGCAAGGGGCCGAGCGAGAAGGACAGGTTGGCCGAACAGACCATTTCCTTGACGGCGATGCCCAGCGTATCGGGCAAGCCCTGGCCGCCGAAATCGGCCGGCGAGGTGATGCCGTTCCAGCCGGCTTCGCGGAAGGCGGTATAGGCCTCTTTCCAGCCGGTCGGGGTGGTGACGCCGTTCGGCGTCAGCTTGCAGCCTTCCTTGTCGCCAACGCGATTGAGCGGGGCCAGCACTTCGCCGGTGAATTTGGCCGCTTCGTCGAGAATGGCATCGGCCAGATCCGGGCTGGCTTCCTCGTAGCCGGGGATCTGGCTCAATGCCTTGAAGCCGGCCAGTTCATCCATGACGAAACGCATGTCTTTGACGGGCGCACGATAGTCGCTCATTTTTGTCTCCTGATATTTTTGGTTGATGGCTCACCGCTGCCAGGGCAGCGGCGGCGTGTTGCGGATCAGAACGGGGTGTTGCAGAGAGCAGTCTTGGCGCTGCGGTATTCCTGTTGCAGGCGGCCGACCAGTTCGGCGGTCGGCAGCACTTCGCCGATCGTGCCGACGCCCTGCCCGGCCCCCCAGATGTCCTTCCAGGCCTTGGCGGCCGTGCTGCCACCGAAGTTCATCGCCGTCTTGTCGCGCTCCGGCAGGTTGGCCGGATCAAGGCCGGCCGCTTCGATGCTCTTCTTCAGGTAATTGCCATGCACACCGGTGAAATACGGGGTGTAGACCACGTCCGCGGCCGCCGAATCGAGAATGGCCTGCTTGTAGTTTTCGGCCGCGTTGGCTTCCGGCGTGGCGATGAAGCGCGTCCCCATGTAGGCGAAATCCGCCCCCATGGCCTGGGCGGCCAGGATGGCGCTGCCGTTGCTGATCGAACCGGAAAGGGCAATCGGTCCGTCGAAGAACTTGCGGATTTCGCCGACCAGCGCAAACGGGCTGAGCGTACCGGCGTGGCCACCGGCCCCGGCGCAGACCAGGATCAGGCCATCGACTCCAGCCTCCAACGCCTTCTGGGCATGGCGGACGCTGATCACGTCATGAAAGACCTTGCCGCCATAGGCATGCACGTGTGGCACGATCTCGGTCGGCGCCGACAGGCTGGTGATGACCAGCGGCACTTCGTGCTTCACGCACAGCGCCATGTCGTGCTCCAGCCGCTCGTTCGAAGGGTGGATGATCTGGTTGACCGCAAACGGCGCAGCCTTCGGGTCGGCAGCCAGCTCGCGCTTGATGCGGAACAGCCAGTCGTCGAGCACTTCCTTCGGCCGGGCATTGAGCGCCGGGAAGGAACCGATGACGCCGGCCTTGCACTGGGCGATCACCAGGTCGGGGTTGGAGACGATGAACATCGGTGCGCAGATCACCGGCAGCGAGAGGTTCTTGGCGAGTGAAGCGGGAATGGGCATTACGCAGCCTCCTTCAGGGCACGGCGCAGGATCTTGCCGACGTTGGTACGCGGCAGGTCATCGCGGAATTCGACATGTTTGGGGACTTTGTAGCCGGTCAGCTGGCTGCGGCAATGCTCGATCAGCATGCGTTCGGTGACATTCGCATCCTTGCGGACGACGAAGATCTTGACCGCCTCGCCGGAATGCTCGTCGGGCACGCCAATCGCCGCCACGTCGCTGACCCCGGGGTGCATCGCCACCGCCTCCTCGACCTCATTGGGATAGACGTTGAAGCCGGAGACCAGAATCATGTCTTTCTTGCGATCGACCAGGAAAACGTAGCCTTTCTTGTCCATGTAGCCGACATCGCCGGTACGCAGGAAACGGCCGGGGTAGAAGACGTTCTCGGTTTCTTCCGGTTTCTGCCAGTAACCCTTCATGACCTGCGGCCCGCGAATGCAGATTTCGCCGACCTGGCCTTGCGGTACCTCGTGGCCGTAATCGTCGCGGACCGATACCTCGGTCGAGGAAATCGGCAGGCCGATGGCGCCGTTGAACTCGTGCATGTCGAGCGGATTGATCGTCGCCGCCGGCGACGTTTCGGTCAGGCCGTAAGCCTGCAGCAAGGGCACGCCGGTAGTCCGCAACCAGCGCTCGGCGACCGGCCCCTGCACCGCCATGCCGCCGCCCAGCGTGACGTTCATGGTCGAGAAATCGAGCTTGGCGAAATCCGGATGATTGAGCAGCGCGTTGAACAAGGTATTGACCCCGGTCACCACCGTTACCGGGTACTTGCCCCACTCCTTGATGAAATTGGGAATATCGCGCGGATTGGCGATCAGCAGGTTGCGGGCGCCGATCATCAGGAAGGTCAGGCAGTTCGCGGTCAGTGCGAAGATGTGATAAAGCGGCAGCGCAGTGATGATGAATTCCTGCCCTTCCCGCACCACCGGCTTGATCCAGCTGTAGGCCTGCATCACGTTGGCGCTGATGTTGCCGTGGGTGAGCATCGCCCCCTTGGAGACGCCGGTCGTGCCGCCGGTGTATTGCAGGAAGGCGATGTCATCGTGATTGAGCTTGACCTCCTGCGTGCCGTGCCGACGGCCGGCGCGCAGTGCCGCCTTGAAGCCGATCGAGCCGGGCAGATGCCAGGCCGGTACCATGCGCTTGACGTGACGCACGACGAAATTGACCAGCCGCCCCTTGAGGGCGCCCAGGCGCTCGCCGAGCGGCGTCACGATGACGTGCTTGATGGCGGTGTGTGCGATCACCTGCTGCAGGGTATGGGCGAAGTTCTCGACGATGACGATCGCCGTGGCGCCGGAATCCTTCAACTGGTGTTCCAGTTCACGCGGCGTATAGAGCGGGTTGCAATTGACCACGACGCAACCGGCCCGCAGGGTACCGAACAGCGCCACCGGGTATTGCAGCATGTTCGGCATCATCAGCGCGACGCGGTCGCCCTTCTTCATGCCGCGCGACTGCAGCCAGCCGGCGAATTCCTTGGTTTCCTGATCGAGCTGGGCGTAGGTCATCGTCCGCCCCATGCTGATGTAGGCCACCTTGTGGGCATAGGTCGAACAGGCCCGTTCGAACAGCGCGACCAGCGACGGCACGTGGTCGATGCTGATTTCAGCCGGGACGCCCTTGGGATAGCTTTCTAGCCAGATTTTTTGCATTGTCGTCTCCTCCATGGTGCGTCAGCTGCCGAGCAGCGCCTTCTTCAGCGAGGCGTCGGCTGGCTTCTCGCCCAACCAGACCTTGAGCAGCGCCCGGGCAAACGCCGGGCCGGCCACCTTGCCGCGCGATTCCCCGTTCAGGCTGACGCTGACGCCATCGGCGGAGAAATCGATGGCAACGGTATCACCTTCCTTGAGCTTGCCGAAGCCCTTCATCAGCCCTGCGAACTGATCAGCAGCGGGTTTCAGGGCATTCAGCTCGTCCGGCGTGTGGTTGTTGGCGAGGCCATCTTCCAGCGCGCCATGCAGGGTATCGGCCCCGATGTCGCGCAACAGGCGCAGGCTCATCCGGCGCGGTGCGGTGCTGTCGATCAGCGCCGTCGGCGCCGCCGACTTCTGGCTGACGTAGAGGGCGCCGACATAGAGCTTGATGAACAGCTTGCTGCGCAAGCCGGCCCCGTTGAGGACCAGTTCCTTGCCGCCGACGTTCTGCATCTCGTCGATGCGAACCCCGGCCACTTCGGCCGCCTGCAAGCCCGGCGCGGCGATCAATGCCGCCAGCAGCGCAGCCCGGCGAACGCTATGCGATGTAATCATGTGTCTCCTCCACCGCTCTTTTGTCGGTAGTAGTTTTTGTCGGCGATATAGACCGTCCGTTCGACGACGGTATGTACCGTGCCCTGTTTGTCTTTCAATTCGACCGTGTAAGTCCGCTCAAGCTCCGGGCTTTCGGCCAGTGCCGCCTTGATGGTCTGGACCTCGGCCTCGTCGAGCACGAAATCGGCATACAGCGTCGAGTAACCCGGCTTGCGATAACGAATGCTCGCCGCCTTGTCCCAGACGATGTAACCGTCACCCAGCGCTGCCATCAGCATCATCGGGTGCGCCCCGTCGGTGATCGCGAACAGTGAACCGCCGTAGAGCGAACCGACGATGTTGCGCGTTTTCCACGACAAGGGCAGGTGGATGCGGATATGGCGCAAATCCTTCGCCACATGCACCACCCGCCCGCCGGTACCGCGAAAGGCCGGGTGAAAATTGAAGCCCAGGCGCACCATGCGCGCCCGCCAGGTCGGCGAAAGTCTGGCCAGCCAGGCGGGTTTCATCGCTTACAGGGCCTCGATCACGCCGGCGGCACCCATGCCGGTGCCGATGCACATCGTCACCATGCCGTACTTGCCGCCGGTACGGCGCAGGCCATGCACGGCGGTGGCGATGCGGATGGCACCGGTAGCACCGAGCGGGTGGCCCAGTGCAATGGCGCCACCAAGCGGATTGACCTTGTCCGGATTGATGCCGAGTTCCTGCATCACGGCCAGCGATTGGGCGGCGAAGGCTTCGTTGAGTTCGATCCAGTCGAGGTCATCCTGCTTGATGCCGACCTGGGCCAGCACCTTGGGAATCGCCGCAATCGGGCCGATCCCCATGATTTCCGGCGCCACGCCGCCTACCGCATAGCCGGCGAAGCGGGCCAGCGGGGTCAGGTTATGCTCACGCAGGATCTTCTCGGAAACCAGCATCACCGCACCGGCACCGTCCGACATCTGCGACGAGTTGCCGGCCGTTACCGAACCGCGGGCATGGAAGACCGGCTTGAGCTTGCCCAGTTTTTCCAGCGAGGCATCGGCACGCGGCCCTTCGTCGAACTCGGCGATCCGCTCGCGCAGTTTGATCTGACCGCTCTTCAGGTCAGGCAGGCTTTCACGGATGGCGTAAGGCGTCGTTTCGGCATTGAAGTGACCGGCCGCAATCGCGGCGCAGGCCTTCTGGTTGGAAGCCAGCGCAAAGGCATCCTGCGCCTCGCGACTGATCTTCCACTGCTGCGCGACCTTTTCGGCGGTGAGGCCCATGCCGTAAGCGATGCCGAGGTTTTCCTCCTTGGCGAAGATGGCCGGGTTCATCGACATCTTGTTACCCATGATCTGCGGCATCACCGACATCGACTCGGTACCGGCGGCGATCATCACGTCGGCCAGGCCGAGGCGGATCAGGTTGGCGGCATCGGACACCGCCTGCACCCCGGAGGAGCAGAAACGGTTGATGGTGAGGCCCGGCACGGTGATCGGCAGGCCGGCCAGCAACGCGCCGATACGGGCGACGTTCATGCCCTGCTCGGCTTCCGGCATGGCGCAGCCGACGATGACATCACCGATCAGCGCCGGATCGACGCCCGGCACCTGGGCGACCACCGCCCGGATGACGGCGGCCAGCATGTCGTCCGGCCGCACGTTCTTGTACATGCCGTTGCGCTTGGCCACCGGCAAGCGGGTGGCGGCGACGATGTAGGCTTCTTGAATCTGTTTGCTCATTTTCTATGTCTCCTGAACCCGATTAATTACGGAGGGGTTTGCCGGTTTCGAGCATGTGCTTGATCCGGGCCTGGGTTTCGGGGGTCTTCAGCAATTCGACGAACAGCTGGCGCTCGACGGTGATCAGCCATTCCTCATCGACTAGGCTGCCGGTTTCGACTTCGCCGCCGCACAGGGCAACGGCAGCCGAACGGGCGACCTTGTAGTCGTGGGCGGAGATCATGCCGCCCTCCTTCATGTTGACCAGCATCATCTCGAAGGTGGCGATGCCGTTCTTGCCGGCGACCGGGATGGCACGGGCCAGCGGCGGCGGGGCATAACCGGCTTCGGCCATGGCGCGCGCTTCCTTGATGGCGACGAAGAGCAGTTCGTGGGCGTTGAACAGGATGGTGTCGGAGGGCTTGGCAAAACCAAAATCGACGACCTCGACGGCGCTCTTCGCCACCTTGGCCATGGCGATGGTCTGAAACACCGGCTGCAGGTAGCTGAAGACCTCTCCCGGCGTTGCCGACTGGGCGGCCCAATCGGCGGCCCGCACGGCGAATTCCTTGCAACCGCCACCGGCCGGAATCAGGCCGACGCCGGCTTCGACCAGCCCGACATAGCTTTCCAGCGCCATGACGCGCTTGCCGGCATGCATCACGAACTCGCAGCCGCCACCCAGCGCCATGCCCTGCACTGCGGCCACCACCGGCACCTGGGCGTATTTCAGGGTTTGCGAGGCACGCTGGAATTTCTCGACGGTCTTTTCCAGGATGTCGAACTGGCCGGCAGCACAGGCCTCACCGACCTGCTGCAGGTTGGCGCCCACTGCGAACGGTGCTTCGTGCCAGATCACCACCCCATCGAGCGTCGTTTCGGCCTGACGCACGGCGGCAATCACGCCATCGAGCACTTCGTCGCCGATGGTGTGCATTTTGGACTTGAAGGAAAGAATGCCGATGCCGGCATCGACTGCAGGCAAGGTCCAGAGACGAACGCCGTCGTTTTCGAACAGCGTCTCGCCGGATTTTTCCGGACTGGCCGCCACTTCGCCCAGCACGCGCTCGGGGAAGAGCTGGCGCTGATAAACCGGCAACGCGGAACGGGCGACATAGGCGTTGTCGCGCGCCGAGTAGGAGCCTTGCGCGGTATGCACACCGGTGCGCCCGGCTTCCAGCGCCCAGGCCGGCAGCGCCACGGCGCTCATCGCCTTGCCGGCAGCAATGTCGGCCGCGATGGCCTGGGCGATATCGGCCCAGCCGGCCGCCTGCCAGGTTTCGAACGGCCCTTGCGCCCAGCCGAAGCCCCAGCGCATGGCGAAGTCGAGATCGCGGGCATTGTCAGCAACATGTTCTAGCTGCACGGCGGCGTAATGGAAGATGTCGCGGAAGATCGCCCACAGGAATTGGGCCTGCGGATGTGCCGAGGCACGCAGCGCGGCGAATTTTTCGGCCGGATTCTTCACCTTCAGGATGGCGGCGACTTCGTCGGCGATCTCGCCGGCCGACTTGCGATAGTCCTGCGCCGCCAGGTCGAGCACCTGGATTTCCTTGCCTTGCTTGCGGAAGATGCCGCAACGGGTTTTCTGACCAAGGGCGCCCTTCTCGATCAGCGCCCGCAACCAGGCCGGATTGGTGAAATGGGCATGCCACGGATCATTGGGCAGCGTGTCCTGCATGGTCTTGACGACATGCGCCAGGGTATCGAGGCCGACCACGTCGGCGGTGCGATAGGTGGCGCTCTTCGGGCGGCCGATCTTCGGCCCGGTCAGCGCATCGACCTCGTCGAAACCGAGACCGAAGGCCTGGGTATGGTGCATGACGGCAAGAATGGAGAAGACGCCGATGCGGTTGGCGACGAAGTTCGGCGTATCGAGGGCGCGGATGACGCCCTTGCCGAGGCGGGAGGTCAGCCAGGTTTCGAGGGAATCGAGCGTCGCGGCATGGGTGCTGCGGGTGGCGATGATCTCCACCAGGTGCATGTAGCGCGGCGGATTGAAGAAATGGATGCCGCAGAAGCGCGGCCGCAGATCGGCCGGCAGGGCCTCGGCCAGCGTATTGATCGACAGGCCCGAGGTATTGGAGGCGACGATGGCATTCGCCCCGATGTGCGGCGCGACCTTGGCGTAAAGGTCGTTCTTCCAGTCCATGCGCTCGGCGATGGCCTCGATCACCAGGTCGCACTCGGCAAGCAGCGGCAGGTGTTCGTCGTAATTGGCGGCGTCGATGAACTTCAGCTTGCCCTTGTTGGCCAGCGGTGCCGGGTCGAGCTTCTTGAGGCCATCGAGGGCCTTTTTGACGATACCGTTCTTGTCTCCTTCCTTGGCCGGCAGGTCGAACAACACGACCGGCACGTTGGCATTGGCGAGGTGCGCCGCAATCTGCGCCCCCATCACGCCGGCGCCGAGCACGGCGGCTTTCTTCACGATCAGCTTGTTCAAGCGAGTCTCCTTTGTCTTTATGCGGCTTCGTTAAATAAAACGAACGTTTGAATTATAGATAAGGTGGCGTACCGGTCAACTGCTTTTTTTCGAGAGACGGCAATACCGGCGATGCGAACCCTGCCGATTGGGATACTCGCCCGCCGCCACCAGCAAATGAGGTTGACAGAAGGCAAAGCGAAAGATATTTAACAATATATCTAGATATATCGTTTACATCGTCACGCGACCAGACAAGGAACTGCCATGGATACCGATTACGCCAATATCACCCTCCATCTGTTTGGCGCCTTGATTGCTGGTGGCGTCATCGGTCTGGAACGAAGTTTCCATGCACGCCCCGCCGGGTTTCGGACCCATACGCTGGTATGCCTGGCGTCCAGCCTGCTGATGCTGGTCACGCTTTATCAATGGAAATGGTTGCCGGGCGTACCCCTCGACACCATCCGCACCGATCCGACCCGAATGGCCCAGGGCATCATGACCGGTATCGGCTTCCTCGGCGCCGGCGTCATCTTCAAGGAAGGTCTGAGCGTGCGCGGCCTCACTACGGCTGCCTCGATATGGATCACCGCTGCTATCGGCATCCTGATCGGTGTCGGGTTTTATTACCCGGCAATCGTCGCCACAGGTCTGACCTTGGGAATACTGTCGGTGTTCAGAATGATCGAAGCCAAATTGCCCTCGCATTCTTATGCCCACCATTCAATCCGCTTCGATCGCGGCAACGCCATGTCGGAAACGGAAGTCCGCAATCTGCTCGAAGGACACGGCTTCACGATTGCCAACATGAGTTATCGCGTATCCGATGACAGCACCTCGTTTGAATACAAAATGATCATCCGGACGACCGTTCCGGCCAATACATCTCGGCTGGCGGAAGCCTTGCGCACTCAGGAACGCGTTGTCGCATTCCGAATCTCGCCAACCGGCGACTGAGTCGGCAAAACTATGGCTAGCAATTAAATCCAGGCTTTCCTGTACGCTGCTGCGGCCATTGCGGAGTTGCATTTGGTGCAAATGGCTCAATCGTTACGTGACACCCCGCCCTAGCTCATCCGGACGTTTAAGGCTCGGTTAACCTTGGCTGCCTACCATGGGTCATCGCTCTCGACGACGCCGCCCATGCCCCCACGAATTTCCTTTCCCGCCCTTTTCCTTTTGCTCGCTGCCAATCTAGCCAGTGCGAACGAAGCGCTGCAATTGCAGGCTGCCCAAGTCAAGGCGCTGGGCATAGAAACCCTACGTGTCGGCAATGAAAACACCACCCGCAAGGCCTCGCTGCCGGCTCGGGTCGTGGTACCAAACGAGCAGATGCGCGTACTGGCCGCACCGGTCGGCGGCATGATCGAAATGCTGGCCGTTGCACCGGGTTCGACGGTCAGACGCGGCCAGGTGCTCGCCCGCCTGGCCAGCCCCCAGGCACTGGAGCTGCAACGCGATGTACTGCAGTCAGGGAGCCAGGCGGCGTTGCTGCAACAGAACCTGAAGCGTGACGAACAACTGTTTGCCGAAGGCCTGATCGCCGAATCCCGCCTGCAAGCCGCTCGCGCCGCCGCCGCCCAAGCCACGGCGCAGGCCAGCGAACGGCGCCAGGGCCTGGCCCTGGCCGGCGTCGCAGCGGGCAAACTGGGCGGCCCGCTCGAATTGACCGCACCGCTCGATGGTGTCGTGCTCGAACAAGGTGCCCAACTCGGCCAGCGCGTCGAGGCCTCGACGCTGATCTATCGCATTGCCCGCCTGTCGCCGCTCTGGCTGGAAATCCAGGTACCGGTCG